>JBCCNM010000011.1:0-41059 GCA_039025835.1 Pseudomonadota bacterium | reverse complement strand
TTAAATTACTGCGCAAGTAAGTAGCGCCTCTGGATTTTCAGCGACTGACAGACAGGTCTGCGTACACAAGAGTGTCATTGCGCGATCTGTCACCGCACAAGGCACCCTGATTCACACGAAAAACAGCGGCCACTCCGGTTGCAGCCCCAATCGCGCTCGGCCGACGTCGGCGTGCATGGCGGGTTGCGCGACAATGTGTCGCAGCATTGCATGCAGGTCACGCGCGGGCTTCTCGCTCGGAGAGTCTTCGTACAGTCCGGACGTGCCGCTCAGCCCATGCAGTGTATCGACGGCGGACTTTGCGGACTGAATAACAAAGAACACAGCGGCATACAGATCCGTGCTCAAATCGGGGCTCGGCGTAGCCCCTGAATCCGCCCGTGCCCAGACCCGCTCGGCGGCCGCGAGCAATCGCTCTTTCGCGACCGCCAGCGCCTCTCCGTGTTGCGCAATGGCGATCTGGTATTCGGGCCGATCGCGCGGATCCGGCATCGGGCCTGGCGTCACAGTCGATTGGCCTCGGTGCAGAGCATGCTCGTACACCGCTCGAGCGACGCCGAGCGCCTGCGCCGCAAAGATCGCCGACACACTGGCGAAAATCGGCAGGCGATCTGTCGGCCCGGTGATCAGCGCTTCGGTGGCAATTGAAAAGCTGCGATGCGCAGGGACCGGTGTCTCAACAACGTCGATATCGTGGCTGCCCGTGCCGCGTAAGCCACTTGAGTGCCAGGTGTCTACGATCTCGAAGGCCTCGCGAGGTATGACAGCGAGCGCCAGCTCGGGCGCACCCATGGCATCTACGACGGCTTGGCCGTTGACGAATTTGCGGCAGTTCAACACCGCCCACTCTGAACCTGGGCATCCCGACATCAGCGGCCAGCGGCCGCGCACATGAATCTTATCGTCCTGCACGTCCAGCTCGCCTGCCGGAATGGTCGACTGGCAGATCAACTGGCTGCACCCGGAGAACAGTTCTTCTCGCAGCGCTTGCGGCATATACCGTGCGTAGAGCCCGATAAGGCCGGCGTTCCAGATCACCCAGCTCACCGCGGCATCTTCGTGGGCGATGGATTCATAAATCTGCAGCATGTCGGGCAACGTGGTGCCCAGGCCCCCGTGTGCCGGCGCGAGCGGCATGCCCAGCAGCCCGCTGTCACAAACGGCGTCGAAGACCTCGCTGGACAGCTGCCGCTGTTGGTCGGCCTCGCGGCGATGGGCGGCGATCACGGGCAGGAGCAATTCCAGGGAGCTTGTAGCGGGCTGTTGAGTCATCGTCTGTCTCCTCGCAGTTGCGTTCTTACACTCTCAGCTGGCCTCCCGAAAATCTACTAGGATTTTCGAAGTTGATTTCGACGACCGCAGCCCGGCAGACTGAGGGCATGAAAAGTCAATACGGACAGTACTGTCCGGTGTCGCTCGCAACGGAAATTTTGGGAGAGCGCTGGACCATCCTGGTCGTCCTGGTCCTTGCCGATGGCTTTCACCGCTTTTCAGAGTTGGAACGCGCCTTACCCAGAATTTCGGCATCGACCTTGAGCGCCAGGCTGAAAAAGCTCGAGGAAGCCGGCGTGATCGAGCGCCGTCCGGGCGATGGCGAAAAGTCTCTGTACTTCCTGACGCCGGCCGGCCTTGAACTCGGCAATATTGTTTTCGATCTCGGAATCTGGGGGCACCGCTGGGGGCGCGATCTGGTCACCGACGATCTCGATGCGGAGCACCTGATCTGGAGCATGCACATGCGCATGAACACCGAGATCATGCCGACGGGTCGAACGACAATCGCCTTTGAATTCGAGGACCAACCCGTCAAGAAACGCTACTTCTGGATACTCGCCGAAAACAAAAAGGTGCAGGCATGCCTGAAACACCCGGGATTCGACGAAGACCTGCGCGTCATTGCAAGGCTCAGATCATTCACCTACGCCTGGCGAGGATTCGTGTCGCTACGCGATGAAATTGACAAGGGGCATGTACGGGTGCTCGGCCCGGCCGACTTGGCTGACGCCTTTCCGGACTGGCTGTTGGGAAGCATGCTGGCCAGTCAGGAACGTATGCTCTCCGGCCGAGAACGCGATCTGCAGCAGAGCTACCTGGCAAGCACGTCGTCTGCGGCGGACTGATATTGCCGATCAGCAAACGTCGCTGAATGTCTACCACGGAAATTTCACGGCACTGCCATGCCGCAGCAAATCCCCGGAATTCGCTTATCGACGCCACTTGGCGGTTGTCTGGCGGCCTTGTGGCGGGTTTCTGTCACCCGAATGGCGTGGTGGAATCCCGCTCGAGCACCCATTGTGGATCACGCCCTGTCACGGGCTACACTCACAATCAGCAGAGAGGAATTCCGCTATGACGTTCAAAGTCGATGCAGCAAAAATCAGGCGATGGCGAGAGGAGCGCCACTGGTCACAGGAGCACCTGGCCGATCTCGCGGGTATTGGTCTGCGAACGATTCAGCGGATCGAAAACGGCGACAAGGCATCGCAGGAGTCTGCGATGGCGTTGGCCGCCGCGTTTGGCGTTGACGCCACCACCTTGTCTGTTGACATCGAAGACGAGGCGAGAAAAGCCACAGCGCTCAAGGCGGAAGAGGCCGAGGCGCGGGCGCGGCTGCACTTCTATTTTCACGCCGCCAGCGTTGTCGTCGTTGTCGCGATCTTTGGCATGGTTGCGCTGATGGACGGAGACTGGGGCATTCTGAAAATCTCGCTGCTGTTTGCCGTGCCCCTGCTGGCGCACGGTGTGTCCATCGTTGTCATGCAGCTGTCAGACCGACACGAACGTCGATTCGGCAACAGCGACACTCCTTAACGGCGCCGATTGAGGGAAACGCTACTCACCCCGATGCCGGTCCAGGTAGTCCCGCATCCATGCTTTTCCAAACCGCAGTGAACGTTTCGCCGTGGCCAGCGAGACGCCGAGTGCGGCACCTGCTTCTTCGTAGGTCATGCCGCCGAAGTAGTGAAGCTGGACGATTTCCGCGGTGCGTTCGTCGTGGGTGGCGAGCTCGGCGAGGGCCTTGTCCAGGTCGATGACATCCTGCGCGTTATGACTGTCGGCGATTGAGGTCTCGTGCAGCGTAACCTGCACACGGTCGCCGCCGCGTTTCTCCGCTGCTTTGGCGTTGGCGTGATTGACGAGGATGCGCCGCATCATGCGAGCGGCGAGTGCAAAAAAGTGTGAGCGGCCTTTCCAGTTGACGTCAGCACCGACGAGTTGCACGTAGGCTTCGTTAACGAGTGCCGTGGCCTGCAGTGTGTGGGCGCCGTGTTCCCGACGAAAAGCGCTGCGAGCCAGTTTCTTCAGCTCGTCATAGACGATCGGTGTCAGCTCGTTGAGTGCCTGCTCGTCGCCGTCACTCCATCGGGCAAGCAGGCCGGTCACTGCATCGTCGTGGCTCATGGCCCGTCATTATGCGGAATGACGGGCCGGCCTGCATGGCGGGCGGTGGTTTAAAACTCGAGCCGGAAGAGGTTGGCGTCGGCGCGGCTGAGCAATTCCTCTTCGCTCAGTTCCGATGTGTTCCATTCCAGCAGGGCGTCTTTCTCTTCGGAACGATGAAACAGCAGCAGGCTGTCACCAATGATCTTGAAATTGGTGGGATCCAGCGGCAAGACCATGCCGTATGCCAGGCTGTAAGGACAGGACGGGTGACGCGGACGGTATTTGTCCGGGTTGTCGTTGAAGATTTCGACCTGTGCTGCGGACGTCAGGTAGTAGAGCCGCCCGTCATGCTCCACCGAGAATTCGCGGCTACCACGTTCGGCCTTGTTCTCGGTGAAGTAGGACACGGGGCTGTAGCCACCGATGGCCGGTGCTTTCGCCTCGGCCTCGGTGTCATCCGCCAGCGCCGTCGTCGCAACGAGGAGCGCCACGGTGACCATCAGGAGGTGGGATACGGTCTTCATACGGTGCTCCTTGTTTCGCTGCCGATTTACAGCTTGGCTGATACAGACGGCCAGTTACGATCCGCCTTGGCAATGTTGCCCGGGATGTCTTTCTGCCAGGTTCGACGAACGCTCAGGTTGTGATTCAAATACAGCTTTCCGTCGACGATCGAAAAAGCGCGCGGGTCGGTGTCGACCGCGTAGCCGCGACTCAGACCGAAGGCGCAGTAGCCACCGTAGGCCGGTGCGTAGCGTTCCGGGTCGTTCCTGAACAGCTCGAGGTTTTCAGCACTCGAGAAGCGCCAGGTCGCGCCGTTGTAATCGAAGGTGAAATCCTTGCTGCCTTTCACCGGGCGTTCTTCGGTGTGGTAGGCCACAGCGTCATAGCCGCGAATCGCGCCGGCTTTGGTGGCGAATACCTGGCCGGAGTCGGCCCAGGCGCTAAATACCGGCAGCAGGCTTAAGGCCGCTGCGGCAATCCATGTTCGTGTCATATCCATCTCCGGTTCGGTTGAGCTTCCCGCTATACGACCGAGACCGGTTCGGGTTTATTACTGCTGTGAGACTTTTTTGATGAAACCGCACAAAGGCGTCGATTTTTCCTGCACACCTCGCCTGCGTCTCTGTGTACACTCGCCATCGATGCACGCCACTCCCACGACCCTGCTTAACGACGTGTTCGGCTACGCCGACTTCCGGGGTCAGCAGCGGGCCATCATCGACGCCGCGCTCAGCGGGCAAGACGTGCTCGTGCTGATGCCGACCGGCGGCGGCAAATCACTGTGCTACCAGATTCCGGCCATGCTGCGTTCGGGCACCGGCCTCGTGGTGTCGCCGCTGATCGCATTGATGCAGGACCAGGTAGCGGCGCTGATGGAGCTCGGCATTGAGGCGGCCTACCTGAATTCCAGTCAGCCCTGGGAGGAGCAGCAGGCGGTCATGCATCGGCTCCGCCGCGGTGAGCTGCAGCTGCTCTACGTTGCGCCGGAGCGGCTGGCCACCAGCGGCACCCGTGCGCTGCTGCGCGAGATACCGATCTCACTCATTGCCATCGACGAGGCACACTGCGTATCGCAGTGGGGCCACGACTTCCGCCACGACTACCTGTCGCTGGGCGAGCTCGGTGAGTTGTTCCCCGGCGTGCCGCGCATGGCGGTCACGGCCACGGCCACCGAGCGCACGCGGGCCGAGATTGTGGACCGACTGGCGTTCGTGGATCCGGCGATGTTCATCTCGCCGTTCGATCGTCCGAACATCAGCTACGCCGTGCACGCGAAGATCGACCCGAAGTCCCAGCTACTGAAATTCCTGCAGTCGCACCGCAACGAGGCGGGCATCGTGTATTGCCTGTCGCGCAAAAAAACCGAGAGCACGGCCGCGTGGCTGAACCAGCAGGGCTTCACCGCGCTGCCGTATCACGCGGGGCTGGACGCTGATGTTCGGCACGACAACCAGCGGCGCTTCCTGGTCGGGGACGGGCTGATCATCGTGGCGACCATCGCGTTTGGCATGGGCATCGACAAACCCGACGTGCGATTTGTCGCGCATCTCGACCTGCCGAAGAGCATGGAGTCCTACTACCAGGAGACCGGGCGTGCCGGCCGTGACGGTGATCCCGCTGAGGCGTGGATGGCCTATGGCCTGCAGGACGTAGTGCGCCTGCGGCAGATGCTCGATGAGAGTGATGCCGATGACGAATACAAGCGCTACGAGGGTTACAAGCTCGACGCGCTGCTGGGCTGGTGTGAGGGCACCGGTTGCCGACGCCGCCCGCTGCTCGAGTATTTCGGGGATACGCTGGCCGACGACTGCGGCAACTGCGACGGTTGCCTCGTGTCGGCGAAAACCTGGGACGGCACCGAGGCCGCGCAAAAAATGCTGTCCACCGCGTACCGGACAGGGCAGCGATTCGGCGCGGCGCATCTGGTCGACGTTCTGCTCGGCAAGGACACGGACAAGATTCGCCAGAACGGCCACGATCGCCTGAGCGTGTACGGCATCGGCACTGAGCGTTCGACGAGCACCTGGCGATCGGTTGTGCGCCAGTTGATCGCCGCCGGTCATTTGCGCGCCGACGCGGAACGGTTCGGCGCGTTGGTATTGACGGAGACCAGCCGCGGTGTGCTGCGCGGCGAGACACCGATCAGATTTCGCGAAGACCCGAAAGCACCGGCGAAGGCGCCCCGGCGGTCGGCGGCACGCGGCCACGTGGTGGCGGAAGAAGACCGGGCACTGTGGGAGGCGCTGCGCGCCTGCCGCCAGACGTTTGCCGATGAACACAATGTGCCGGCCTACGTGATTTTCCATGACGCCACGCTGTACGAGTTTCTCGAGCAGCGGCCGCAGACCGAGGCCGACATGCTGGCTATCAGCGGTGTCGGTCAGACCAAACTGGAGCGCTACGGCGAGGGCTTTCTTGCGGTGCTGCGGGATTCGACCGCCAGCGCCGCGTAAAGCCCGGCTTGTGATCCCCGGCGGCTGGCCCCATGTCCACGGCTGACCGACCCTCGGTGGAGACGATCATCAGCCCATCCAGCCTGCAAAACAGCTACGCATCCCTGCCCGAGCCGATGTATGCGCGCGTCGCACCGGTGCCGGTGGCCGCACCGACGCTGCTCGCCTGGAACGCGCCGCTGGCCGAGGAGCTGGGGCTTGCGCATCTTGCCACCAGTGACGATGCGCTGGCCGAGCTGTTCAGCGGCAATCGGCTGCCGGAGGGTGCTGAGCCGATTGCGCTCGCGTATGCCGGTCATCAGTTTGGTTACTTCAATCGCCAGCTCGGCGACGGGCGCGCCGTGCTGCTCGGTGATGTCGTCGATAGCGACGGCCATCGTCGCGACGTACAGCTCAAGGGCTCCGGCCGGACACCGTTTTCCCGCGGTGGTGACGGCCGATCGTCGCTGGGTCCGGTGATCCGGGAATACCTGTTGAGTGAAGCCATGTATGCGCTGGGTGTGCCTACGACCCGGGCACTCGCCGCGGTGCAGACCGGTGAGCAGGTGCTTCGAGAGCTGCCGCTGCCGGGTGGAGTGTTCACCCGTGTTGCGTCGAGTCATGTGCGTATCGGTACGTTCGAATACTTCGCCTCGCGCGGTGAGCGCGACAATCTGAAGGCACTCGCCGACTTTGCCATTACAAGGCACGCGCCGGACCTCGCCGACACGTACCGACCGTATCTCGAGTTCTTCAAACACGTGGTCGACGCTCAGGTATCGCTGGTGGCGCACTGGATGGATCTCGGCTTTATCCACGGTGTCATGAACACCGACAACACGTCGGTCTCCGGCGAGACAATCGACTACGGACCCTGTGCCTTTATGGACGAGTTCAATGCGTCAAAGGTATTCAGTTCGATCGATCATCAGGGCCGCTACGCATTCGACCAGCAACCGCACATCATCCTCTGGAACCTGATGCGACTGGCGGAGTGCCTGTCGCTCCTGGATGACGGGCGAGAGGCGTTCGAGGATGTGATCGACGACGTGCTGCCGCGATTCGAGTCGCTGTATTTTGCGCGGCTCGCGAAAAAACTCGGCTTCACGTCCGACAGCGAAGTGGCTCGCTCGCTGGCCGCTGCGTGGCTTGCCCATCTGCAGGAGCACGCGCTCGACTACACCTTGAGTTTTCGCCGGCTGGCTGATCGGCTCGACGCCGACGGCGATGCGGAATTTGGCGCATTCGAGTCCGGTTGGCGCGCAGCCATTGACGCGCAGGGCCGCGACACGGCCACCGTGCGAACCGCGATGAACGCTGTCAACCCGCTGTTCATTCCTCGCAATCACCAGGTCGAGCGAGCCATCCAGGGCGCCATCGACAGTGACCTGAGCGTGTTCAACGAGCTGCGCAGCGTGCTGGCGCGGCCGTTCGACGAGCAGGCGGATTTTGCAGATTATGCAAAACCGCCTGTGCCCGAGGAGCGCGTTACGCGGACCTTTTGCGGCACCTGAGGCGGGGAAATTCGGGGGATTTCGAATTTTCTGAAGATTCCCTTGCTTTGTAAATAAGAATCATTATCATTTCGTTCCACAGGGATGGGACGTGAAGCACTGCGGTCTGCGGGCAAACCGAAATTGTTGGTGAGCCCCCGGATTCGTAAAGTGGCGTTCCCGGCAAAAAACAGACTGAGAACGACATGATTTACCGACTTGTGGCACTCCTGCCTCTCTCCATATTCGCCAGCGGTTGCGCCGCAACCGGACCGGTGGGTGAGTCCGCGACCGACAGCACCCCTGCCGTGGCGGAAGCCAGCGACAAGCCCGCTGTCGAATTCATACCGAATCCTTACTTCAACGCGATTCGGGCCACCGACGACAAACACGAACAGGATCGTCTCGCCATCCTCGCGATGCAGGGCGAATACCGCGTGGGTTTCCATTTCCAGGAAACGGTCGCGCTGAAGGCTGACTACGAGTACCGCGACGACAAAACCACCGGCGCGTACGAGATGGTGCTCGTGGTCGAAGACACGCCATCGAAAATCGTGCTGCAGCACATTCTGGTTATGCCGGGTGGCGGGGTTATCAAGCACTGGCGTCAGGACTGGATGTTTGAGCCGGAGCACCACTTCGAGTTTGCTGCCGACCAGACCTGGGACATGGTCGCGGTCTCTGAAGACGACCGTACGGGCGCGTGGACCCAGTGCGTGTACGAAGTCTCCGACGCACCGCGATACTGCGGCAACGGCCGATTCGAGCACGACTACGGTGTATCGACGTGGACCAGCGGTCGTAGCTGGCGCCCGCTGCCGCGGCGCGAATACACGACGCGCGATGACTACAACGCGCTGAATGCCGGCAACCGCCACACGATCACAGCCAACGGCTGGACGCACGAACAGGACAACACGAAGACGATTCGCGCCGGACGCGAGATTCAGGAAACGCTGGTCCGTGAATTCGGCTTCAACGACTACCGCAATATCGCCGGCTACGACTTTGAGCCGGGCTACGCGTACTGGCGCAAAACTCAAGAGTACTGGGCCAGTGTTCGCGAAGCCTGGGATCGCCGACTGGTGCCGGGCACCTCACTGGTGCTGCACACCGAGGTCGACGGTATGGCCATCATCACCGCCACCTTCGCACAAGCCGCCGACGCGGACTCGACAAGCGTCGAGGAAGAAAGAATCGCCATTGAGGCCCTGCTGACCGAATACACGGAAAGCCACTCTTCGATGGTCTCGTCCACGGACAACTGAGCGCGCAATTGGGGTCAGGCCGCCACTCGGTCCCACACCTGAAGGCCTGACCCCAATTATTTCTTGCCGGGTATTACCCGTTCACGCCAGCGCTCAAGAGCAGTGACCCTGCTCTTTCCCTGCTGAGCTCAGTATTCCAACTCGCTGATCCAGACGCCGCCCGAGCCATACACCAGCCGCTTTCCGTCCCAAGACAGCGAGGGTCGCGTCTCACTGGTATCCAGAGTGTCAAAGGGAACGGTCGCGCTGAGATTCGTGGCACGGCGCCAGCGCCCAAACAGCCAACGTTTCTTCGCGTAGAAAATATCAAAATTCGGGTTGGCTTCGTTCGCTGTGCGTCGATTGGACGCGAACACAATACGACGGCCATCCTGGCTGACATTCGGCTGGCGATCGTCGAATTGTGTATTGATCGGCCAGGGCAGGCGGACACCGGGTTCAAACGTGCCATCGCTGCGCATACGGCTTCGGTAAATATCCTGATTTCCGGTGTAGTAGTCCGTTGAGAAAAACAGGAAGGTGCCGAAGTGTGTCTCGATCAGCGAGGGGCTAAACTCAACGCCCGGCGTATTCGGCCCATAGGGGTCGCAACCCAGATTCACGGGCTCACGCCAACCTGTGGCCGGGTTTTGAACCGTGGCGTATATATCAGCGTTACCGCAGCCGTCCGGATCCGCGCGACGCGAAACGAAAAGCAAGCCATTATCGGGCAGCGGCGTTGGACAAAAATCATCCGCGAGACCTGCATCGTTGGCCGGAGCAGGTAAAGGAGCACCTGATTCATAAGGTTGGTCAATCGACTCGCGTTCATTGACAAAAATGTCGAGTCCGCCACCCGGGCGTGCCGTGAACAGGAAACGACCCTGCGGAGATTCGATTGGGCATCCTCCGGGTATCTGTTCGCCATCCAACCGAGTCAGTGGACTGCTGGGCCCCCAATCGGGATGCCGGAAATCGGCAGATGCGGTCATCGACAGGAAACTCAGCGTTGTCACACTGATGGCCAACAAGCCACGGTGTGTGCGTCTTTCTTTGCGCATGGTTTTTACTCCCCAAATGTCTGATTGCGTCAGGTTTGCGACGAACGGTTTTTCCGTCGCCGGACTGGACTGAGGCTAGTGCGCGAGCGCAGAGCGCCTGTGAAGAATGTCCAAAGAACACGGTAAATTTCGATAAAATCCGGGCTAACGAGATCAGGAAACGACGGTAGGGAGGGCGTTTTGCCCGATACACCGAAAAACAGGCCCGCTCGCTACAAGGTCGATAACCTGGTCATCGATACCGGCACTCGTCATGTCACCGTAGACGGTCGTCCGCTCAAACTCGGGGGGCTTACCTTTGACATGTTGCTGGCGCTAACGGAGGCCGCACCGTCTTTCTTGTCTTACGACGAACTCGCGTCACAGGTCTGGAAGGGGCGAGCAGTTTCGCCGGAAACACTGGCGCAGCGAGCTAAACTATTGCGCGACGCTCTGTCGGATGATGCGCACTCTCCTCGTTACCTTGAGTTGGTGCGCGGCAAGGGCTATCGACTGATTCCCGAGGCTGAACGCCTGCCGAGCGCCGTCAGGGCTTCGTCGTCGCGGCCATTGGGTTGGGTGGCGGCAGCGCTTATCCTCGTCATGGCTGTTGTTGCCGGTCTTCAGTTCGGCACGTCGGACCCACCTGGTTCGCCGTCGCTGGCCGTCCTGCCGTTCGCCGACATGAGCGAGAATGCCGACCAGAAGTATCTTGCCGACGGAATGGCGGAAGAGCTCATCAACCAGCTTGCCCAGCTTGAAGGTCTCGATGTGGCGAGTCGCACCGAGTCTTTTGTGTTTCCGGCAAAGAGTCGAGACATCGACGAGATTGGCGGCTCTTTAAATGTGTCGGCAATTCTGGAAGGCAGCGTACGACGTTCCGGCGATGCCATTCGGGTGACCGTCCAGCTCATCGATGTGGACAGTGGCTATCACTTGTGGTCGAACAACTACGATAGGGAATTGGCCGATATATTCGAGATTCAGGACGATATCGCAGAGTCCGTAGCGGGTTCGCTCGGCGTAAAGCTCGGTGTCGGATCAATCAATGCGTTTCGCGGAGCCGGCACTCGGAACATCGAAGCCTACGAGGCGTATTTGCGCAGAGACTACGCAAGGGCCGTGTCGCTCGATCCTGACTATGCGGTTGCCTGGAGTGCGGAGGGACTGCGCATAGCCTCAACCATGTGGGCGCATTCACCCGAGGATGCCCCGGAAATTCTCGAGCGAGCGCAGGAGCATGCGGCGAGAGCGCTGGTGCTCAGCCCCGGTTCTGCTCAGGTGCATACTGACTATGCAACAGTCACCTACCCAAGAATGAAATGGCAGACAGCGCTGGAGTCTTACGCAAAGGCAAACGACTTGCACCGAAATGAATACACGCTCGGTCATCTCGCGAACATGCTGACGCGAGCGGGAAGACTGTCTGATGCGAAGGCTATCCACGACGAGCGAACGGCTATGATGAGAGTGCCGGAACGCAACCCGTATCTAGCAGCTATCATGCACATCGGCCTTCGCGATCTTGACTCTGCAAGGAGGATCAACCAGACCCTGGAGCCAGATCTTCAGCCATGGTTTGATCTTATGATAGCGCTCAACGAAGGGTCGAACGACAGCATTCGGAACGCTATCGCTGATTTTCAGGGCAACCAGCCAGGTGTTCGAGACTTCCATCAGCCACTGAGCGAAATGTTGGATCGACCGGACGACGCTTTAGAGTTTATCGAGCGTCTGGCAAACGACCCCGATCTTCAGTGGCCGGCAAAGTACAGCGATACGGCTCTGTTCGCCGCTTACTTCGATGCCCCCGAACTTGCTCTGAACATCATCTCACGGGAGGTTCCGTACACAGCGATACGTCACGGCTTCCTTTGGTGGCCCGTGATGTCAGACATGCGACAGCTTCCTGGTTTTAAAGAGCTGGTTACCGAGATAAACCTGGTCACCTTCTGGCGAAGCAATGGTTGGCCGGACTACTGCTGGTCGACCAGCGGTGAGGACTTTGCGTGCGAGTAGTCGAAACCCGCATGCGGAGGGTGGTTTGCTATGATCTCCCGCCCTGTTTCGATGCTCAGTAGGCTTGCATGCTCGATACCACCATCAACCGTCTCTTTGACCAGCTCGAGCAACTCCGCGAGGAGCGCAAGAAGAGCAAGGGTCGCGGCAAGGCGGTGCTCTACGAGCTTGAGAAGAATTTCAATCGCATCCTGCTGTGGAAGCGCAACGGCGTGGACATCGATGTGATCATCGCCGAGTTATCCACCGCGAAGTGGGAGGCACTGCACGACAGCTTTGATTCAAGCGACATAAAGATCAAAAAGATCACCAAGACCACCGTGAAGGATCATCCGGCGGATGCCCGCTATATAGGCTGGAGCAGCGAGAAGCTGATTTCGAGCATCTACGCGAAAATTGAAACGCTAAAAGATCTCGTGCGTCTCGACCCGGACAACAAGAAGGTTCGCAAAGCGGTGCGGCTCGACAATGTATTGCGCCTGATCCGCCTGCTGACCCGACACGTCAGTCATTAGTCCGTCCGGGCGATACCCGCCTGACGCAGGTAGTCGGCGATCGCCGTCTGCAGCGGCTTGTCATTTTCCTGGTCGAACATCGGTCCGACATTCCAGTCGTACGACCAGACCGGTTTGGTGGCGAGCTCCGGCGGTTCATTCTCGAATCGTGGAAACACATGCACGTGCAGGGCCGGTGCAAGATTGCCCAGAATCTCGTAGTTGCACCGTATCGCTCCAGTGAGCTCGAGCAGGGCATCGCCGAGTACCGAGGCCTCGTGCAGCAGCGTCCGCCGCTCATCGTGCCCGAGAGCATTCAAGTCGCTGACCACCGGGTCCGGGTAGATCAGCGAGTAGCCACACAAAAACTGCGACTCGCCCATCACCGCCCAGCCGGAATGCACACGACAAATCGTGCGCGGGTTGGTGCCGGCCCGACACGCCGCGACGTAGTCGTGAATTACGGTCGTCATGTCGATGCTTCCGGTGTCTTCGCGTCAATGAAGCGACGACGAATCCATCGCGCCATCGGTTTTTCGAGCAGATAGGTGCTTGCGATCGACAGCAGCAGTACCGACCCGATAGCGATCCAGTGTTGGTAGGGCCCGATATCCGGCATGGTCAGGATCGTGAAATACATGATCAGGACGACAAAGCTTTGCCAGATAAAGATCGAAAACCCGGTCTCGCCAAGGAACCCGGTGCCTGGCAGCGAGAACACCTTTGACAACAGTCCGCGGCCTCGAGCCAGGTCCAGCACGATAACGATAAAAAATGGCATCAAAAGCCCCTGGCGGATGAAAAACTTCCACGGCTGGTCGATGAACTGCGTCAACGCAACTGCCAGTATCGCGATCACTGCCGCATCGCCCCAGCTGAACCAGGAAGGCGTTTGCCGAGCCGGTTGAAAGCGATTGATCGCGAACACCCGGGTCATCAGCATGCCGGTTGCAAAGTACGGAATCCAGAACACCGGGTTATTCGCGATCAGGATATCCAGGTTTTGCGTCGTCTCTGCGCCGCTGGTGTTCAGCCAGATCGCGTAAGCCGCAGTCGGGATACTTGAGATAAACGGCATCGCGATCAGAGCGGCGATCATCTGTCGGCGCGACAGCTGCGACAGTGCACGCATCAGCCAGGGCATGGTCAGGTACAGAAACACCAATACCGACAGGGTCCAGGTCGGCCAGCTCCAAACCGGCACCCACGAGGGTACCCAGGCCTGCAACAGCGCCGCGGTGGCAATGCCGCTGGATACCAGTGTGCCGATCGACAGGCCGTCTTCGAGATGCAGCGGCGTCCGTACCGCAATAATTATCGCAATAACCAACAGGTGAACGGGATAGATTCGCGCCGCGCGCATCGCCCAGAATCGCTGTCGCGGCATCGCCAGTCGCCCGTCCTCATCCCAATACAGGTAGGCGAGAATGAAACCGGACAACAGGAAAAAGAAGCTCGTCGACATCCATCCGTTGGATGCGAACTTCACCAGGGTGAGCGGCGCGTCGGCAAGACCGATGAGCATGTTCTTGAGCTCGTCCGGCTTCGGCGCCCAGTACCAGGCAAACATATGGAACAGGAAAATATGAAAGACGGCGAAAAAGCGCACGCCAGTCAGAGCCGGCATATGGTGAGCGCGGGTCGAGTCCGGCTGTGAATTTTGCAGTGTATCTTCCATACTGGGACAAACGATAACTATAAGCCCGGGGGAGATACAACGATGTTGCGCCACTCCATCGTTTTGCTGATTGCGTCGGCCAGCATGTTTTCCAATACCGTCAGTGCCGACAAGCCGTTCGATATCGTGATTGAAAACGGCCGCGTTATGGACCCGGAAACCGGTCTTGACGGTGTTCGCTATGTCGGTATCCGTGGCGACCGCATAGCAGCCATCTCCACCGTCGCCCTCAATGGTACGACTGTGATCGATGCGACCGGTCTCGTGGTTTCGCCGGGTTTTGTTGATCTGCACGCGCACGGGCAAACCGCCAGGGCAAATGAGTTCCAGGTCATGGATGGCGTAACGACCGCGCTGGAGCTGGAGGGCGGCGTTCCGGATATCGAGCTGTTCTTCCGCTATCGCGACGGAGAGGCGATCATCAACTATGGTGCAAGCGTTGCGCATTCACGCGTGCGCACGCTGGCCATGCCGGAATTGGCGGATCGATACCGCGAAACCTTGCAGAAAGTGCAGCAGGCGACAATCGATGAGCGTCGTGATGCCGAACAGGCCTTCGGTCGCACGGTGCTCGCCGGACTGTACGTCAACGTGCAGCCGGAGGATTACCCGACCCTGATGGGTGCTATGGACGAGCAGCTCGACCGGGGTGCACTGGGCATCGGCGTGCCACACCAGTACTACCCCGGTGCAACGTATGACGAAATTCTCCGTGTTTTTGAATACGCCGCCGACCGGGATGTCCCGATATTCACGCATGTGCGCGATATGGGCGTCGCAGCTGTGCAGGAGGTTATTGCCAACGCGGCGATCACCGGCGCTTCACTGCACATCGTGCACCTGAACAGCTCGAGCCTTGGCGATTACCGCACCAATCTGGATCTGGTGCGCGGCGCGCGCGAACGCGGCCTCGATGTAACCACCGAGGCATACCCGTACACCGCGGCTTCGACCAGCATCGAATCGGCCATCTTCAATCCGGGCTGGCAGGAAAAACTGGGTATCACTTACTCCGATGTGCAGTGGCAGGATTCCGGCGAGCGTCTGACCGAAGAGACCTTCAAGGCGTATCGCGAGGAAGGCGGCATCGTGATCATCCACATGATGAAACCGGAGTGGATACGGGCACTGGTCTCGGACCCGATGGTGATGATCGCATCAGACGGCATGCCTTACGCACCTGGCGCGCATCCGCGCAGTGCCGGCACCTATTCACGGTTTCTCGGTAAGTACGTTCGTGACGAGGGCGTTATCGGTCTGATGCCCGCGCTGAAAAAAATCACGCTGATGCCCGCACAGCGGATGGAGGGCGTTGCCCCGTCCATGCAGCGCAAAGGCCGGCTGCAGGTGGGCGCTGACGCCGACATTACGATGTTCGATCCGGCCTACATCATCGATACGGCTACTTTTGAACAGGATCTGTCGTTTTCCAGGGGCGTTGAGTACGTCATTGTTAACGGCACGCTGGTAGTTGACCAGGGCGAACCGACTGATGGCGTGTTTCCGGGTCGTCCGGTGATCGGAGAGCGTTGATCATTCGGAGCGCACAGGTCGGCGGCGGCGCTGCGGTTTGCCGCTGGGAGGGGTGATGACAGCAGGCTGGGACACACTCAAAGCATTGTTCGACGAATTGAGCGAGCTTCCCGAGTCGACTCGTGAGACTCGGCTTGCGTCGCTCAACGACGACGATCCCGAACTCGCGGACCGGCTCCGGCAACTGCTCGACGCTGGTGACGACGATGATCACGTGCTGACACAGGCCGTGCGCTCCGTGGCGTCCGATGCCCTGCAGGAACATCGGCGAATCGGTGATCGTCTGGGTGCTTACACGATTACCGGCTTTATCGCGCGCGGCGGCATGGGTGAGGTGTTCGCAGCTGAGCGTTCGGACGGCAGCTTCGAACAGCGCGTCGCGATCAAGCTGATTCACGCCGGTTTGCTGGATGCGGACGGCGAGCGTCGCTTCGCGGCCGAGCGCCGGATTCTGGCGAGACTCGACCATCCCGGTATCGGTCGAATTCTCGACGGCGGCAACACCGAGGACGGCGCACCGTACCTGGTCATGGAGTTTGTCGAAGGCCGGCCGGTGCACCGTTACTGCAACGAGCAACAACTCGACCTCGCTGCCCGACTGAGCCTGTTTCGCAAAATCTGCGACGCCGTCGACTATGCGCACCGAAACCTTGTCGTGCACCGGGACCTGAAGCCCTCCAACATTCTTGTCACCGACAGCGGCCAGCCGGTGTTGCTCGATTTCGGTATTGCCAAGTTGCTGGACGACTCACCGGAGGCCGGCGACGTGACCGAGTTATCGGCCCGCGCCATGACGCCGGATTTCGCCAGTCCGGAGCAGGTTCTCGGTCGCCCCGTCACCACGGTCAGCGACGTCTATTCGCTCGGTGTGCTGCTGTATTTACTGGTTTGCGGCGAGCAGCCTTACGTCACGGCCGGATTGCGAGCCAGCGAGCGCGAGCGCCTGTTGTGCGACACGGAGCCCGCGCGTCCGAGTGCAAGTCTGACTTCGGCATCGCACGAAGAGAGAGTAGCCGGCGCAACACCGGCCGTACTTCGCGGTGACCTGGATACGATCGTGCTCACCGCAATGCACAAGGACCCGGCGCGTCGTTACGACAGCCCGCGAGCCCTGTCGCAGGACCTGGGTGCGTATCTATCCGGTCGGCCGGTGATGGCGCGGGGCCGCACGATGGGCTACGTGTTTGGCAAATTTTTGCGCCGCAATGCCTGGCAGGCTGCAGCGGCGGGCGCGCTGCTGTTATCCGGCGTCGCCGCCACGGTGTATCACACGGAGACCATCACCGCCGAGCGAGATCGTGCTGAGACCGAAGCGGCGCGGTCGGCCGCGGTCGTCGAATTTATGGTTGAGATTTTTGATCTGCAGACCCCGCAGCAGCTCGGTGCTGACATCACCGCCAAGCAGGTGCTCGATACCGGCGCAGATCGACTTAAAAACCGGCTTGATGAGCAACCGCTAACGCGGGCAGCGCTGACCACAACCATTGCCAACGTCTACCACAACCTCGGGTTTTACGACGAGTCCATTCGGCAGCACGACGCGGCAAGGGCGCTCTTTGAGTCAGCCGGTGATCCTGTTGGGGCCTTGAATAATCAGTTAGCGATTGCGCGAGCCCGCGTCGGGCGCGGCGAATTCTCCGACGGTATCTCGGCCTATGAACGGGCGATTGCGGTTATGCAGGAGGTCTACCCATCCGATGACGCCACCGCGGCCCGCTACCTGAGTGACTTCGGCCACGCCTTGCATCTCGACGGGCAGTACCCGCGCGCGCAGGCTCGCTACGAGCAGGCGATCGCGATGCTGCAACGCCTCGGCGACACGGAGCACGATACGTACGAAAAACTTGGCCACAACCTCGGACAGGTACTTCACCTGCAGGGCAAGCTGGCCGACGCGGAGCCGTTACTGCGCGTAGCACTCGAGGACGCCCGCCGACGCTACGGCAACGACAGCGCAGAGACGAGTACGCGACTGAGCGGACTGGCAACGCTGCTGCAGGAGCGGGAGGCGTTCGACGAAGCTGAGGTCCTGATGCTTGAGGGGCTTGATATCTCCATCCGAACACTCGGTGATGAGCATCCGGATCATGATGTCGTCATGACCAACCTCGGTCGCCTGTATCGGCAGATGGGGCGCCTTGACGAGGCCGAATCCTGGTTGCAGCGAGCCGTCGAGCACTCCATCCGGACGCGCGGCCGCGAGCATGCCTACACCGCCTACGACATGAACAACCTGGCCAAGCTGTATGTCGAACAGGGTGAGTACGACGTTGCCGAACCGATGTACCGGGAAATCATCGACATTTACACCGTCACGGTGGGCACAGAGCATCCGTATGTCGCATCTGCGAGCGTCGCATTCGCCGACCTGCTGCGCCGCATGGACCGGCCGGCCGACGCGAAGCCGATCGCGCAACAGGCCTACAGCGTATCGCGGGCAACGCTGCCCGACGGTCACTGGCTTACCTACCAGTCGATGGTGCAGCTCGGTTCGGCGGAACTGGCAAGCGGCGCGGTAGAGGCCGGGGGCGAATTGCTGCTTGCTGCCTACCAGGGCTTGTCCGGTGAATACCCGGAACGCGGCGGCGATGTACGAAACGCGGCTATTCGACTGGCTGAGTATTACGATGTCGCGGGCATGGCGGACTCTGCAGCTGATTTGCGTGAGCAGTACCGTGATTGATCAAGCGGTTATGACCTTGGCGGATAAAAAACAATGACAAGAACAACACAATTGAAGTCGCTGTCCCGTTGGCCGCTGCTGCTGGCGTTTGCCCTGATGGTCGGGTGTTCGAAAGCGCCCGACAGCGCCGAACAAACCAAGTCGCCGCCGGCGGTGGCCGAGGAGACGTTTGGCGAGACGCCGTCGATCGATGACGTACTCGCACCATCGTACCGAGAAATCTGGGCCGAATGGTCGGGGGATCTTGATGGCATGATCGAACGCCGCCTGATCCGCGTTGTCACTCCGTACAGCAGCTACATGTACTTCTTCGAAGACGGGCAGCCGCGTGGCGCCACCTGGGAGCTGGCCAACCATCTCGAACGTGAAATCAATACCGAACTCGGCCGCCGCAACGTGCGCGTGTTTGTCGTCGTGATACCGCTGGCGCGCGACAAACTGATCCCGGCGCTGCTTGCTGGCAATGCCGACATCATTGCCGGTGACCTGACGCAGACCGAGATGCGCAGTGAGCGGCTTGCGTTTACGCGTCCGCTGCTAAAAGACATTAACGAGGTTGTCGTTGCTCGTCGGGGAATCGATGAGATCACATCACTGGATGCGCTGGCGGGCCGTACGGTACACGTGCGCGAGGCGAGCAGCTATTTCGAGCACCTGCAACGTCTCGCCGCCGACATGCAGGCCCGCGGGCTGCAGCCACCGACGATCGAGCGACTCGATGAGCTGCTCGAATCTGCTGATGTGCTTGACCTGTTGAACAATGGCGTCATCGACATGACGGTGATGGACGATTACAAGGCGGAATTCTGGGCCGAGATCTACCCTGACATCGAGGTGCGTAACGATCTGGTCGTCAACGATGGCGGTTCCATTTCCTGGGTTACCCGTCAGGACGCGCCGCAATTGCTGCAGCGCCTGAATGCGTTTCTGCGTGAATACGGTCGCGGCACGTTGGTGGGCAATGACACCTACAATCGCTATCTTGCGGATGCCGAGGAACTGCGCTGCGTACGCACGTCCCTCGATGACGAACGGCTGCAGGTTTTATCGAGCACGTTCGAGCAGTACGCAGACCTGTACGACTTCGACTGGCTGCAGATTGCGGCGCAGGCGTTCCAGGAGTCCAAGTTTGTGCAGTCGAAGGTCAGCGGTGCCGGCGCGGTTGGCATCATGCAGGTCAAGCCGACGACAGCCAGCGATCGCAATGTCGGAATCGATGACATCTCGACGGTCGACAACAATGTGCATGCGGGTGTGAAGTACATGCGGTTTCTGGCCGATCGGTATTTCAGTGATATCGATCCACTCAACCGCTGGCTGCTAAGCCTCGCGGCCTATAACGCCGGCCCGGCCCGCGTGATCGACCTGCGGCGCGAGGCGCGCGAGAATGGCTACGATCCGGATGTCTGGTTCAATAACGTCGAGATCATCGCGGCGCGGCGCATCGGCCGTGAAACCGTGACCTACGTCAGCAACATCTTCAAGTACTACAGCGGCTACAGCATGGCGAGCGCCAAAATCGATGAGCGCCTGCGACGCTTCGGTGGGGAGTCCGCGTCCTGTGAAGACCCCGCCACTGTCACCGCTCAGTCAGGCAGCTCGTAGTCGTTGCGCTCGGACGGCTTGTCGGAAAAGTATTCGACGAATTCCCAGTCATTGCCGTCGGCATCGTGAAAGTACACGCGATTGCGGTGCGGGTGGTGGTTCGGGATCGTCGAGTCTTTGAACCCGGCGGCCTTGAGGCGGCGACGCAGTGCCTCGGCATCGTCCACTTCGAAGCCGAGATGGTTGACGCCGGGTTTGCCGGCGTAAGGCACCCACGCTTCGTCAGGCTCGACGGTGGCCTCGTTCAGCGCGAGATAGGTTCTGTCGCTGCCAAAGTGCATCCAGCGTCGGTCGTTGTAGATGCCTTCGCGGCGTATCGTGAAGTTCGGAAATGCGGCCTTTAAGAAACGAACGGTATCGTCAAAGTTACGCACACTGAGGTTGGCATGTTCGAGTCGTATCATCGCGATCTCTCCTTAGTGACCATCAGTGTGGCGATTAATCGACAGCTTACCAACTGAATTGCTATTTCACTGGCAGATTGCTAGTTTGCTGACATGTCGGATATCCACAGCAACCTCGGTGCCAATGTGCGTCGTCTGCGCGAGGCACGCGGCCTGTCGCAGCAAAAGCTCGCCGATCTGTCCGGTATCCCGCGCGCCACGTGGGCGAGCCTGGAAACCGGGTCTGCCAATCCGACCATCACGGTGCTGAGTCGGGCAGCGACAGCCTTTCATGTGTCTGTCGAGGAGCTGATCGGTCCGCCACGCAGCGAATTTGAGTTCGTGCCGGCCGAGAAGGTCGCTACAAAAAAGCGCCAGGGTGCGCGCGTACGACCTTTGCTGCCCGAGGCGATTTCCGGCCTGGAAATATCCCGAACCGAGCTCGAGCCCGGCGGGCGCATGGTCGGTGTACCGCACAAGACCGGAACCCGGGAATACCTGACCTGTGAGCGTGGACAGGTCGAGTTGGTGGCCGGTGGTGAGCATCACCGTTTGAAGGAAGGCGACATGCTCGTGTTTCGCGGTGACCAGCGTCATTCCTACATCAATCCGGATCCTCGCCGGCCCTCTGTGTCGGTGTCGGTGGTTTGTTTTTCAGCTTGAGTGTCCGAGCCGCTACGTCGCGTCGACAAGCCGTAATCATTGCTTCATGATTGACGACCGATCAGCGAGGCGAAGCAACGGATGAGCTTCTTCGAAGAGTTGAAACGCCGCAACGTGGTGCGTACAGCGACGCTGTACATCGTCGCCGCGTGGGTGGTTTTGCAGGCGATGGATATCCTGTTCGAGGCCTTCGAGCTTCCGAACTCGGCCAGCCGTATCGTGATCCTCGCCCTGGTGGTCGGCTTCCCGATCACGCTGATTGTGTCCTGGTTGTTCGAGCTGACTCCGTCCGGCCTGAAACGGGAATCGGATATCGATCGCGCGGCCGCAGAGTCCGGGCAACGCGGAAAAAAGACCAACGCGCTGATTGCGGGTTTGCTGGTTGTGGCGATTGTCATGCTGGCGGCAAATTTGTTTGTGCAGCGCGAGCCGGCACCGGACGGTGCCGATGACGGCATCTCGATCGCGGTTCTGCCGTTTGCCAACCGCAGTGCCAATGCCGATGACGTGTATTTCGTTGACGGCGTACACGACGATATCCTGACCCAGCTCGTGCGTATCGGCTCGCTGACCGTGACATCGCGCACGTCGGTAGAGCGCTTTCGCAACACGACGCTGAGCATCCCGGAAATCGCCGAGCAACTCGGCGTGCGTCATATTCTTGAAGGTGGCATCCAACGTGCCGGCGATCGTGTGCGTATCAATCTGCAGCTCATCAATGCAAACAATGACGACTTCGTGTGGGCGGAAAGCTACGAGCGCGAACTGACCGCCGCCAATATTTTCGAGGTGCAGGCGGACATCGCCCGGGCGGTGACCTCGGCGCTGCAGGTTACGCTGCAAACCGACGAGCAGGTCGCGCTGCAGGCCCGCCCCACCGACAGTATTGAGGCCTACGACCTGTATCTGCTGGGTCGCTACCACTGGGATCAGCGCACGCCGGAATCCATCGAACTGTCGCAGGACTATTTCCAGCGCGCCACGCAAATCGATCCGGAGTACGTACTTGCACTGTCCGGCCTCGCCGATAGCTACACCTTATTGATCGACTACGGCAACCTTGGCGGCGAGCAGGGATTCCCGCTGGCGCAGGCTGCGATTGACAAGGCGATGTCGCTGGACGATGCAGTGTCCGAAGTCTGGGCCTCGCTTGGCCTGTTGCGCCTGCAGCAGGGGGAGCTCGTGGAAGCCGAGGAGGCGCTCGAACGGGCGCTCGAACTCGATGACAAGAATTTCTGGGCGTGGACCTGGTACGGCTCGTCTCTGCAGGGGCAGCGTCGCCTGCCGGAGGCGCTGCAGGCGCTCGAGGCAGCCTACGCACTCGAGCCGATGGCGATCCCGGTCAATACCAACCTGGCTGCCCGCTACGAGTACCAGGGGGACTTCGCGCGCGCCCGACATCACTACGAGCGGCTGGCCGAGATTTCTCCGGATATCGAACAGGCATCGAGAACCGACGTCGCCGAGACCTTCTTTCTTGAAGGTCGGCTCGCAACGGCCATTGAACGCTATCGCCAGTTGCTGTCTTTGGATGCGGCCAATGCACGAGCCATCATTGGCCTGTCTTATTCGTATCTGTTGCTCGGTGACCGACAGGAGGCGGATGTCTGGAATTCACGGCTCAGTGAGCTATCGAGTCTGAACGCCAATCGCACTCGACTGTTTGAAGTCGAACGCGATTACGACGGTGCCGTCGTCTACCTCGAAGATTTTCTGGTGCGTTTCGGCGATCGTGAAGTGCCCCAGGTGTTTGCTGCCTTGTTTCGAGCCAGCTACCTCGGCGGGCGCATCGACGCGGCAGCGGCGTACCACAAGGAGCGGCTGTCGATTCTGAATGCAGATATTGCGGTGTCGCCGATGGTCGCGCAGCAATACGACCCGCTGCTGGTTGCCGATTTCCTGATACGTCACGGTGCGGACTACGACCTGGACCCGGCTCGCGGCGAGATGCTGGTGGACGAGGTCTACAGTGCTCTATCGGCGTTGCAAGAGCAGGGCGTCACACCGCCGGACCTGTTTAACGGTCTCGCGATCATTGAGGCAATGCGAGGTTCTCCGCAGACGGCCGTCGTGTTCATCGGTGAAGCCGTCGATCGTGGCTTCAGGGATATGGACTTTATGAGTACCTTTCCGCCGCTGGCCGAGGTGGCCAACTTGCCGGCCTTCGGGGAGTTACAGGGGCGCGTGCAGGCGGTGCTCGATGAGGAATCGGCGAGCCTGAGTCGTCTCGTGCTGGCACCGTCGGCCACGCTGGAGCGCGAGCCTATCGAGCTGCCGCTGTCGGAGCTGAAGACCTTTGAAGGTTACTTCACCGACGGCAATGTCATTCTGCGAGCACAGATTCTCGATGACGACGGCCTGGTATTTTCAATCGGTCAGCGCGGACCGCAAATCGATGTGTTGCCGTTCGGCGAAGATCGGTTTTTCGCACCTCAGTTCAGGGGCGGCTCGATGGAGTACGGTCGCGATGCAGAGGGCCAGATCACGCATGTGGAGATGCGAATGGCCGGCGATGTACAACGCTACAAGCGAGCGTCGCCCCCGCCACCCGGCGTGTCGCTGCCGCGTACGATGCTGGAGAGCTACGAAGGGACTTACGCCTGGCAACGACCCGGAACCAGCGGCGATGCGTCGGCCGATTTCTGGATCGGCACGGTGAGTGTCGATGCGGACGGCACTATCTGGCTGGACTTCGACAACCAGCCGCGCATTGAGATAGTGCCTTTTGCTGAAGCGAAGTTCTTTGCGCCGGGTTTCATCCAGCGTTTCGAGTTTGTGTTCGAAGACGGTTCCCGGACACCGTCGACGATGATGTTTGAAGCCGACGGCCGCTTTCTCGAATTTCAGCGCCGCTAGTTGATAGCGTCCAGCACCGAGCCTTCCTGGATCGGCCGCCCAAGCGAAAACTGCAGACGAAGGTCATTGCTGTCGAGCCACGACAGTGACAGCAGGACTGGCCCGATCGGTGTGCGTCCGAGCAGTGAACCGGTGATGCCGTAGACCGTGCCCTCATCCTGTTCATCGAGCTGCGTCTGCACATCGCCGGCCGTTAGCCGCAGGCCCGCATACAGTGACTGGCCGAACAGCGGCTGGATATTGACGAGCTGCCGAGCGTAGCTCACGCCGGTGTACCAGTAGCGCTCGCCGCGCAGTTCGCCCCGGCGCAGGCCGGGGAAGGTGCGTATGCCGCCGAGCAGGAACTGGCGCGTCACGGGGAGTTCGCCGGAGCGTTTTTCGCCGCCGCCGATAACGAGGCTCAAGGAATCGCCGTTCAGGTCGAAGGCGCGTGTGATGACACCCTCAACGGTTTCAAACTCCAGGCGCCCACCAAGACCGGGATCCACGATTCGGTATTCGATATTGGCGTAGGTGCCCTTGGTCGGCAGATTCACATTGTCGCGTGTATCGTAGACACCTCGGAATTCCAACCCGGTGTACGCTGTCGACGTCAGCTCCGGCAGCACTGTCGGGCCGGTATCGAGATCCGCCTCGGTTTCTCCGCTGATGATGCCGGCACGGAACTGGGCCCGTGAACCCAGGTTCAGTCCGATGTCGAAGCGGGCAAAGTCTTCGAAGAAATCGTAGCGCGCGACGCGATCGCTGCCGTCATAGAAATCTTCCAGTGAGTTTTCGACGCCCACGGTGAATTCAACAAACACGTTTTGCGCTCTGTCCAGCGGTTGGTACAGGCTGGCTGTCGCCAGCGCCTGCTGGCCAATCTGCAGCGTGTTGTACCATCGGCCACCGCGGGTATTCAGCCAGGTTCGGCTGTAGTCGGCGCGCAGCAGGTCATCGCCGTTTGACGTGATGCCGAAATCGAACTTCAGAAAATTCGGTCCCCAGGATTTTTCACGCACCTGCACGCTCAGAGTCTGCTGGCCCGGTTCGCCGGTGAGCACGTAGTCTACGTGCTCAAAATCACCGAGCGCCGAGATTCGCCGCACGTCGCTTGCGATCATGTCGCCGGTCAGCGACTCGACACGACCGATGTCGCGCAGATTGTGGCGAACATAGTCCGGGTTCACGCGGTCCGTGCCGACGATCGTGACGTCGGTGACGCGGGCAAGCAGGTTCTTCGGTCGCTCCGTCACGCGCGCACGCCAGGCAGCGTACTCGTCGTCCGGCAAGGCGTAGCGCCGGAGTTGCTCGACGTGTTTCAGCGCATGTTCCCGTCCCAGCGCGATGGCCTCGTCGGCGCGCAGAAAGTCGGTGGCGCCGATATCCCCCGTCTGCACCGGGATACCAATATCGTCGTCGGTCAGCGTTTTGATCTGCTCGAGTTCGTTGGCAATGATCATGACGTTGACGGAGCGATCGACGAGCGACAACGCATCGCTCAAATCGTCCGGTGTCAGCGGCGGCGCTTCATTCCACACCGCGATCACCACGTCGGCACACAGTTGACGGGCGATGTCGATAGGCACGTTGTTGGTCAGGCCGCCGTCAGCCAGCACTTGTCCATCAACGACAACCGGCGAAAACGCGCCCGGTGCCGCCATGCTGGCTCGCATCGCGACTGTCAGGTCACCCTCGTCCATGACGACGGTCTGCGCGGTGATCAAGTCGGTCGCTATAGCGCGAAACGGGATCGGCAGATCGTCGAAGTTACGCGTGTCGCGAGCGTTGCCGATCAGCGAACGAATGACACTCTCGATCTGCTGCGACGGAATCAGGCCACCCGGTGTCGTCAGGCCGTTCTTCGACAGCCCGAATTCGAAGCCTTGCCCCGGATCGATTGCGGACACCTTGTTTTCGATCGGGATATCGCGCCGCAGACCGACACTGCCGACGGTTTCGCGCCAGTCGATGTCGCCGATCAACGCGTCGATCTCGTCGCCGGTGCGACCGGCCGCGAATGTGGCACCGACCAGCGCACCCATGCTGGTACCCACCACACAATCCACGGGCACATTCGATTCGTCGAGCACCTGCAGAATGCCAATGTGCGAGGCGCCCTTAGCGCCGCCGCCGCCGAGAACCAGCCCGATTTTCGGGCGTTCCTCGGCGATTGCCGTCGCACACCACAGCAAGCTCAGGCTTATGACAAAGACGATGTGACGCATTTCACCAAGCCTCGATCGGAATGTGGCGAAGTCTACCAATTCAGACATACTCCGGGGTGTGACGGCCGCTCTTTGGCGTCACGCACACTGACCTTGGGAGGATCAGAGATGATGAACAGCAACACGTCACTCAACGCGTGGCTGACGCTCGTGGCGTCGGCGTTTCTTTTTACCTCGTACTCGTCACAGGCCGATGACGACGGCTTCTACATCGGCGGCAGCGCCGGTGGCGCAACGCTCGAAGCGGGCTTTGACCAGGCCGAGTTTCCGGAGCTTCCGTCCTCCATCGACGAAGACGACACGGCTTACAAACTGTTTGTCGGTTACAAGCTCGACCTGCCGATACTGACGGTCGCCGTGGAAGGCGGCTACGTCAACCTGGGCGAACCCGAGATTCCGGTGACCGGTATTCCGGGACTGAGCGAAGTGGGTATCGAAACCACGGCGCTGAACGTCTGGGGAATCGCCGGTGTTGAGGCCGGTCCGGTCGACCTGTTCGCCAAACTCGGCTTCGTGAGCTGGGATGCGGAAGCCAGCGTCGGAAACTTCGGCTCGGCCAGTGACGACGGCACAGACCCCGCCTATGGCGTCGGACTGTCCTTCGCTATAGGGCCGCTGGAGGTTCGCGGCGAGTACGAGGTTTACGACTTCGACGGTACCGATATCGACATGCTGTCGGTCGGCCTTGCGTACTTTTTCTAAGCGCAGCTAACGTAAACACTGAGGCCGAACTGCACTGCCGCGGTTCGGCTTCTTCAGGTGTCGATAAGCGTGGTCTGCTCTCGCGGCGCAGCGGCGCGCTGCAGACGATCGTTGATCGCCTCGCCAAGACCGGAGTCGGGAATCGGCATCACCGCGATCGTCGCAGCCCCTGAGGCATCCAGTTTGCGCAACAGACGATACAGACGGGCCGCCGCCTCCACGGTATCGCCCGCTGTCGACAGGTTGGCCGCATCCGCCGGTGCCTCCGGCCCGAATCCGAGCAACACTTCCCCGGATTCTGCCGAGTCTGCGTTAAGACGAATGGCTGCTCGCGGTGCATAGTGCGACGACAGCTGCCCGGGAGCCGAGATTCGATTCTGTTGCGGGCCTTCCAGTCGGCCGATCAACGCTTCAATCGCCTCACGGCTGATCGCACCGGGTCTCAGAAGACGGACTGGTTCTTCCGGCAACACCGAGACGATGGTCGATTCGATGCCGGCATCACAGCGGCCACCGTCGAGCACAACCGTCACGGCATCGCCCAGTCCGTGCCGGACATCATCCGCTTCGGTCGGGCTTAACTTGCCGGACGGATTGGCTGACGGTGCCGAGACCGGGCCACCGATTGCGGATAGCAGGGCGCGCGCGATCGGGTGTGCGGGGACACGCAGGCCGATCGTCATCAAACCTGCACGCGCCAGCTCGTTACTGCGCGCACTGTCTGCCACCGGTACAACGATCGTCAACGGACCGGGCCAGAACGCCTTCGCAAGTGCGGTGGCTCGGTCATCGAAGTCGCCCTCACGATACGCGAGCTCGGTCGTTGCCAGATGCGAGATCAGCGGATTGAAGGCCGGTCGGCCCTTGGCGGCAAACACGCGTGCAACCGCGTCGGCATTGCTCGCATCTGCCGCCAGCCCGTACACCGTCTCGGTGGGCATAGCGACGAGCAGACCCTTTTGCAGGGCCTGTGCGGCCTGGCTGACGGCGGTGTCGATGTCGGGCGAAGAGGCGTCCAAGGCTTTTGTTCATTAAGGGCGAGCGCGTCATTCTATCCTGCCTGCAGCCGACATTGCCGCTACCATGCTGGCAGGAACAAGTTGATGACGAACACAGCATGAAAATCTGGGTCGACGCGGATGCCTGTCCGGTCGCGGCAAAGGAGATTCTTTTCCGCGCCGCGGAACGCACCGGCGTGCTGGTGACCCTCGTCGCCAATCAGCCGCTGAGCACGCCGTACTCCGAGCACATCAAAACCCTGCAGGTGCCCCGGGGTTTTGACGTGGCCGACGACGAGATCGTCAGGCGCGCCGTCGCCGGTGACCTCGTGATTACCAGCGATATTCCGCTGGCCGCCGAGCTCATTGAAAAAGGCGCCATGGCGTTGAGCCCACGCGGAGAGCGATTTACGGCGGAAAACATCGGCGCAAAGCTGAACATGCGCGACTTTCTCGACACGATGCGTTCGAGTGGTGTTGAGATGGGCGGCGGCCAGGCGGCTTACGGGCAACGCGACAAGCAGGATTTCGCCAACCAGCTCGATCGTCTGCTGGCGCAGGCCGCCGACTAAGTCAAAGTGGCAAACGGGTTCCTGTGGCTGGCTCCGTGACAGTCAGCCAACCGTGAATGCAAGCACCCGGCTGACACGGGTCAGCGACTGGCCGCCGTCGACTACCCAGTCGTTAAATGCGGCCTGGATGCTCTTCATTGAACGCTTCGAGCCCGGACTGCCGTCAAACACCTTCTCTCGGCTCAATGCCGCGACGACATCACGCGACAGAATGAAGGAGTCCTTGCCCATTTCGCGCAGAACGTACTGCCCCGTAACACCGCCGAGATACGCGCCCCGTGATTTCATGTCCGCCAGCAGTTCGATGTACGCCTCGGACGGGAAACGAGCGAAGTACCGCGCCGCCGAGCCGTATTCCTCGGCGAGGTCGACCAGGTACTTCGCGTTGCTGCGGATCGCCTTGACCTTTTTCCAGTGTCGGATAATGCGCTGGTCCCTTATGAATCGCTCGAGCTCTTCGTCCGGTTGCATGGCCAGCCAGACCGGATTGAAACCTTCAAACACCTCCTCGGTGCCCGGCCACTTGTTTTCAACCACGCGCCAGTTAAAACCGGCCCGGAACACGCCCTTGGCGATAGCGGAGAGCCAGCGGTCATCGGCAATACGCTCCAGTGCGGCAGGTGTTCTCGGCATTGGAATCAGCGCTTCGAGGGCCTTGGTCCCGCCCTTTCGCGAGGCGGCCATCGCGTGCAGGTCGTCGAATGATTGCATGGGAAAGTCTCGTTCGGATCAGGCGTCTTATCTGTCCAGGCTGCGCCTCACCGCGAGTTTATCAACGACTCTTGTCGTCTGCGCTCTGCAAGGAACCAAAAAAAACCGCGGCAATCTGCCGCGGTTGAGTCAGCCAGATCACTGGCTTTTCGGGGAATGTGTTTGCAGGTCCGCCCGGCGGCCGCGGTGTCCGGGGAGATGGCGGAGAGCACCGCGGCCGGGGGCGGAGGGGCTTACTGGCCGAAGCGTGACTGGATGCGTTTCTTCATCCGTTCCTTGCCACGTTCCAGCTTGGCTTTCTGTTCATCGGTCAGCACATCGGCGACGGCCGCCTTGACGCGTACGGCGAGCAGCGTGCCGGTGGTGGCAAGTTCTCCGTTGGACAAGGCAATGTTGTTCAGCTCCGCATCGTAGGATGCGCTATCTGGATCCAGCGCCTGAATCGCTTCGCGGTTTGATTTAGCCTGCTCGCGCAGCGCCTGCATTTCGGGCTTCGATGCCGCAAGAATGTCCTCAATGGCAGCCTGCTGGTCTGCGCTCAGGTCCAGGTGGTCGGTCATGCGTTCGAGCATGACGCCCGGGCCTCCGGGTCCGCCGAACGCACCCGGTCCGAAGCCCGGGGCGGCCTGTACGGCGCTGGCAAAACCGGCGATCACAAGGACGGCCACGAGCAGTACGGTCGGTGCTTTCATAATCTGTCTCCATTCTGGTTTCGGGGGGCACCCCAATCGGTGCGAGGTACAGACTAGAGACGTCAACGTGGAGACAGGTCAGGCGAATGTGCAGGAGTGTCAAGAAGTGTCAGCTGCGGCCACTTGTGCGTTGCAGGGTGAACTCGATTGATCCACGATAATTGCCATGACCGAGACGGCCGTACCTATTCTGATGATCGACGACGACGAGGCACTCGCAGAGATGTTGCGGGAGTACCTTGCACCCGAGCGTCTCGCGCTGGACTCGGTAACGTCAGGCGAGGTCGGCATTCATTCACTGAAAAGTGGCGATCATCGGCTGCTCATCCTCGACATCATGCTGCCGGGTACAAGCGGGCTCGATGTCCTGAAGCAGCTGCGCAGCTTCAGCGACATTCCAACGATCATGCTGACAGCGAAAGGTGACGATGTGGACCGGATTCTCGGGCTCGAGCTGGGCGCCGACGACTACCTGTCAAAGCCTTTCAATCCCCGCGAATTGCTTGCCCGCATCAAGGCACTACTGCGACGGTCGCCGGGCGGAGGCACCGCGGGCAAACGCCTGCAGGTGGGCGAGCTCGCATTCGATGTCAGCGCTCAACGAGTGACGGCCGGTGATGCTGTTTTGCGCCTGACTGGCACCGAGTTTGCGCTGTTGCAGTGTCTCGCCCGGTCTGCCGGCTCCATTGTCTCCAAAGACGAATTGTCGCAAACGGCGCTTGGACGACGGCACATGCCCTATGACCGCAGCATCGATACACACGTCAGCAACGTGCGTGGAAAACTGGCTGATGCCGGTGTTACCAACCCGCAAATACAGAGCCGTCGAGGCTTAGGTTATGCACTGCTGGTGGATGACTCGGCATGAACAGCCTGCTACTGCGAATCTTCCTGTCGTTCTGGCTGATCATTGTCCTGATTATCCTGTCAGCAGCGACCGCGGGTTTTCTCTACGCGGAGCGTGCGCGCGCATCCCTGCAGAGCTTTGAAGTCAGTGACGCGATGCTGGAGGCGAGTGAGTCGCTGCAGACTCGGGGTAGAGACGGACTGATCGACTGGCTGAACAGCTTGCCGTCGGTCACGGCATCGCTGGTTTTCGTCATCGATGAGCGGGGGCGTGATTTGCTCGATCGTCGCTTACCGCCGCCGGTGGAACTGGCTATGCGCCGATCTGGACAGCCCGACATGCGTCGGCCGCCACCGCGCGGGCCTGGAAATCTTCGCCCGGCACGTCCGTTCGCTGAGCTGGTGAGTCCCGACGGCGAGGTGTTTACGCTCATCGTGCTGCCACCTCAGAGCGCGGTGGGTCGCTGGGTCACGGAGCGCAGTCGACTGAGTTTTGTCGTGATTGCTCTGCTGGCGAGCGGCGGCGTGTCCTACCTGCTTGCCCGCGCCATATCCGGTCCCATCCGGCGATTCCGCGAGTCGACCGTAGCGATTGCCGGCGGCGATCTCGATACACGAATTGACGAGCGCATTGAACAGCGTCGCGACGAGATCGGCGGCCTGGCGCAGGACTTCAATCGCATGGTGCGTAAACTGCAGCTGGCCTGGCGCCGCCAGGCCGAGCTGACCAGCAATGTGTCCCACGAACTGCGATCACCACTGGCCCGCCTGAAAATCGCGCTTGAACTGGCGCGTCGTCAAACCGGCGACTTGCCCGAGCTGGATCGGATCGACGTCGAGACCGAAAAACTGGACGTGCTTGTCGGTCAGCTGCTGACCTTGTCCAGGCTCGATACCGGGCAGGGCGAGCCGGAGGTCGTGAATCTCAGTGAGCTGGTGGCCGGCGTGCACGATGACGTCCGCTTCGAGTTTCCGGACCAGGACATCGAACTGACGCAGGAAGACGGTGTATTCGTCGACGGGTTCGCGACAGCGTTGCGTAGCGCGGTGGAGAATGTGTTGCGCAACGCGGCGATACACGGCCGCAAGTCTGTACGCCTGCAGCTGACGGTCGACAGCTCGTCCGCGGTGATTGTGGTGTCAGACCACGGCGGAGGTGTTCCCGAGGATTCGCTCAAGCAACTGTTCGATGCCTTTTACCGTGTCCCCGGGCAGTCGCCCGGCAGCGGGCTCGGGCTGGCCATCGCCGCCCGTGCCGTAGCAATGCACGGCGGCACGATTACGGCGCGTAACGACGATACCGGCCTGATGGTTGAAATTCGGATTCCGATCTCAGCGGTATAGGCGTTTTCAGGATTGGCGGCAGATCCGGCGGAGCAGACCTCCGGCCGGTGGCGAGTCGGTTTCGCGGATCTCGGAATAGGCTCCCGGAACCGCCACCGCAGTCCCGGCACATGCGATCAGACGTAGTAAACGAGCACGTAGGCCGACAGCAGGACAGCGATCCAGATCGCCGTTGTGCCGATCGGGGTGGCACGGGCAAAGGCGCCGGCTTTTTCGGTGTCACTGCCGGCACCAAACAGGCGCTCGGCCAGACCTTTCAGACTCACTCCCAGCGAAGCGAGAATCCCCGTGATCTGCTCGCGCAGCTTGCCGCCCACGGCGATCAGCCAGACCGAGAGCCGGAACAACACGACACGCCAGAACCAGTCCGTGTCGAGACTGATGGTCAAGGTGCGCTGCATTAACGGCAGCAACAGGAAAAACGCCAGGCCCGAGAACATCAGCAGTTGCAGATAGAACAGCACCTTGTCGGCCTTGTACGGCACGTAGTCCACTTCATACGGCAGGTACTGGTACAGCAACTCGGGCATGACGCCGAGCAGAATGCAGACCACCGAGAAGATCACCATGGCGGCGCCCATGTTCCAGGGTGCGTCCTTCGGCCGCAGGCCTGAGTCTTTCTGGAAAAACACAAACCACGGGAATTTGATGCCGGCGTGCAGGAAGACTCCGGCAGAGGCCGCAGCCAGCAGCATGTACACCGTGACCAGCCCACCGTCGGCCGCGGCCTGCGAGATCATCGTCTTGGTCGTGAAGCCGGACGTCAGCGGGAAGCCGGAGATCGCGAGCGCGCCGATGATGCCGCAGATGGCGGTCAGCGGCATCGTGCGGAACAGGCCACCGACATCGGTGCAGCGATTCATGCCGGTGCGGTAGACAACGACCCCGGCACTCATGAACAGCAGCGCCTTGTAAACAATGTGGGCGAAGGCGTGTGCAGCGGCCCCGTTCAGTGCCATCTCGGTGCCGATGCCGATCGCGGTCACCATGAAACCGACCTGGTTGACGATCGAGTAGGCGAGAATGCGGCGTATGTCGTTTTCCAGCAGCGCGTAGATGATGCCGTACATGACCATGTACAGGCCGATGTAGATCAGCATCGTCTCACCGGGGAACAGCAGAATCAGCGTCAGAACCGCAGTCTTGGTGGTGAACGCCGACAGGAACACAGAGCCCGACGCACTCGCATTCGGGTAAGCATCCGACAACCACGCAGACACGGGCGGTGCCGCCGCATTGATCAGGATGCCAATCAGCATCAGCCAGGTGTCGAAATTGCTGGCGAGCAGCGGCTGGATGTCGATCGAGCCTGTGTGCACCGCGACACCTTCGATGCCCACCTTGAGCAGGATGCCGCCAGCGAGGTGCATGATGACGTAGCGAATACCGGCCGCGCGGGCTTCCGGTGTTCCGCCGCACCAGACCACGATGGTCGAGAACAGCGCCATGAACTCCCAGAAGATGAACAGCGTGATCAGGTCGCCGGCAAAGCTGACGCCCACGGCCCCCGCAGCGTAGGCGTAGCCAGCCACGAGTTCATACCACTTGGCAATGCGATAGGCGTACAGGCCGCCGACAAACGCCATCAACGCGAAGATGGTCGCGAACAGGCGGCGTACCGCCGAGCCTTCCAGTGGTTCTATCTGGTAGTCGAGGAACGGTACTGTGTAGGCAACGCCATCCTCCACCTGCCAGACCAGCCACAGGGTCAGCAGCGGAGCGAGCAGGACAACGGCCGTGCGAAGGTGGCCGCGTACGATGCCAATCAGTGCGGCCGCCGCGACCAGGATTAACGCCGGAGGCAACATCTCAAGCATTGCTGTCGTCCTCTGCGTAATAGTCTTCCGGGCGTTTCAGCACATAGCCCAGCCCCTTGGCGACCAGCACCATTGCCAGGCATGCAAGAAACCCAAACGCCGCGCCAAAGCCAAACCAGCCATCCACGCCGAAATAACCCTTCACCTTGATAACCAGCTGCAGCAGTACGAGGCCCACGAGCACGCCGCCGAACATCCACCACATCAGCTTGATGGACGACGGTCGGACCAGCCAGTGATCGTCTTGTTGGCTCATGACATGCCCTCCACCAGCTGCCGCTCGAGCTCGATCGCCGGTCCGTTAAACAGGAAAAACAGGATGGTCAGCGACGCCGTAATCGCAATTGCCAGGGTCGCCGGCCACGGTGCCTCGCCGTGTTCCACGCCACCGGCCGGCTCTTCCTTGAACCACGCGAGGTAAATCAGTGGCAGAAAGTAAGCGGCGTTGAGGACGGTGCTACCGACAATCGTGAACAGCGCCACGTAGTTATCGGACTCGAAGGCGCCGGCGAGGATGTACCACTTCGACACGAAGCCCGCCGTTGGCGGTACACCGATCATGCTCAGTGCGCCGATCGTGAAGGCGGTCATCGTGATCGGCATGCGACGGCCAATGCCAACGAGCTGGTGCACTTCGGTTTTCTTTGCCGCGACGTAAATGGCGCCGGCCGCAAAGAACAGCGTGATCTTGCCGAAGGCGTGCGCCAGCATGTGAATCGCCGCGCCGATTTCGGCAAGCGGTTTCAGGATGGCCGCGGCGAGCACCACATAGGACAGTTGCGCCACAGTCGAATAGGCCAGCAGACGTTTGATATTGGTCTGTTTCAGCGCGACGACACTGGCCGCGATGATGGTGAAGGCCGCGGCGTACAGCAGCCAGCCGCTGGACGGCTCGGCAAACAGGAAATCGACGCCAAAGGTGTAGATGATGACTTTGGTGACGGTGAACACACCGGCCTTGACGACCGCGACCGCGTGCAGCAGCGCGCTGACCGGTGTCGGTGCGACCATCGCGGCTGGCAGCCAACGATGCACCGGCATAACGGCGGCCTTGCCGATGCCGAAGACAAACAGCGCGAGCAGAAGACCGACCGCCGGACCTTCGATGTTGCCGTCGAGTATGCCGCCCACGGTGAAATCACCGGTGCCGGCGAGACTGTAGGTCCAGATAATGGCCGGCAGCAGTAAACCGATGGACGTGCTCAGCAGAATGCCGACATAGACGCGCGCCGAACGCACCGTGGCATGGTCGCCCTTGTGTGAAACCAGCGGGTAGGTCGACAGCGTCAGGATTTCGTAGCACAGAAACAGCGTCAGCAGGTTGCCCGCGAACGCGATGCCCATGGCGGCGGCCAGCGACATGGCGAACATCACGTAGAACCGAGTCTGATTCTTCTCTTTGTTACCGCGCATGTAGCCGATCGAGTAAATCGAGTTAACGATCCAGAGACTCGACGCCAGTGCCGCAAACAGCATGCCGAGCGGCTCGATCTCGAAGGCGATGCTCAGGCCTGGCGCCATCTCGGAGGCGACGAAGCCCGGCCGCTCGCCGGCAAAAACCATCGGTACGAGTTGCCAGACCGTCCAGGCCAGTGAGCCGGCGGTCAAAAGCGTGGCTGTTTCGCGTAGGTTGTCGTTGATGCGCCCAGCCAGCGCAATGGCGATCGCGCCGACCAGCGGAATGATCATCGCCAGCTGTATCAGTGTTTCACCGCTCACGGCGTGACCTCCAGCAGGATGGCGCTGGTCTCAGTGGCCAGCGTCACCGGCAGTTGCGGTACGAAACCGAAGTAAAGGTTGGCGATAACGGCAATCCACAGGGCGATGATCAGGGGCTTCGAGATTTCGACGTCCGGCGCCGACGGATCGCGTTCACCAAACGCAGCCACTTCGACAATGCGCCAGACGTAGTACACCGCCATCAGCGAACTGATCAGGATGATCGCAATGATCAGCACACCGGTGTTGCCGAGCTCCAGCGACGCGGTGATCAGGTACCACTTGCTGATGAAGCCGGCCGTGCCGGGTACGCCGATCAGGCTTAAACCCGCGATGACAAAACCGATGAAAGTCACCGGCATCTGTTTGGCAATACCGCCGATGTGTTCAAGTGTCATTGAGCGGCAGGCCATGGCGATCACGGCGATCGAGAGGAACAGTGCGCCCTTGGCGAGTGCGTGATTGAAAATGTGCAGCACACCGGCGGTCAGTCCGGCTGCCGTGATCAAGCTGGCGCCGAGTACGATGTAGCCGATCTGCGCCACGGATGAATAAGCGAACACGCTTTTAACGTTGTTCTGCAGCATCGCGATGACCGAGCCGACCAGAATCGCGACCAGCGACAGCGGCAGCAGGTAACCGGTGAACTGAATAGCATGTCCGTCGAGGTTGCCCTGAAACACGAGGTAGTCGAAGCGGAACAGTATGTACAGCATGACCTTGGTTGCGCAGGCGGCCATGAATGCAGTCGTGACGTGCGGCGCCCAGGTGTAAGCGTTGGGTAACCAGACATGCAGCGGAAAAATCGCGGCCTTCAAGGCGAGGCCGACGGTGATGAAGCCCGCCGCGAGATAAATCGGTCGCAGGTCGTCGACATTGGCGATACGCAATTCCATGTCCGCCAGGTTCAGCGTGCCGGTCATCAGGTAGATCAGGCCGACGCCGATCAGGTAAAAGGTCGCGCCGATCGATCCCATGATCAGGTATTTGAAAACAGCCGGCAGTGCGCGCCGGTCCGGTCCGCCGGCGATAAGAACGTAGCTCGCCAGTGACGAGATCTCCATGAAGACGAAGATGTTGAATGCGTCTCCGGTAATGCAGATGCCACACAGACCGGCGACAGCGAGCAGCCATGCGGCGTAGTAGTAAGGCTGGCGCTCAAGCGCGATCTGCGAGTCCAGGCTGGCATGACCGCCGAGCAGCGACAGCGTCGACGCCCCGGTGATGATCAGCATGAGGACCGCGCTGAAGCTGTCTATGTGCAGCACGATGCCGTACGGCGCCGGCCAGTTACCCATTTCATAGGTGATCGGCTCGCCGCCCATGGCCGTAATCGTCAGTTGCACCGCGATAGCGAATGCCATCGCACTGGCTGCGCTTGCCGCCGCCCAAGCCAGGCCCCGTTGCTTCAGCAGCACCACGAAGCCCGCGGTCAGCATCGGCACTACGACCTGCAGTGCCGGAAGATGTGCGTCGATTCCGCTCATTGCTGATCCATCTCCAGAATTTCGTCTTCTTCGATGGAGCCGTATTCCTCCTTGATGCGCACGACGATGCCCAGTCCGAGTGCCGTCACGGAGATGCCAACGACAATCGCGGTCAGGATCAGGACCTGCGGCAGCGGGTTGGAGAACAGGTCGCCTTCGGCGGTGGCGGAGAAGATGGGTGCCGTACCGCCTTCGACTTTGCCCACCGTGATATACAGCAGGAATACCGCCGACTGGAACAGCGCAAGGCCGATCAGCTTCTTGACCAGGTTTTTCTTCGCGAGCACGGCGTAAAAACCGATCATCAGAAGTATGGCGAACACCCAGTAGTTAAACAGACCGAGGATATCCATATCAGTCACCTCGGGCCGCGAAGGCGTGGAAGATAGCGAGCAGCGTACCGGTGACGGTGATGCCGACCCCGGCCTCAATCAGGATGATGCCCGTCTGCTGGCCGATCACCGGGTTGTCATTCAACACCGAGTAGTCGAGGAAGTTGCCACCCATCAGCATGCCGGCGATGCCGACGGTCGTGTACAGAAGGGCGCCACCGGCCATCATGCCGAGCAGCACCTTTTGCGGAACAACGGTCAGCGCGTGTTTCTCACCTTCGAGCAGGGCGTAGAGAATCATGCCGGCCGCGATGATGGCGCCGGCCTGGAAGCCGCCGCCGGGCCCGTATTCGCCGTGAAACTGGACGTACAGGCCAAACAGGATAATGAACGGAATCAGCAGCTGACCGATCACACGCGGAATCAGGTAGTGACGCAGGCCCTCATTCTGGCGAGTTTCTTCCTCCAGCGAGCGGCGCACGCGCCCATGACCGAGCAGGAACAGCACGCCGATGCCCGCGGTGAACACGACGAACACTTCACCCAGTGTGTCGTAACCGCGGTAGCTGCCGAGCACGGCGGTGACGACATTCGGGATATCCACCAACTCCGGCGTCTTCTCGAGATACCAGGGCCCTACGTGCGTCTGTACCGGCGAATTGGGGTCGCCGAAACGCGGCTCGCCAAGCGTTGCATAAAAAATCACCAGGCCGGCCACAACCGTCACCGCGATCGCCAGGCCGACCTTGGTCTTCGGTGCTTTCTCGCGGTCGACCGTCAACGCCAGTGCACTGAGAAACAGCACCGTTGAAATCCCGGCGCCCACCGCGGCCTCGGTCAGCGCGACATCCGCCGCATCCAGCAGGAAGAAATTCACGGCGATTAACAGGCTGGCGATGCCCATCAGCATCACGGCTACAAACAGGTTTTGCGCTCGCACCACGGCGACGGCGGTGATCACCAGCAGCGACAACAGGAAAATGCCGAACAACTCCGTCACGGTGTGTCCCCCGAGTCGGGGCCGTGTCGATCACCCATCGGACGCGTACCGGCCAGCAGAGCTGCGCTCGCGAGTGCGTTCGACGACGTCGGGCTGGTCAGCACGAGAAACAGCAAAATGGCGGCGAGCTTTGCGGTTACCAGGGTCAGTCCACCCTGCAGCATCAGGCCGACGAGGACCAGAATGGCGCCGAGGCTGTCTGTGACGCTGGCCGCATGCATCCGTGTGTACAGGTCCGGCATGCGCAGCGCGCCGATGCCGCCGACGAGCACGGCGAGTCCGCCGGTGGTCAGCAGGATCCAGGAGGCGATGTCGATGGCGGCTGTCATGCTTCGACCTCCGACTCTTCAGCCTCGTTGCGTTCAACGCGCTTCCTGAAAAACTCGAGCACCGCGAGCACGCCGATGAAGTTGATGAGCGCATAGACGAGTGCCAGGTCAATAAAGTCCTCGCGGCCGCCGAGGAACGATGCCACCGCCAGCAGCAGCACGGTCTTGGTGCCGAACATGTTGACGGCCAGTACGCGGTCGTAAACGCTCGGTCCGAGCAGGGCTCGCGTCAGGGCCAGCGCCATCGTGACGATGGTTGCGATAATCACAGCGTAATACATGGCTTCAGACTCTCAGTGCCTTGACGCGACGATGCATACCGCCTTCCAGCAGGCCTTTTTCACCGTTTTCGGTGAGCGCGTGCACCAGCAGGCGATTCTTGTAAATATCGAGTGTCAGCGTACCGGGCGTCAGCGTGATGCAGTTTCCGTAGGTCGCCTGGTCCAGCGGCTCCAGGTCGGAGACGTCGAGTTCCACCGTTCTCGGCTGGACACGGATCGTGGGTCGCAGGACTTCTTTGGTGACGTCGATGCTGGACATTAAGACTTCCTTGGCGAGCCAGATCCAATAGCCAAAGATTCGGTGGTCGTAGCGAAACCCGTAAGTGTCCGTGCTGAAATAGCCGGTTCGTTTCGTAATCCACAGTGTCAGGGCAACGGAGAGTGCGCCAAGGCTTAACAGCAGCGTTTTGAAGAAGCCGGACCAGACCAGCCAGGTGATCGCGAGCAGGATGCCCATCAAAAAAACACGGAGCATCGGATTCCCCGTCCTGGTTGGGGATGTTGTCATCGCTCGTTTCTCCGAGTGCCGCAAACCGGTGCCCAACTGTAAACCCTGGTCATGCTTGCTCTCCAAATACCGCGGGCCGGGAGCCCTTTATTATCGTTGTTCAGTCGGACCGTCATCGTCTGCAAACACGTCCAGGAATCGGCCAACGGTGCAGTTGGCTTCCACCGGGTGGCGCAAAGACGCCTGCCTGTCAATCGTGTAGAGGTTCCTTCGGCCGCTTTTTTCCCGACTCAGCACACCCGCCTCGTCGAGCTGCGTAATGATTCGCATCGTGCTGCGCTCGGTGATGCCGACATGCTCGGCCACTTCACGCACCAATGCCTCGGGGTGCGTGGAAATATACACCAGCACGTGGCCGTAATTGCTCAGAAATGTCCAGTCGCCCGATTTTTCCATGGCTTAAAGGTCCGGCGTTGCGCAGGCCGCGACTATACGCTACCCGTTTCAAGACATAAAAATCCTGAAATAAAAAGCCGGAAATTTCCATCATATATCTGACTCGCTCCCAAGGCCTTGATTATCGGCAAGCCGGTCAATGGATTGAGCGTGCGTTATCGTTATGGCTCAAGCGGCGCAAAGACGTTGCATCTGCGGTCGACAGCGTGTGTACAGTGGCAACCTGGTTTCCCTGGATGGTCTGGCTTGAATCTTGATCAGTGGATTGCGTCCGCGCGCTACGAGGCGATCGACGGGCGGCGCATTGCGTATTGGGAGGCGGGTGCCGGTCGCCCGTTGCTGCTGGTGCACGGATTCCCGACCTCGTCCTGGGACTGGCACCGCCTGTGGCCAGTGCTGTCGGAGAATCGCCGGCTGATCGCCTGTGACATGCTCGGTTTCGGACTGTCAGACAAACCGGCCGTCGATTACTCCATCCACACGCAGACTGATCTTCATGAGACCCTGCTTGCCGCGCTCGGTATCGAAGAGTACGACGCCGTCGTGCACGACTACGGCGTTTCGGTTGGCCAGGAGCTGCTCGCCAGGCAGCAGGAGGGCAGCAGCGCTGCGCAAATCGGTCGCATCGCGTTCTTGAACGGCGGCTTGTTTGCCGAGCAGCACCGACCGGTTGCGCTGCAAAAACTCGGCATCAGCCCGATAGGATTCGTGCTCGGCTGGATCATCAATCGACAACGCTTCGGAAAGAGTTTCTCCGCCGTTTTCGGTGCTGCGACGCAGCCTGGCGAGGCGGAGCTCGATGAGCATTGGCGACTGATCACGCACAACGACGGTCACCGCATCACGCACCGGATACTCCGCTACATTTCGGAGCGTGTGGCCAACCGCGAACGCTGGGTGTCGGCGCTGCAAGAGACCGCCGTTCCGATACAGCTCATCAACGGTGGAGCCGACCCGGTGTCCGGCAAGCACCTCTACGACTATTTCCGCGAGCGCGTGCCGCACGCCGATGCGGTGTGTTTTGAGGACATCGGTCACTATCCGCAGCTCGAGGCGCCCGAGCGCGTTCTGAGCGAGCTGGCGCCATTCCTGTCGCAGAGAGGC
>JBCCNM010000010.1:0-42988 GCA_039025835.1 Pseudomonadota bacterium | reverse complement strand
TCTCGATCCGGATCTGACAGATCCTCAGCGCGGCGCACCGCCAGGTAATCCACATCGAAGCCGGCCGCCGTCAATTCGGCGGCGCCGACCTCCTCGAGCTGCAGGTAATTCTCCTTGCCGCTTAGCAGCTCATTGGCGATTCGGCTAAGCGTCTCGTAGATCCGCGGCGCGGCCGCTCGTTGCTGCTCGTCCAGGTACGAATTGCGCGAGCTCATCGCAAGGCCGTCGTCATCGCGCACTGTAGGTGCGGTGATGATGCGGGTCGGGAAATTTAGGTCTTCTGTCATGCGCCGGATAATCAACTGTTGTTGATAGTCCTTTTGACCGAACACCGCGACGTCGGGCTGGACCAGCGCAAAAAGGCGCGACACAACCGACGTTACGCCGTCGAAGTGACCGGGCCGGGATGAACCGCAGAAGTCGTTGGCAAGATGCGGTACGGCGACACGCGTCGCATGTTGCAGGCCAAACGGGTATACCTCGTCGATCGACGGAGCGAACACCGCATCCACGTTCAGCTTGCGCAAACGCAGACAGTCTTTTTCGAGCGTTCTCGGGTACTCGTCAAAATCCTCGCCTTCGCCGAACTGAGTGGGGTTGACAAAGACCGAGACGATTACGCGCTCCGCGTGTTCCCGCGCCAGTTCAACGAGACTCAGGTGGCCGGCGTGCAAATTGCCCATCGTTGGCACCAGCGCAACGTGGTCGCTGTGATGCAACCAGTCTTCAATAATCTCGTGCAGCTCGTCCTTGTGTTCTACGACGTCCATGGTGTTTCCAGTTGGTTTAGCTAAAGCAGTGTTCTGGCGCGGGATAACTCCTGTCCCGCACGGCGGCGACGAAGGCCTTGAGTGCATCCAAAGGGGCATCGTGGCCGGACTGGAAATTGCGCACGAATCGCGGTGTCGGCCCCTGCGTGATATCGAGTATGTCGTAGAGCACCAGGATCTGTCCGTCGACATCCGGTCCGGCACCGATACCAATGACCGGTACCTCGAGCGCATCGCGTATTGTGCGCCCGACTTCGTTGGGTACACATTCCAACAGGACAATGTCAGCACCGGCGTCCTGCAGGCGTTTCGCCGAGCGATTCATTGCTTCGGCGTGCTCGCTGTCCCTGCCCTGTACGCGAAAACCGCCAAGCTTGTGCACGGATTGGGGCTTGAGTCCGAGGTGTGCGCACACTGGAATATCGTGTCGCGCGAGTTGCTCGACGATTTCGAGCTGCCCGTCGCCGCCTTCCAGCTTGATCATCATTGCACCACCCTCCTGCATCATGCGCACGGCGTTGGCGAGGGCCTGCTCCGGCGTGGTGTAACTCATGAACGGCATATCAGCGATCAGGAAAGCGTGTCGCAGGCCCTTGGCGACTGCACGTGTGTGGTAGACGATGTCGTCAACGGTCACTGGCACGGTCGTGTCGTGACCCTGGATGACCATTCCGAGCGAATCCCCGACCAGTACGACATCAACCCCGGCCGCATCGACAAGCGCTGCAAAGCTCGCGTCGTACGCCGTCAGACAGGCAATCGGTACCGCATCGAGCTTCATCTTCGCGAGCTTCGAAATGTTGACAGGGGGTTCCGCCATACGGCGGTGTTCCAGTTGCGTGTACATGGACGGGATTCCTCGACCGGCGGGCTTAGCGCTTCACTCGATCATTCGACGTGGGCTGATCAGGCAAGCGCGGCGCTCACGGGATTGAAAAAATGCCGGCCACCTTGCGTGCGCTCTATCTGCTCGAACAGCTGCTGGTAATCCGACTCATTGCTGATCGGGTCGATCTGCGACGCATTGACGATCAGCAAGGGACCGTCAGTGTAGGCGTGAAAAAAACGTGCGTACGCATCGGCCAGGCGTTCGAGATAGTCGCGTTCGATGAGCCGCTCATGGTCACGGCCGCGCCTTGCAATCCGTTCCAGCAGGGTATCAGCCGAGGCCTGCAGGTAGACCACGAGGTCAGGCACCGGCGGTTCTATCGACAGCTGCTCGGCGAGCTGTTCATAGAGCTTCAATTCATCGGCGTCCAGATTGAGCTCCGCAAACAACCGATCCTTGGCAAACAGGTAGTCGGAAATCCGCACGGTGGCGAACAGGTCCGGCTGACGCAGCGACTCCTGCTGGCGTGCGCGAGAAAACAAAAAAAACATCTGCGCCTGCAGCGCAGCACGACTGCCTTCGCGGTAGAAACGTTCGAGAAACGGATTTTCGCTGTCCTCTTCCAGCACCAGGTCGGCGGACAGACTTTCGGCCAGCCGGTTAGCCAGCGCAGTTTTGCCGACTCCGATAGGCCCTTCAACCACGATGTATCGCGACATCTTGCCGCTCTCGATGGGGCTTACCGACACGTATCAGATCCTGGCTATGCGCTCGATGCGCGGTTCGTCGCTGTTAACAGCGATGGACGAGAGCGCACCCAACCCCGGTATGACCAGATCGGGTGCGAGCTCCCCGAGGGGCAACAATACAAAATTCCGCTGCGCGATGCCCGGATGCGGTACCTGCAGTCCGGGCTCATCGACCGTGTCGCTGCCGTAGATCAACAGATCGAGATCGATGACCCGAGGTCCCCAGCGACTGCCGTCGCGCTCCCTTCCCTGCTGCTGCTCGATCGACAGCAGCGCCTCGAGCAGCGCCCGGGCATCGAGATTGGTGGACACGCCGGCAACGGCATTCACATAGTCCGGCTGTTCGATCCCACCGAACGGCGACGACCGGTACAGGCTGGACGTTGCCGTAAGTCGCGTTTCCGGCATGCCGTCAATTCGCTCGAATGCGGCTTCAACCTGTTGAACGGGATGACTGAGGTTGCTGCCGACACCGATGAAGGCGTCGACACCGTGATGACGATTCACGACTTACTCGGCCGGTTTGCGTCGGCGACGACGACGGTTTCTGCGGCGCCCTGGCGGTGCATTCCCCGCCTGGAACTTTGCGGCGCGTTCACCGCCCGGCATCAGCTGAACGTCCGTCCAGAACTCGGCGAGCTCTGCATCGGCCTGGTCGGTCTGTGCGCGCAAGACCATGAAGTCGTAGGCCGCGCGAAAGCGACGGTGATCCAACAGTTTCATAGCCCGCTTGCCGCGCGTGTGCTGGAATCTCGGTTGCAAGGCGAGCATTTCACGCATGGGGATCGTGAATCGCTTGGGTATTGAGATTCGTCGCTGCTGCGCGCTCATCAGTTCGTAAGACGCGATGCTCAGCGACTGCGATTCAGACATTTTTTCCTCTGATCGCCGCATTTCGGCAAGTTTCCGCGTCGGTTCCCAAAAGAACACACCGAGCAGGAACATCGGTGTGATCGACTTGCCATCGGCGATGCGACGATCGGTGTTGATCAGCGCCTCGCGAACGAAAGCCTCGAAACTCGGGTTACCGTCAAGCTCTTGTGCGGTCGCCGGGAATAACTCGGCGAACAGTCCGTACTCCGTCAGCAGATCGTAGGTGCGTGTAGCAAAGCCGGCCTGAAACAGTTTCATAAACTCGTCGAACAGTCGTGCCGCCGGCACATTGGTCAGCAGGCTTACGTGTTCACGGATGGCGTCGGACAGCGCCGGATCCATCGAAAAGCCGAGCTTGGCCGAAAAGCGGACCGCGCGCAGCATGCGCACCGGGTCCTCTCGCAGCCGCTGCGACGGGTCGCCGATCAGCGCGATCTCACGCCGGTCAATATCGCGCGTGCCGCCGACATAGTCCCAAATGCTGAAGTCGGCAATGTTGTAGTACAGGGCATTGCAGGTGAAATCGCGTCGCCAGACATCCTCGTCGATTCCGCCGTAGACATTGTCGCGAAGGATTCGACCTTCCTTGTCATGTTCCGAGTCATCGTATTTGGATGCGGCTGCGGCACGGAAAGTAGCGACTTCAATAATCTCCCGGCCGAAGCGCACGTGTGCGAGACGGAAGCGACGACCAATCAGGCGGCAGTTATTGAACAGCGCACGCACCTCTTCCGGCGTTGCGTCGGTCGCAACGTCAAAGTCCTTGGGGTGCAGACCGACCAGCGCATCGCGCACGCAGCCGCCGACAAGAAACGCCTGGTAGCCTGCTTTGTGTAGCCGATAAAGCACTTTCAGCGCATTATCCGAGATGTCCTTTCGGGAAACCGTGTGGGCGGCGCGGGGGATGATCTGCGGGGTAACGGGCTCGGACGAGCGGCTCAATGGAGTCTTCTTGTTCTCATTGTGGCTGCAATCATACCAGTGCACCGACCTTCGGACATGCGGCAATTTAGCGGAGCCGGAAAGCTCAAGAGTCCGCGAGATTAGCCGATCTTGGATGCATGGATGCCAAATCGACGACACGGACGCCGACACAGTGATGAATCCTGACGACGAAGGCGATTTCGCCGCGCAATTCCGAAACTATCGAATAGATGTCGAGGATGGCGTCACCAAAGTGCGCGTACTGAACGCACCGCGAAACGAAGAGACGCTGAAAATGATTCGCTTTCTCTGCGACAACGATCTCTGCCAGCGACGACTTGTGGACCTGAGGCGGGCACTGCCGTTTACTGCTTCCGACCTGATTGAATTCGCTGCACAGGGGCGCGCGCTGATGCGAGAAAGGAATCGTTTCGCGCTGCTGATCGACGACGCAACTGAGCGCGATCCTCTGGACGTCCTGACAGTTTACCGGGAACAGAAGGGGCTGTCCGAGGTGGCAGTTTACGACAACGAACAGGCCGCCATAAGCTGGTTGTGTGAGCTGCCCGACTGAGCGGCAAGATCCGCATCCGCAAAACGCCGACCGCATGCCCTATACTACTGATGAGTCGCGATGGAGCATGTCATGAGTTTCCTGAAGAGACTGTTTTCGTTCGTTCGACCGGATGACACATTCGACGCATACACGCTCTCGTTCGAGGGCGACATCGTCATCGTGACCGCGACGGCACAGCCCGGCTTCGACGAAACCCTGCGGCTGATCGACCACCTCAGCCGAAACAAGCTCTACAAACGCAGGCTGTGGGACTTCTCCGGCATCGACTTCCCGTTTGACCTGCATGAGATACGTGAATACGCCGCGTACGGACGATCGCAGATGCGTGACAAAAACCGTTTTGCCGTATTGGTCGGCGATGACATGGGTTTCGGTTCCATGCGGGCTTTCTCCGTGTATCGCCAGGAAAAAGGCATCACTGACGTACTGGTCAGTCGCGATCGTCAAGAGGCTATCGCCTGGTTGTCGGAAGACTTCTGAACAGCATCAAATCGTTACAAGCCGTTGCACCAGCGTCCTGAGGCTCGCGCTACCATTTGGGTATGCGTAAGGTGATGAAGTTTCTGCACACCACCGGCTCTCTGGGCGTTGCCGGCGGGCTCGCGGCGTTCATGCTGATCCTGCACTTTGGCCCGCCGCTCGGAGCCACGGCAGAGTACGCACACCTGCGCGAAATCCTCGACGCCCTGTCGAGTTACATCATCCTTCCGTCGATGGCGCTGGTGATGCTAAGCGGTGTGCTGGCCATGGCCGTGCACTTCCCGTTTCAGAGCGCAACCTGGGTATGGATAAAACTGTTGACCGGCTTTCTGATTCTCGAATCGATGCTTGCCACCCTGGATGCGCCGTCGAGAGACGCCGCCGCTGCGGCCCGCGACGCAGTGGTGGGCAACATCAAAGCAGACGAGTTGCCCGCCGCGGTCCAAGATCACTGGTTTGCATGGTGGGTACTGTTGTCGCTGGCGCTTGGCAACGTGGGCCTGGCGATCTGGCGCCCGCGCTTTCGCGGCAAACCGAGCTGACCTTCGTCGACAACGGCAAGTGCAAGATCGATCGAGCGCTGCAGACCGGACACGCTAAAGCGTGAGACATCGACACCGCTGCCGAATCGCAATCTGGCACTGACCGACACCTGCACCGCACGCCAGCTCCGGCGAACGAAGCGCCCGATATCCTCAGAGTCATTCATTGAGCCGGTCGACGGTGCCGGCCTGCACGTCGTGATGTCTCCGGATCTGCAGTAGGCGTCGAGGCGGCTACCCCAGGACAGTGGCAGCCCGAGACGAGCCATCGCCGAGGTAAATGCGCGAGTGACGGTGGCCGCCGTGTCGTCGCAGGTTTCTTCGCCACGGTGTGAAGCGAGCAGCGAAGCCTGCCCGGGCAAGGCCTCGTGCAACACGGCCTGGAATACAACGTCAGACAGCAAAGCACAGCCATCGTCGAGCGGATCATTGAACGAGCGCGAGTGACTGTCCAGGGCAAAAACAGACAGAAGCAGCAATGGCAGCATGCGACATTTCCCGAAGCGGAAAGGAACAACAAGCTAAGACGAACAGCGCGATGACATCGAGCAACATTTCGGGATGAGTTACCCAGTTTCATAAAAACACAGTTTTCGGCAACGAAATCGGGTAGGTTTCAGCCGCATGAGTGACCCGACTGCGCTGCCACAACCTTTCGTCGAACGCGTCTTTGGCGTTCGCCGGGACGAATTCGTCGCCGTGGCGTGGTCATTCGTCTACTTTTTTTGCGTGTTGTCGTCGTACTACATGCTGCGCTCGGTACGTGAGGGCATGGCGACCGCAGTAGGCGCCAGTAACGTGCCGTGGCTGTTCTCGGGTACCTTCGTGGCGATGCTGGTGATCGCGCCTGTGTTCGGCCTCATTGCATCGCGACTGCCTCGCAGAATCTTCCTGCCCTGGGTGTATTTTTTCTTTGTCCTGAACATCCTGGCTTTCCGTGGACTGTTCGCGCTTTTCCCCGAAGGAACGGAATACTTCAGCAACGTTGGCGTTGCATTCTTTATCTGGTTGAGCGTTTTCAACCTGTTCGTCGTCTCCGTGTTCTGGAGCTTTATGGCGGACATTTACTCGAAAACCCAAAGCCGTCGACTGTTCGGCTTCATTTCAGCCGGCGGCAGCGCAGGTTCCATGCTTGGCCCCGGCGTGTCCAGCCTGATCGTCGTTCCACTCGGCTTCGAAAACCTGCTGCCAATCTCAGCCTGCATTCTGCTGGTTGCCGTCATTTGTATCGGGCGTCTGAAGGCCTGGGTGGCCGTTGAACACGAACACGACGCACAGGAGACTGTGGCTTCAGGACGCGCACTGGGAGGTAAGTGGTGGACCGGCATCGCCGCCGTGTTTCGGGAACCGTACCTGGTCTGGATGGCCTGCGGTTCCGTCATCGCCAGCCTGATGGGCACGGCGCTGTACATCTTCAACATCGAACTCGCCGGCCAGTACTTCGACATCACCGACACGCGCGTGCAGTTTTTCGCCCGTCTAGATTTTTTCACCGGTGCACTCGCATTCCTGGCTCAGCTGCTGGTGGTGCGTCACAGTGTCAGCAAGCTCGGCGTCGGCATCACGTTGGCTTTGATGCCGCTGCTGTCGATTGTCGGCTTTTCGTTGCTGGCGGCAAACCCGGCTTTCATCGTCGTCGCGGTACTGACCGTCGTACGTCGCGCGCTGGGCTTTGGTTTGACCAAACCGACGAGTGACATGCTCTACTCCGTCGTGCCGGACGAACAAAAATACAAGTCCAAGAACTTTATCGATACCGCCATCTACCGTGGCGGCGACCTGTTCGGCGCCTGGACCGTCCGCGGCATGCAGACGCTCGGTCTCGGTATTGCCGGCATCGCGCTTGTTATGGTGCCGGTCGGCCTCATCTGGATAGGCCTCGCGATCCTGCTGGGCCGCGAATACAAACGGCGCGATGAGGCCGCAGGCCTGAAAACTGCTGCCTGACGCACACACCACAGAACGCTCACAACTATGAACAAGCAACCCTCCGGTATTCTCCGACGACTCGGCGCCATCCTCTACGACAGCCTGCTGATTCTCGCGCTGTTGTTTCTCGCGACGATTCCATTCATCGCGTACAACGACGGTGAGTCCGTGGAAACCGGCAATCCGGTGTTCCAGCTCTGGATCGTGTTCGTCGTGTACGTTTTTTTCGTCGGCTTCTGGAGCACCAAGGGCCGAACGCTGGGCATGCAGTCCTGGGGACTGCAGCTTGAAACCCCGGAGGGCGAGCGCGTCGGCCTTGCGGCCGCCAGCATTCGCTACTTCGCCGCGATCCTGTCGTGGGCGTCGGTTGGCATCGGCTTTCTGTGGCAGCTGGTCGACCCGGACAAGCTCACCTGGCATGACCGCCTCAGCAACACGCGGCTGATGCACTACGCGAAAGACAAGACCCCGACAAAGGCCTAGCGTATTCGTCGCAGGGCGAAGAGCGTCACCAGCCCCAGCACCGCGGTCGGCAGCCAGGCGATCAACGCCGGATTCAGATTAAACACCTGGCCCGAGTTGGCGAGCATTTCGCTGGCCAGGTAGTAAGCAAGCCCGATCACCACCCCGATCAGCAGACGCCCTCCGGCGCCGCCCGAGCGCAGCGACCCGAATACAAACGCCAACGCCAAAACCGGCATCAGCAGCACGACTGCCGTGCGCGATGTTCGATACCACAGCTCTGTCTCATAGGTGCTTGCGTCAAGGTTGTTGCGTCGCAAATACTCGATGTAGCTGAGCAGACCTCGCGCCGACAGGCTGGAGGGTTTGGCCATCGCGCTGCCCAGCAGATCGGCACTGACCTCGAACGGCTCCGTCGTTCTCGTTGCCTCGTCCACCAGCACGCGGTCATTCCGGAACAGGGTTTCGCGGATGTTCTCGAGAATCCATCGGTCGTTGTCGTCAATACCGGCGTTTTCTGCGCGCAGGATCGACGCCAGCTTGCCACTCTCGTCAAAGCGGAAGCCGATCAGGTTGCCAAACTCGAATTCGGACGACACGCGTTCGAGATGCAGAAAGGTATCGCCGTCGCGCACCCAGGTGTCGTTGCCGAGACGATCGTCGTCCTGGCCCGCGCGGGCTTCCGTGCGCATATTGCGCGCGTAGTAATCGAGCGGCGGACCGATGAATTCACCGAGCAGGCCGGTCATGATCAACAAAACGGCGCCGCTGAAACCGACCATGACCGCGAGGCGCCGCACCGACAGGCCGGCCGCCCGCATGACGATAATTTCGCTGTTAGACGCCAGCGCGCCGAGTCCCAGCAGCGCACCGATCAGTGTTGCGAGCGGCAGGAATTCAAACGCCAGGTTCGGCAGTCGCAGTGCCGCATACAACAGCGCCTGCGGTGTCTGGTAGCCGTTCTGCACGTCATCAAGTTCGCCGATCACCTCGAACAGTCCGGCAAGTGCCAACAACACAGCGAGCACCATGGCGGTGGACGCGAGGATCGTGCGCATCAGATATTTGCTGAGAATCTCGTTCATCGACCCAGGCGCCGGTGCCAGCCGTTTTGCAGCGACAGCAAACTGAGCGCAAGCAGCAGCACCAGCGCGTGCACCCACCAAAGCCCGACGTCCGCACTCAATTCACCGCGTTCGATCCAGGTTTTAGCCGCATTCAGCATGTTGAAGTAGATGATGAATACCAGCAGCCCGACGGCGAGCCGGCCATAACGCCCGGAGCGCGGTTGTGTCTTCGACAGGGGCACGGCGAGAATCGCCAGCACGATGGTCGCAATCGGAATACCGATACGCCAGTGCAGCTCGGCCCTCAGTTCGGGGTCATCTGACTCGATCAGAGCCTGCATCGGAACCGCTCGCGGTTTCGGCTTCGGCGCCTCGAGTCCCGGCAGCCGGTACGGAATGCCGTGCTCGGCAAATTCTACGACACGAAATCGCGGCGTACCGGGAACGCCCTCGTAGCGACGGCCGTTGCTCAGGACCAACAATCGAACGTCGGGATCCTCCGATTCGACCTGCTCGCCGCGTTCGGCAATCACTACTTCGATCACCTCACCGTCGACACTGCGCTGCATGAAGACGCCCTGCATGACGCCGTCCTCGCTGACCGTCTCGCCATAGACCACCGCGTTATCGGGACCGAACACGGTGAAGCGGCCGGGCTCGATGCTCGCGAGGTCCGCCTCCCGTCGTGCCTCGGCACCGATACGATCGACCGTCAGCAGCGATTGCGGCCCAAGGTCGATCGCGACCCAGGCCACCAGCAGCGTCAAAGGGACCATGAGGAATGTTAGCGGCCGGTAAATGCCGCGGAGACCCACGCGGCAGGCCATCATCGCCGGCATCTCGCTATCCCGGTACAGCCGGCCAAGCGCGAGCATGATGGCGAGGAACGCGCCGATCGGCACCAGCACATTCAGGTACTGGAGCGCGGACAGGCCAAACACCTCGAAGGCGGCGGTCTTGGGCAGCTTGCCCTTCGCCACGTCGCCAAGCACACGCGCGAACTGGTTGGTCAGCAAAATGACCAGCAACACACCGGTCACCGCGAACCAGGTGGCCGCAACTTCACGCAGAATGTAGCGATCGAGAATGCGAAACATCGCCGGAGGGTTCGCTCAAGGATTCAATCAGTTAGACTACCGGTTTTGCCGGTCCCGGGACACCCCTCGGCCGACCGCTCTCCAATAAAAATCAAAGGCATCGGAATGGATTTCATTACGACAACGAGCAAGGCATCACGCCGCGCAGGCGACTGTGTCATCGTCGGAATTTACGAAGGCGGCAAAGCTGGCGTCGGTGCGAGCGACATCGACGCCGCGAGCAAAGGGCTGATCACGCAGCTCGCCAAGGCGGGTGACCTGCCGACCGCTGTGGGCCAGGCGGTTGTGCTGAACCGCGTTCCGGGCACGCGTGCCGCACGCGTTGTCGTCGCAGGCCTCGGCAAACGTCGGGCGTTCAACAGCAAGCATTACCGCACCGCAGTCGGCGCCGCGATCGGCGCCATACGGTCGAGCAAGTCGAAAAGTATCACCAATTACCTGAGCCTCGAGGATACCGGCGGCGCCGACATCTATTACAAGGCACGCCAGGCGGTGCAGGCGGTCGGTGATGCCCTGTACACCTTCACCGAGATGAAGAGCGGCCGCAAAAAAGCCGGCATGCCGCTGAAGACCTTCTGCACCGCAATCGCTGCCCGCGGTGAAGCGCGTCGTGCGGCGCTCGGCGCCGAGCACGGTGACGGCATCGTCGCCGGCATGTCGCTGGCCAAGGACCTCGGCAACCTGCCACCCAATATTTGCACGCCGAGTTACCTTGCACGCACCGCGCAAAAGATGGCGCGCAAGCACCGGGCACTGACCGCGAAAATCCTGAACGAAGCCGAAATGAAAAAGCTGGGCATGCATTCCCTGCTGTCGGTGACTGCCGGCACCACCGAACCGGCTAAGCTGATTTCCCTGCAGTATAAGGGTGCAGGCAGCGAGGCGCCGATTGTACTGGTCGGCAAGGGCGTGACCTTCGACTCCGGCGGCATCTCGCTGAAGCCGGGACTGGGCATGGACGAAATGAAATACGACATGGGCGGCGCCGCCGGCGTGCTCGGCACGATGGAAACGGTTGTGCGCCTGAAGCTGCCGGTCAACCTGAATGTCGTCGTACCGGCCGTAGAAAACATGCCAAGCGGCACGGCCACGCGCCCGGCAGATATCGTCAAGAGCATGTCGGGCCAGACGATCGAGATCCTGAACACGGACGCCGAAGGCCGCCTGATCCTGTGCGATGCCCTCACCTACTCGCGCCGCTTCAAGCCGGCGGCGATTATCGACGTCGCCACGCTGACCGGTGCCTGCGTCATCGCGCTGGGCCATCACCACACCGGGGTTATGGGCAATAACGAAGCGCTCGAGCAGAGTATCGTCAATGCCGGCGTGCGCGCCGAAGACCGCGGTTGGCGACTGCCGCTGACCGAGGACTACGCGAATCAATTGAAGAGCAACTTCGCCGACTTCGCCAATATCGGCGGCCGCGACGGCGGCACGATTACGGCCGGCTGCTTCCTCGGCAAATTCACCGACGGCATGGACTGGGCGCACCTCGACATCGCCGGCACCGCCTGGGTCTCGGGTGCGCGCAAAGGCGCCACCGGTCGACCGGTGCCGATGCTGACCGAGCTGGTGCTGGAGCGCTGCGGCGCCCTGCCCTAGGAGCGACGGCAAGTAGCGATGGCGAGAGTCGACTTCTACGTTTTGCGTGAGTCGGGGCAGGCAGCGCGCGCAGCGTTCGCCTGCAAGCTCGCCGAAAAAGCCTACCGACTCGAGAACTCCGTTCACATTCATGTGGATGACCCTTCGGCCATGCGCAGCCTGGACGAGTTGCTGTGGACCTTTCGGGACGGCAGCTTCGTGCCGCACCACTGCCTGGGCGACGCGGACCTCGACTCGCCGGTCACCATCGGCTGCGCGGTCGCTGACGGCTCGCGGCAACTCCTGATCAACCTGAGCAGCGAGTTGCCGGGCTTCGCGGCCGAGTTCGAGCGCGTGGCGGAAGTCGTGTCAGCCGATGACGACTCGCGGCAAACCAGCCGCGAACGCTACAGCCGCTATCGCGAGCAGGGTCATTCCCTGGAAACCCACAGACTCTGAACCCAGAAAACCACACGATGGAAAAGTCCTACGATCCCCGGGAAATTGAACAGCGCATCTATGAGCGTTGGGAGAACGACAAGTGCTTCGCACCGCGTGGCGAAGGCGAGCCGTACTGCATCATGATCCCGCCGCCGAACGTGACCGGCACACTGCACATGGGCCACGCGTTCCAGGACACCATTATGGACGCGCTGACGCGCTACAAGCGCATGGACGGTCACCGCGCACTGTGGCAACCCGGCATGGATCACGCCGGCATCGCCACGCAGATGGTCGTCGAACGCCTGCTGAATGCCGAAGGCAAGTCGAAGCACGATCTTGGCCGTGAAAAATTTGTCGAACGCGTCTGGGAGTGGAAAGAAGAGTCCGGCGGCCAGATCAGCCAGCAGTTCCGACGGCTCGGCGCATCACTGGACTGGGACCGCGATCGGTTCACGATGGATGAGGGACTCTCGGAGGCGGTGCGCGAAGTGTTCGTGTCACTGTACAAGGAAGGACTGATCTATCGCGGCAAGCGTCTCGTTAACTGGGACCCGGTGCTGCACACCGCTCTGTCAGACCTTGAGGTGCTGTCCGCCGATGAAGCCGGACACCTGTGGCATTTCCGCTACCCGGTCACCGGGTCCGACGACGCGCTCGTGGTTGCGACGACGCGACCCGAGACCATGCTTGGCGACACGGCGGTTGCCGTGCATCCGGACGACGAGCGCTACAAGCATCTGGTCGGCCGGCATATCGAACTGCCCATCGTCGGGCGACAGATTCCGATTATCGCGGATGACTACGTCGACCCCGAATTCGGCACCGGCTGCGTCAAAATCACACCGGCGCACGATTTCAACGACTACGACATCGGCAAACGCCACGAGCTGCCGATGATCAATGTTCTGACCGACGATGCGGCGATGAACGACGAGGTGCCGGAAGCCTACCGCGGCCTGGATCGCTTCGAGGCGCGCAAGCGCATCGTCGAGCAATTCGAGTCTCTTGGCCTGCTCGACCGAATTGAGGATTACACGGTCAAGATCCCGCGCGGTGATCGCAGCGGCGCCGTCGTGGAGCCCTACCTGACCGACCAGTGGTACGTGAAAATCGAGCCGCTGGCCAAGCCGGCCATCGAGGCGGTCGAGACCGGCAAGATCCGATTCGTACCGGAGAACTGGTCAAAGACCTACTTCGACTGGATGTACAACATCCAGGACTGGTGTATTTCTCGCCAGCTCTGGTGGGGGCACCGTATTCCGGCCTGGTACGACGATGACGGCAAAATCTATGTCGGTCGTTCGGAAGCCGAAGTCCGCGAGACGCACAGCCTCGACGACAGCGTGAGCCTGCGCCAGGACAACGACGTGCTCGACACCTGGTTCTCCTCCGCACTGTGGCCGTTCAGCACGCTGGGCTGGCCGGCAAGGACGCCGTCGTTGGACGAGTTCTACCCGGGCAACGTGCTGGTCACAGGCTTCGACATCATCTTCTTCTGGGTCGCCCGCATGATCATGATGGGCATCAAGTTCATGGGCGATGTGCCGTTTCGCGAGGTGTACATCCACGGCCTGATCCGCGACCAGGAAGGTCAGAAGATGTCCAAGTCGAAAGGCAATATTCTCGACCCGCTGGATCTGATCGACGGCATCGACCTCGAGTCGCTGGTGGCCAAGCGGACGCGCGGCATGATGCAGGAGCATCTCAAACCGAAGATCGAACAAGCGACCCGCAAGCAGTTCCCGGACGGCATCGACCAGTTCGGTGCCGACGCTTTGCGCTTCACATTCGCATCGCTGGCCACCAACGGCCGCGATATCAGCTTCGATGTCGGCCGCATCGAGGGCTACAAGAACTTCTGCAATAAGCTGTGGAACGCGGCGCGCTACGTGCTGATGAATGTCGAGCAGCTCGACGACGGTGACATCGAACTGTCCGCTGCCGACCGCTGGATTCGTTCACGGCTCGATCAGACCATTGTCCGGGTTCGCGACAACCTCGACGGCTACCGTCTCGACCTCGCGTCGCAGGCGCTGTACGAATTCACGTGGCACGAGTTTTGCGACTGGTACCTCGAGCTGTCGAAGCCGGTGCTGCAATCGGACGATGCCGGTGACGCCCTGAAGCGCGGCACCCGTCAGACGCTGATCCAGGTGTTGGAAACCCTGCTGCGGCTGATGCACCCGATCATGCCGTTCATCACCGAGGAAATCTGGCAGCAAGTGGCACCGATCGCTCGCCGTCAGGGCGATACGATCATGCTGCAGGCCTTCCCGCAGGCGAGCGGTGAACAGGACCAGGATGCGGTCGGAGACATCGACTGGGTGAAAAGCTTCATCGTAGGAATTCGCCAGATCCGCGGTGAAATGGACATACCACCCGGCAAACCGTTGCCGGTTATTATCGAACACGCGCAGGCTTGGGATCGTCGGCGTGCCGACGACTACGCACTGCTGCTGCAGCGCGTCGGGCGTGTCGAGAGCATCACGATCCACGACGGCGGCGAACTGCCGACCTGCGCGACCGCGCTGATCGGCGAGACCCGCCTGCTGGTGCCGATGAAGGGCCTGATCGATGTGGACGCCGAGCGCGCCCGTCTCGAGAAACAGCTCGACAAGGTCCGCGCGGACGAAGCAAAGTCTGAAGCGAAGCTCAACAACGAGAATTTCGTGAACAATGCGCCCGCCCACGTGGTCGAAACGGAACGCCAGCGCATTGCCGATTTCGCCCGGCAGATCGATTTGCTGGCCGAACAACTGGAAAAACTGGCCGAACTCGGCTGAGAGCTGTGTCCTGATTCACAGTCTGGCCTGTGAGCCCGTGCAATTGGGCCGCGGTTTGGCGAGGATTACGTCCAGCCACTTACCGTGAAGGAGCCATCCATGCAGGGCGGCAACATCGAGACACTGACCTCCGGTCGCGGCGCTGATCGCGGCGCACTGCGCGACGCACGCCGCACACTGAACGGCATTATCCTCGGCAAGGACCGCCAGCTCGACCTGGCACTGGCTTGCCTGCTGGCACGCGGTCACCTGCTGATCGAAGACTTGCCGGGACTCGGCAAGACCGTGCTGGCGCACTCGCTGGCAAAAACGCTGGGCTTGAGTTTCAACCGCGTGCAGTTCACGTCCGACCTGCTGCCAGCCGATATTATTGGCGTGTCAGTCTTCCGCCGCGATCCCGGCGAGTTTGAGTTCCAGCCCGGGCCGATTTTCGCGCAGCTCGTGCTCGCCGACGAAGTCAACCGCGCCACGCCCAAAGCGCAAAGTGCGCTGCTCGAGGCCATGGAGGAACACCAGGTCTCCGCCGACGGCACCACACGTCCGCTGCCGGAACCGTTTTTTGTTGTTGCCACGCAAAATCCGGCCGACCAGATCGGTACGTTCCCGCTGCCGGAATCCCAGCTCGACCGTTTCCTGATGCGTCTCGAGCTGGGTTACCCGAATGCGGAGAATGAACGCGAGCTGATCACCGGCGAGGACCGAAGGGACCTGTTAAAGACTGTAAACGCTGCTCTCGACCCGGCCGCGCTGCAGGCACTGCAGGACGCCGCCGCCGCGATGACGATGAGCGAAGCGATTGTCGATTACATCCAGGCGCTGGTTCGCGAGACCCGCGAGAGTGCCGACGTTGAGATCGGCCTGTCGCCTCGCGGTGCGCAGGCGCTTGCTCAGGCGGCACGCGCACATGCCTTTATCGAAGAACACGGCGGCGTCTACCCCGACGACGTGCAGGCCGTGTTCACCGCTGTCGCCTCGCACCGCGTGAAGGCGGCCGGCAACACCAACTACCGCAATAACGTCGAACTCTGCCAGCATGTCCTCGATTCGGTGGACATCCCCTAAGTCGGCGCTGCCCAGTGTCAATGCGGCGGCCTCCCGTCGCATCCTGCGCTGGGCGCGCAAGCGCCAGGGCGGTGACGCCGTGCGCGCGCGTCTGGAAGCGCGTCGCATCTACATCCTGCCGACCGCGATGGGCCTCGTGTACGCCGTGACAAGCTTCGTCATGCTGCTCGGCTCGATGAACTACAACAACAATCTGTCGTTCGGCCTGACCTTCTTGCTGGTTGGCGTGGGCCTTGTGGCCATGCACGCCTGCCAGCGAAACCTGGTCGGTCTCGACGTGGACTTTGCCGGCACCGACCCGGTGTTCGCCGGCCAGTCGGCGCAGTTTCGATTCGCGATCGGTAACCGCTCCAGGAACGCGCGCTTTCGACTCACCTTGCGCAATGAGACGACGGATACGGCGGCGCAGGACATCCCGGCCGGCGAAAGCCGCCTGTTTACGCTGCCGGTGCCAACGACCCAGCGCGGTTGGGTCCGACTCGACCGCTACGGCATCCGCTCAACCTTTCCGTTTGAACTGTTTCGCGCCTGGGCCTGGCTGCACATGGATATTCGTGGTCTTGTTTATCCGGAGCCGGCGAATCACGCACCACCGCCACCGGCGAGCCAGTCGGCACTCGGTCATCGCCAGCATGACGCCCGCGGTGAAGAGGACTTTGCCGGGCTGCGCAAGTTTCACCCGGGCGACTCGCCGCGCAACGTCGCATGGAAAGCCTATGCCCGTTCGGATCAGCTCTTGTCCAAGCAATTTGCCGGGGCAGACACCAGCAGTCAGTGGTTTGACTTCGAGTCGGTCGAAGCCGATGACCTGGAGCAGCGACTGTCGATCCTGACGCGCTGGGTCATCGACGCCGATCGAAAACTCGAAGACTACGGTTTGAAAATGCCGGGTGTGCTGATCGCACCAGGACACGGCGAGGCGCACCGCCACGCGTGTCTCGAGGCGCTGGCACTGTTCGGTCTGGAGGATACGCGTGGCCAGACCTAGAGGGACCGATGGCTCACTGCTCAGGAGCTTGCCGTGGTCGGTCGCCGCAATGGGCTTCGCGTTGCTCCCGCACGTCCCGTTTATGCCGTTCTGGGTCTCGGCGGCCATGCTGCTGGCGGCGGTCTGGCGTTACAGCATCGAACGCCGCCGCGGTGCGTTGCCGAACGTTTTCGTGCGCGGCAGTCTCGCGCTGGCCTGCTTTTTAGGTATCTTCTTCACCTACGACACGATCAGCGGTGTTGGTCCGGGCTCCGCGCTGTTGGCTGTGATGGCCGCAATGAAGTTGCTCGAGACGCGGAGTCGACGCGACCAGTTTGTGCTGTTGTTTATCGCACTGTTTTTGACGATGTCGGCACTGCTGCGTGAGCAGTACCTGTGGTCGCTGCCCTACCTCGTCGTGTCCCTGTCGCTGACTCTGACCGCGTGGCTGCGCATGTCGGCCGATCCGGACGAGCGACCGATGCAAAGCGCTCGGACCAGTCTGCGTCTGATCGGCTACGCCGCGCCCGTCGCAGTAGCGATGTGGGTATTCTTCCCGCGCATTGCCACGCCGTTCTGGAGCGTTCCGATCGACACCGGCACGGCCATCTCGGGGCTCAGCAACAACATGAGTCCGGGCGATATCTCGTCGCTGTCCCTGTCCAACGCCGTTGCGTTCCGCGCCAATTTCGAGGGCGACATTCCCGCACAGAGAGATCTGTACTGGCGTGGCATCGTCATGAATGACTTCAACGGCCGCAGTTGGAAAGCGGCCGAAGAGCCTTTCCGCGGTCGTCCGGTGCGCGAGCAACTCGACGTCTACGGGGAACCCACTGCTTACCGCGTGACACTCGAGCCAACCAACCAACAGTACCTGTTCGCCCTCGACATGCCGTATCGCTGGGAGCTGAACGAACGCAAGGACTCATTCATGGGTCGTGAACAGCAGTTGGCTTTCAGCCGACCGATCGACAAGCGCATGGCTTACGAAGTGATTTCATTCATCAACTACCGAGCTGAGGCAGAGATCAGCGACTGGATGTTGAATCGCACCTTGAATGCCAAGGAATTGTCGAATCCGCGTACCGTAGCGCTGGCCCGGGAGATGCGCGCGCAGGCGAGTGATGACGAGACGTTTATCGACAGTGTCCTGTCGCGGTTCGCGAATGAAGACTATTACTACACCCTCGAACCGCCGGTCCTCGGGCAGAGCCCGGTGGATCAGTTTCTGTTCGAGTCCCGCCGGGGCTTCTGCGAACACTACGCATCCGCGTTCGCGGTCATGATGCGCGCCGCCGGTGTTCCGGCCCGGGTCGTGCTGGGATACCAGGGCGGCGAGATCAACTCGGTCGGTGACGAGCCTTACCTGATCGTCCGCCAGGCGGACGCGCATGCGTGGAACGAGGTGTGGCTCGACGGCATTGGCTGGCGTCGCGTCGACCCGACCGCGGCCGTTGCACCAGAGCGTGTCGATGTCGGTCGAGCAGGGGCGATATTCGACGGCATCGCAGAAAACTGGGGCATGTCCGCACCGTCACAGTGGCTTTATCAGCTGCAGCAGAACTGGGACTACCTGAACGCACGCTGGAACGACTGGGTGTTGGGCTACGGTCCCGACAAGCAACGCGAATTCATGCAAAACATCGGCATGGATGAGCCGAACTGGCAGAAACTGATGCTGAGCCTTGTCGCCCTCGTGGCGGCAATCATTCTGATTGTCAGCCTGCTGATGACGCTCAGGAATCGGCCGCCACCGGCTGACGAAGCATTGAAACTGTACCGACGATTTGTGCGCAAGACGGGCCAGCAGCTGCAACACGGAGAAACGCCGGAGGCGTTCGCCCGCCGACTGAAGACTGTGCATAAGCTGGATGCGGCGTCGGTAGACACCGTGACCGACACTTACCTCAGAGTGCGCTATGGCGACACGGGCATGGACGGCCTGCCCGAGCTGAAAGAGCGCATCAGGGCCTTTGCTGCCTGAGCAGCCGGCGGGCTAGTGCTCGCGCGTCTCGCGGAAGCGGATATCCGGCCAGCGCTCTTCGGTAAGGTTAAGATTGACGCGCGTGGGCGCAACATAGACCAGCAATTCACTGTGATCGAGCGCAAGATTGTCGTGCGCCTTGCGACGAAATTCCTCGAGCATCTTCGCATCATCGCACTCTACCCAGCGGGCGGTCGCGACATTCACCGACTCGAACTGGCACTCGACCTTGTATTCATCCTTGAGACGATGCGCGACCACATCGAACTGCAGCGGCCCGACTGCACCCAGGATCAGGTCATTGTTTCGCATCGGCCGAAACAGCTGGGTTGCGCCCTCCTCGCATAGCTGCGCCAGGCCTTTCTGCAGCGCCTTCAGCCGCAACGGATCCTTGAGCACGGCACGACGGAAAATCTCGGGTGCAAAATTCGGGATACCGGTGAAGCGGACCCGGTCGCCCTCTGAAAATGAATCGCCGATGTTGATCGTGCCGTGATTGTGCAGGCCGATGATGTCACCGGCGTACGCGGAATCGGCATGCTGCCGGTCGGACGCCAGGAAGGTGATAGCGTCCGGGATTTTCATTTCCTTGCCGGAACGCACGTGGGTGACCTTCATGCCACGCCGATATTCGCCAGAACAGATGCGCATAAACGCGATGCGGTCGCGGTGTCCCGGATCCATGTTCGCCTGGATCTTGAACACAAATCCGGTGAGCTTGTCCTCGTCCGGCGCCACGCTGCGCTGTTCGCTGTTGCGCGGCAGCGGTGCGGGCGCATGCGCGACGAATTCATCGAGCAGTTCGCGAATACCGAAGTTGGACAACGCCGAGCCGAAAAACACCGGTGTCTGCCGGGCCGCCAGGTACTCGTCGACGTCGAATTCCGGACACGCGCCGGTGACCAGTTCAATCTCATCGCGAAACTCGTCGAGCCGATCGCCGAGTGCCTCGCGCGCCTCGTCGGAGTCCAGTCCATCGATGACGCGGGTTTCCGATGCCTTTTCCCGGTCGGTGCGCTCATACAGGTAAACTTTGTCGCGCTTCAGGTGATAGACACCGATCAGCGACTGACCCATGCCGATCGGCCAGGTGATCGGCGTGCACTGGATACCGAGCACCGACTCGATCTCGTCGAGCAACTCGATCGGCTCGCGCCCCTCTCGATCCAGCTTGTTGATAAAGGTCATGATCGGTGTGTCCCGCAGGCGGCACACCTCCATAAGTTTGATCGTTCTTTGTTCAACACCTTTTGCGCAGTCGATCACCATCAGCGCCGAATCGACAGCGGTCAGCGTGCGATAGGTGTCTTCCGAGAAGTCTTCGTGGCCCGGCGTATCAAGCAGGTTGACGACGTGTTCCGAGTACGGAAACTGCATGACGGACGACGTCACTGAAATGCCGCGCTGTTGCTCCAGTGCCATCCAGTCGGAGGTCGCATGACGACTGGCCTTGCGCCCCTTGACCGTACCGGCGAGCTGGATCGCGCCGCCGTAAAGCAGAAGCTTTTCCGTCAGCGTCGTCTTGCCGGCGTCCGGGTGCGAGATGATCGCGAAGGTACGCCGCCGTGCGACTTGTTCGGTGAGGTTGGCCATCAGGTATCGATAGGGTGTTAGCGGGCGCCGCAGTGTAGCGGCTGCGCGTCCGGCTGCCTACCTCAGCGCAGCTCAGTAAGGTCGCAGTTTCTTCGCCAGCACACTCGCGTCTTCGCGACCGTCGGACGCCTGGTAGTAACCGCGTCGGTCGGCGATTTTGTGGAAACCCTTTTTGTTGTACAGCCGGATTGCTGTCGTGTTGGACGGACGAACTTCAAGAAACACCTGATCGACATCCGCATCGCGCGCCCGTCCTATCAGCGCATCGAGCAACTGCTCGCCGTATCCCAGGGAGCGGATCGTCGGATCGACACACAGGTTAAGCACGTGCGCTTCACCGGCGGCCACCGACAGGATGGCGTAGCCACATACGTCTCCGTCACGTTCGATGACGATGCAGGTATAGCCGGCCAGCAAGCAGTCGCGAAAAACGCCGTGGCTCCACGGGTAGTCGTAGCTGCGGCGTTCGATGTCCGAGACCAGTGACAGGTCTTCATGCACCATGTTGCGAATCGACGCCAGCAGTCTCGGTATCGGTGTGACCATCAGGCTGCGTCCTTAAACGTCCGTTGTGCCAGGCACAAATCCGCCCAGCTGCGGCTCTTTTCCGATGGTCGACGCAGCAGGTAGGCCGGGTGGTAGGTCACGACGACCGGAATGTCACTTACCCGGTGCGCTGACCCGCGCAGCTTTCCGACCGGATCATTGCGCCCGAGCAGCTGCTGGGCTGCGATGCGTCCGACTGCAAGTATCAGCTTCGGTTGTACCAGCGCGATTTGTCGGTCGAGGTGGGAGCGGCAGGCATCCGCCTCCTCCTGCTTCGGATCCCGGTTGTCCGGCGGACGGCACTTCAGGATATTGGCGATGAACACCCGGTCCCGGTCGAGTCCGACAGCGCGCAGCATTTCATCCAGCAACTGTCCCGCACGACCAACAAACGGTTCGCCTCGCCGGTCCTCTTCTGCGCCCGGCGCCTCGCCAACCACCATCCAGTCCGCGTCGTGATGGCCCACGCCAAACACCGTCTGCGTCCGGGATCCCGACAACGCGCACTTCTGGCAACCGGCGACCTGTGCGGCCAGAGTCTCCCAGTCGACCTGCCCAGCCGGCGCCGTGGGCGCGCCCTCCGCGTCCTCAACCGGCGCATCGGCCGAGTCTCGAGGCAGCCATACATCGATGCCGAGGGCGTCGAGATAGGCGCGTCGCTGTTGTTCTGAAGGGATCATGTCAGCGTAGTTTGCCACGCCCGCCGGGTGTGTTCACGGATGCGGCAGGCGGCCGATGAGGTCGCAGCCAGCGACCAGCTGATCGCCTTCCCTGCACCGAATCTGGCTGTCGATAGGCAGGTGCACCTCGGCGAGACGCGTCAGGCGCAGATACGCACAGCGCTGCCCCTGCCCAAGACGCTCACCGTAGCGGATGAACGCGAGCGGCGCGAGCCCGAAGCGATAGCCGCGAAACTGCAGAATAACGTCGTCACCTTCATCGGTTTGCACCCACAGCGCGTTGGTCCGGTAGTCGACAATGCGCTCCGCGGACAGCGCCTTCAGGTCCCGGATATTGCCCTCCACCGGTGATCGGGCTGTGTATGTGCCCAGCGGATTTACGCGGATAAGAATGCGATGCGCCTCCCCCTGGAAAACGCCGCGATCGGTCAGGTCGACCTTGACCACGATGCCGTCCACCGGGCTGACCACACCGAGCGGTACGGACGGGACCTGGCGCCGTGGGTCGCGAAACACGAGATACAGAATCACCATCAGCAACAGGGCGAGCAGCGACCAGCCCGGGTGCAGCCAGGTGGCTGCCGCCCAGCCGGCAACGCCGACAGCGAGGATCAGCGGTACGCCCTCGGGCGCGACAAACGGATTCCGACGTCCCTGCACGTTAAGGCGTCCCTGCTAGTCTGAAATCGCCAAGTTACCGACTGCCGGTGAACAGTCAATAGTCGCGGTGGAGAATCGCTAAATCTGCTGATGTCGCGATAGAATGCGCGCTTTTACGCGGACCTGTGTTTCATGCGCTACTCGGAATTCTCGCTGGTGACCCTGAAGGAGGTCCCGGCAGACGCGGAAATCATCAGTCACAAGCTCATGCTGCGCGCTGGCCTCATACGGCGCCTGGCATCTGGGCTGTTCACGTGGATGCCGATCGGCGTTCGGGTCCTGCGCAAGGTCGAGGCCATCGTTCGCGAGGAGATGAACCGGGCTGGCGCTCTCGAGCTGCTGATGCCTTCAGTACAGCCGGCGGAGTTGTGGGAAGAGTCCGGCCGCTGGAACAAGTACGGCCCGCTGCTGCTGCGCATGAAAGACCGCCATGAGCGGGATTTTTGCTACGGCCCGACCCACGAGGAAGTCATCACCGACGTCGCGCGCAAGGAGCTGCGCAGTTACAAGCAGCTGCCGGTGAACTACTACCAGGTGCAGACCAAGTTCCGCGACGAGATTCGGCCGCGATTCGGGGTGATGCGCTCGCGCGAGTTCATCATGAAAGATGCCTATTCGTTCGACCTGGACGAGGATGGACTGAAACAGTCCTACCAGAAAATGCACGACGCCTACGAGCGCATTTTCAGCCGAATGGGGCTGCAGTTCCGGATCGTTACAGCGGACAGTGGTGACATCGGTGGCAGTCGCTCACAGGAGTTTCACGTACTGGCGGACTCGGGCGAGGACGCCATCGCCTACTGCGATGCCGACCAGTACGCGTCCAATGTCGAGATGGCAGCGACGTCACCGCCGACGGCGGAACGCGCACAACCCGGGCAATCCCTTGAAACCGTCGACACGCCGGGCACCAAGACCATCGAGGCGGTCTGCGAGCAGCTGGGTATCACGCCGCAGCAGGTGCTGAAGACGCTGGTTGTGGACGGCGACGACGGGCCGGTGGCTCTTGTCCTGCGCGGCGATCACGAACTGAACGCGGTCAAGGCGCAAAAGATCGACGGCGTTACATCGCCGCTATCCATGGCCGATCCTGCGACTGTGTTCAAAGTCACGGGCAGCGAACCCGGTTTCGCCGGCCCGTTGGGACTCGACATCCCGGTGCATTACGATCACGCCGTCCTCGCGCTGTCGGATTTCGTGGTCGGCGCCAATGAGAAAGACAAACACCACACCGGCGTGAATTTCGGTCGCGACTTGCCGGAGCCCGACACGGTGGACTTACGCAATGTCGTCGCCGGTGATCCCACGCCCGGTGGCCAGGGTAGCCTGAGCATCGCCCGCGGTATCGAGGTTGGGCATATTTTCCAGCTCGGCACGCAGTACAGTGAGGCCATGGGCGCTACCGTGCTGGACGCCGACGGCAAGCAGCGCGTCATGCAGATGGGCTGCTACGGCATCGGCATCACGCGCATCGTCGGTGCCGCTATCGAACAGAATCACGACGACAACGGCATCATATGGCCGGAGCCGCTGACGCCCTTCCACGTGGTCATCGTGCCGATCAACCTGCAAAAGTCAGACGCGGTGCGTGAGGCGGCCGAGGCCTTGTACGCAGAAATCAGCGACATGGGACTCGATGTGCTGCTGGATGACCGGGATGCCCGGCCCGGCTTTAAATTCGCGGATGCCGAGCTTGTCGGCATACCGCATCGCCTCGTCGTCAGCGAGCGCAATCTTGCAAGCGGTGAACTGGAGTACCGCCATCGCCGCGACAGCGATTCGAGGAATCTGAAACGTGAAGAAGCTCTCAACCTGTTGCGGGAGAGCCGACTAAGCTAGAGCGATGATTCGACATATTGTCCTGATCCTGCTGTTCGCCGCCGGGACGGGGTACGCGGAAACACGCGACCCCGAGCTCGTCGCCGCCCTGCGCGCCGCGGTCAATGAGTCGGACAGCTTCGATGATCGATTCGACGCCGAGGTCTGGCTGCTGGACATGTCGACCCGGCTGGAACGCTACGTCCGGGACCCCGAAGAGCGGCTGTACATCCTGCGACTGGTGCACGCAGAGGCCCGACGAGCCGGCCTCGAACCGGAGTTGGTGCTCGCCGTGATCGACGTCGAAAGTGCGTTTGACCGCTACGCCGTGTCCGTGGCGGGTGCTCTCGGGCTGATGCAGATCATGCCCTTCTGGATGGACGAAATCGGGCGTCCTGGCGACAACCTGCTGCACATCCACACCAATCTGCGCTACGGCTGCACCATTCTCAAATTTTATCTCGACAAGGAAAACGGGGATCTGCGACGGGCGCTGGGACGCTACAACGGTTCGCTCGGCAAACGAAAATACCCGAACAAGGTCATCGATCGGCTGACGCGAAAGTGGTTCCGGGTTTGAGTGGTGTTACCGGTAGCGGCGATCGAGATCCGCTTCCGTCATACGCTGAACGTTGTGGGCAAGATCCCTGGCCTGCATCGCGGCCTCCCGCGCCTGTGCGTACTCACGAAGCGTGAGGCTTTGCTCGGCGCGCTTCAAAAATCGCTCGGCTTCCTGCAGCTCTGCAGCCGCAAGGTCTACAGCACCCGACTCCCGGGCAACCGCGATCGCCTGGCGGGCGTCGCTCATTTCCTGCACCGGAGGTGCAGCCTGGCACGCGACAAGCATCGCTGACGCGAGAATCAGTATGATGACCACGGAGACGGCGGTACGAAATGGCAGCATTGTTATTCTTATCGATCGGGCAGCCAGAAACTACCGTCCACATAGCCTTGCGTCAAGGTAACCCGTCCTGACGAGACCCGCGCCAACTGCTAGAGTTCGGCGGCGCCAGGAAACGACACACAGTAACCGTATGATCTACACCGTCCTGCACAACCCGAGATGCTCCAAGTCACGGAAAACACTCGAAATTTTGCAATCGCACGGTATTCAGCCTGACATTGTCCGCTATCTGGAAACACCGCCCTCTGCAGACGAGCTGCTGTCGATCGCCAAGCGTCTCGAACGACCGCTGGCCGAGCTGCTGAGACGCGGTGAAGCCACCTTCCGCGACGCTGAAGACCTGCCGGACCTCGACGACGCCCCGACACTGGCCAACTGGATCAGCGCCCACCCTGATACTCTTGAGCGGCCTATCGTGCTGCGCAGCGACGGCGCTGCCTGCCTCGGACGCCCGCCCGACAACGTGCTGGAGCTGATCGACCATGAGTGACATTCTCGTTGTGTACTATTCGCGTCACGGCGCCACCGAAGCCCTCGCCCGTGAAGTCGCCGGCGGCGTCGATTCGGTGGCGGGAATGGCCGCCCGGTTGCGCACGGTGCCCGCGGTGTCGACCGTCGCCGAGGCGATCGAAGACACCGTGCCGGACGCCGGACCGCCATTCGCCAAGCCCAGGGATCTCGCCGAATGCAGCGGTCTCGTTCTGGGCAGCCCGACGCGCTTCGGCAACATGGCGGCCGCTCTGAAGTATTTCATTGACGGCACGTCGGGCGAATGGCTCGCTGGAACGCTGGCTGGCAAGCCGGCCGGAGTGTTTTCGTCCACCGCGAGCCTTCACGGCGGCCAGGAAACGACGTTGATCAGCATGGCACTGCCGCTGTTGCATCATGGCATGCTGCTTACGGGCATCCCTTACACAGAATCTGACTTGTCGACCACGCGCACCGGTGGCACCCCGTACGGCGCCACTCATGTCACCTTCGGCGACGACAACACGCCGCTCGCTGATGAGGAAATCCGGCTGGCCCGCGCGCTGGGACAGCGCGTGGCCGACGTAGCCAAACGCCTGGGGTCCTAGTCGGCGCTGCCCAGCACGTGGCGGACAAAAGGCACGGTCAGTCTACGCTGCGCGCGCAGCGCTTCCTTGTCGAGCCGGTCGAGCAATGTGTAAAGGCTGCGCATATCGCGTCGCGCGCGATTGATCAGGTACTGCGCGGTTTCTTCCGGTAATTCCAGCCCGCGATGACGGGCGCGTAAACGCAGGGCTGCGATGCGCTCCGCATCGTCGAGCGGGCTCAAACGAAAGGCGGGCAACTGCGCCAGACGACTCTCCAGGTCGGCCAGCTGCACCGCCAGCTCGCGCCGCGGCGCCGCAGCCGACAACACCATCGACGAGCCGTGATCCATCAGCAGGTTGTACAGACCGAACAGTGCCGTCTCAAAATCCGTACGACCCAGCAACCGCTCGGCATCATCAATAGCGATCAACCGCCGGCTCTCCAGACCGTCCAGCATCGGCGGCCCGGCTTCGATAAGCAGCGCCGCGGAAAGATACACCGCGTCATCCCCGGCGCGTTCACAGACAGCCTGCAGCAGATGGGTTTTTCCCGTGGCCTGCGGACCGGACAGCCACGCCCCGCCAGGCGCTCCGTCAGCAATGCGCTCCAGCGCGTCAACCGTAGCCTCGTTGCCGGCGCGGTGGAATGTGGCAAACACCGCGTGGTCGTCCAGGCGGATGGGCAATGCGAGCTGAGACAAAGTCAGTCCCGCTTGAGGTCGTCGCCGGACTCGTTCTCGTAGGGCGGCGGTTCGGCGACGTCGCCTGCGTCCGTCGACGATTCAGCGTCCTGCACGTCCCTGATCTGCTCGAGATCTTCGGCGAGTTCCTCGGCGACCTCCGGGTGTTCTCGCAGGTAGCGATTGAAGGCGAAACGAACCAGCACCGACAGCACGGCGGCGGCCGGCAGAGCCAGCAGAATCCCGAAGAAGCCGAACAGCTGGCCGCCGGCAGCAATGGCGAAAATCACCAGAACGGGGTGCAGACCGATCTGGTCGCCGACGAGCTTCGGCGTCAGTATCGAGCCCTCGATGAGCTGCGCCACGACGAACACGGCGACAATGCCAGCGAGCATCAGCATCGGTGAGGGTTCGGCAAGCACAGTCAGAGAGGCAAGTCCGATACCGAGCACCAGCCCGAGATACGGCACAAAACTGACGATGCCGGCAAACACACCAATGGCAAGCGCAAACTTGACGCCGACGAGCGCCAGGCCGATCGAGTAAATCGTCGACAGCGCAAACATTACCAGGAGTTGGCCGCGCAGGAACGCACCGAGTACTTCGTCTGTCTCTTTCGCCAGGCCGACGATCGTGTCGTGCTGACTGCCCGGTATCAGCGCGGCGAGGTGTGCCATGACTGTGTCCCAGTCGCGCAGCAGATAGAAAGTGAGAATGGGCACGAGGAACAGGCTCATGACCGCTGCCGCAAGGGCGCCGCCGGACTTGCTCACCGACATCAGCAGCTTGCCGCCCCAGCTACCCGCCATCTCACTGTAGCGTGCGAGAAACGGACCGATGCCGACATCGGAACCGGGCTCAATATCGAGCAATTGCTGAATTTGCGGCAGCCAGACTTTTTCGAGCTGCGCAGCGATGTCCGGCAAGGCCTGCAGCAGCGCACTGATCTGACTGCGCACCAGCGGGCCGAGCAGCAGAATCAGTGCCGCAAGAAACAGGAAGGTCAGCAGGAACACCAAAACGACAGCCACGGTGCGCGGCAGCTTCAATCGCTCCAGTCGATCGGCGAGCGGATCGCCAATGTAGGCCAGCAGCGCAGCGGCGACAAATGGCGTCAAAACCGGTGCCAGCACGTACAGCAGATAGCCGCTAATCGCGATCGCTATCAGCCAGTTCAGTCGAAGATCTCCCCGTGCAGTCGTCATGTTTGCTCCCTCGCCTTGCGGGACCACGACAACACGTAGTCCGTGCCGCTGATGACAACGGTTATCAGAATACTCGCACCGAGCACGGTGATGACGATGCCGTCAGGCCAGCCGTAGGCCGCGCGCGTCAGTACAAAGAACAGGAAAAACAGCTCCAGCGCCGTGTTCAGCTTGCTGACCAGCGTTGGCTCACCGGGCACAGGGCCGACGATAAAGTTATACGCCATCGCGCCGGCTATGATCACAATATCGCGACCGATAACCACCGCAGCGAGCCAAAGCGGCACAAGCTCAAGATGCGACAGTGTCAGGAACATGCCGGCCATCAGCAGCTTGTCAGCGACCGGGTCCAACAGTGCGCCGAAGCGGGATACCCAGTTGAATTTAACGGCGAGATAGCCGTCGAGTCCGTCAGACAGCCCGGCAATCACAAACAACAGTAGCGCGATGTCATATTGCTGGCGCAGGATTAACTCAAGCACCGGGATAATCAGCAGTATCCGGGCAATCGAAATCGCGTTGGGAATCCAGTTTAGCTTCATACGGATCAAGGACTGAAGTAGAACGCCAGCTCGTCGGGTTCGCCGAAGTTGAATCCGGCCTCTATGCGCTCTTCCTCGATCAAACCTTTCAATCGCAGCGCTCGCGCCAGTCGCGTTGCCCCTCCGTAGGCCATGACCTGGTAGCGAATCTCGTCGCCACTGACTTCGCGAATGGCTATTTCGTCGATAACAACCACGTCCGTCAGAAGTTTTTGCAGCTGTGCGTACGCATCGACCGACGTGATGCCGGAGACCGACAGCGCCACGGCGGACAACGGCGCATCGCCGCCGATCGCGAATTCGGCCGCCAGCGTGTCCGCAACCTGGTTGATGATGAGTTCCGGCTCGCCGCCCCAGGACACCGACTGCTCACCGAGATAGTGCGACCAGCGGCTGATACTGAGCCCGTCGGCTCGCAATCGGCCAATCAGCACCGACGAGACGTTGTAACGCGCCGAGGCGTCGATCAACGCTTCGTCGAATCCACCCCATACGTCTGCAAAGCTGACGCGCGACAAATCCTCGATGTCCAGCAGCGGCAGCAGCATGGGCAAGCCGCGACGCTCGGCGGCCGAAAGAAGGCGTTCGCGCAGCAGTTGCTGGCGACTGACCTCCCCGTCCACAGTCGGGACACCGTCGGGGTCCTCGGACGCGATCAGCTCCCGCTGACCGTCACCCCAGTCGACGGCCAGCCAGACCAGGGTCAGTGGACGGTCCTCGCCCCAGACAAGCTGCCCGGCATTACGCAGCGCGGTCTCGATGGCGCCGCCGTCGAATGACACACGCAACTGGCCGTCCTCGAGCTGGCTGAACTGCACGACGTAGGCCGCAGGGTCCGGAAACAGCTCCCGCACGAGATCCGGATCGCCGCTCAATGACGAGCCCGTCACGCGCGTCAGAATCTGCAGCAGTGCGGATTCGTAGGCCAGTGCCCGCGGCTGCGAGGCGGAGCGATCCAGCTCAACGTCGGCGGAATACAGCGATTGGCCCTGCGCGGTCGCACTCAACAGCGTGACCAGCGCAAACGCCGCGGCGATTGCACAACTCTTCAACAACAGTGGTTTCCCCATCCGGACTGTCACTCTATTATATCGCCGTCTTGGCCGGCCACTCACCTTAATGACTTCAAAAAATCTGACCTACAAAGACGCCGGGGTCGATATTGACGCCGGTAACGCGCTGGTCGAACGCATCAAGCCCCTTGTCGCCCGCACGCGACGGCCGGAAGTGCTGGCCGGTCTCGGCGGCTTCGGTGGACTGTTTGAACTACCGACCGACCGATATCGGCAGCCGGTGCTGGTGTCCGGCACGGACGGGGTGGGCACCAAGCTGAAACTCGCGCAGATGACCGGCAGGCACGACACGATTGGTATCGACCTGGTTGCCATGTGCGTCAACGACGTGCTTGTGCAGGGCGCGGAGCCGCTGTTTTTCCTCGACTATTTTGCCTCCGGCAAACTCGACGTAGACACCGCGGCTGACGTGGTCGCGGGCATCGCCACGGGCTGCGAGCAGGCCGGCGCGGCACTGATCGGCGGCGAAACGGCAGAAATGCCGGATATGTACGCCGACGGTGAGTACGACCTGGCAGGATTCTGCGTTGGCGCTGTCGACAAGAGCCAACTGATCGACGGCAGCACAATCGAGACCGGAGACGTCCTGCTGGGGCTGGCATCGAGCGGTCCGCACTCGAATGGCTATTCCCTGATTCGCCGCGTGCTGGAGCGCGTCGACACGCCTCAGATCGGAGCAGAACCCGCAGCAGAACGGTTACTGGCACCCACGCGCATCTATGTCAAAGCGATTCTCGACCTGATGCAGTCCATTAGCGTGCGCGGCCTGTCCCACATCACCGGCGGCGGCCTGACTGAAAACCTGCCGCGCATCCTCCCGGCCGGCCTGCAGGCGGACATCGATACGGCGAGCTGGCAACAGGGTGCGGTATTCGACTGGCTGATGCAGCACGGCAATATCGCCATCGATGAAATGCGCCGCACGTTCAACTGCGGTGTCGGCATGGTGGTGATTGTCCGCGAGCAGGACGCCGATGCTGCGTTGCAGTCGCTGGCAAGCTCAGGCGAACAGGTCTGGCGCCTCGGCACGGTCACTCGCGGCGATGCCGGCGTTGCGTATCGTTGAGCAATCCGGTGAGTGCGGCAAGAACGGCGATCCTGATATCGGGATCCGGCACCAACCTGCAGGCATTTATCGACGCCGCGGCGCGCGGTGACATCGCGCTCAATATCGCCCTGGTGTTTTCCAACGTCGAGAGCGCTTACGGCCTCGAGCGTGCTCGTCAGGCCGGTATTGACACGGTGGCGCTGTCGCACCGCGACTTTGAAAACCGCGAAGACTTCGACCGTGCCGTCGCTCGGGTGCTCGATGCCGTGCAGCCGGACCTGATCGTTCTGGCCGGCTTTATGCGCATTCTGAGCGCGTGGTTTGTGCGCCGCTACGCTGGCCGAATTCTGAATATCCACCCTGCCCTGCTACCGCTCTACCCGGGATTGAACACCCATCAGCGCGCCATCGACGCCGGCGACACCTGGCACGGCAGCACCGTGCATTTCGTCACCGAGGAGCTCGACGGCGGGCCGCGGGTTCTCGCCGGACGACTGCGCATCGATGCCGGTGACGATGCCGACTCGCTCAATCACCGCATCCAGTCCATCGAACACCGCATCTACCCCAGGGCGGCTGACTGGGTAGCCCGGGGGCGAGTTCGTTTCGCAAACGGTGCAGCGTTGCTGGACAACGAGCTGCTTGTTGATCCGGTGGTTGAGGACTTCGACTAATTCACTTGCCGGGGCGGCCCGCACTGGCTTTCGAGCGTCCCGGCCGATGCGCCTAGGGCCGTGTCACTTCGGTTTGTCCTTTGACCGGACCACCTAGGTCTTGGGCAGCGTAACCCCGGTCTGGCCCTGATACTTTCCGCCGCGGTCGCGGTACGAGGTCTCGCAGGCCTCATCCGACTCGAGAAATAACATCTGCGCGACGCCCTCGTTGGCGTAGATTTTCGCCGGTAGCGGTGTCGTGTTGGAGAACTCGAGCGTCACGTGTCCCTCCCACTCCGGCTCGAGCGGGGTGACGTTGACGATGATGCCGCAGCGAGCGTACGTCGACTTGCCGAGACAGATGGTCAGCACCGTACGTGGAATGCGGAAATACTCGACCGTCCTCGCCAGCGCAAACGAGTTCGGCGGAATCACGCAGACATCGCTTTGCACGTCGACAAAACTCGTGTCGTCGAAGGCCTTTGGATCGACGATCGCCGAGCTGATGTTGGTGAAGATCTTGAACTCATCGGCGCAGCGGACATCGTAGCCGTAACTCGACGTTCCGTAGGACACGATGCGTCCGCCCTCGTTTTCGCGCACCTGACCCGCTTCGAACGGCTCGATCATGCCGTGTTCGGTCGCCATACGACGAATCCATCGGTCGGATTTGATACTCATCAGCTGTCCTCAACCACAATAGTCGGAAATTTCGCACTGTAATCCCGCCCCTGAGCCGCCAGTGCGGACGACACACGGCGCGCCGCGGCAATGTACGCAGCCGCCTGCGGAGATAACGGTGCCGCTACCACCGTCGGCTTGCCGCTGTCGGTTTGCTCACGAATCATCGCGTCCAGCGGCAGTTGGCCGAGCATTTCTACACCGGTCTCGGCCGCCATGCGCTCACCACCGCCGCTACCGAACACGGCTTCTTCGTGCCCGCAGTTCGAGCAGATGTGCGTACTCATATTTTCGATAATACCCAACACCGGAATCGACACCTTGCGGAACATCTCGAGCCCTTTGCGGGCATCAATCAGGGAAATATCCTGTGGCGTCGTCACAATCACGGAGCCCGCAACCGGAATCTGTTGCGCAAGCGTGAGCTGTATATCGCCCGTTCCCGGCGGCATATCGACAACGAGGTAATCGAGGTCATGCCAGTTGGTCTGCCGCAACATCTGGTTCAACGCTGACGTGACCATCGGACCTCGCCAGACCATCGGCTGGTCCGGATCGACCAGGAAGCCAATCGACATGACCTGCAGCCCGAGGGCCTCGATCGGCTTCATGGATTTGCCGTCGATGCTGTCCGGTTTTTCGCCAACCAGCCCGACCATGTGCGGCTGACTCGGACCGTAAATGTCCGCGTCGAGAAGGCCGACCCGCGCTCCGTCAGCCGCGAGTGCCAGCGCGAGATTCACCGACACGGTGGATTTACCGACGCCGCCCTTGCCCGATGCAATTGCAATCACGTTGCGAATGCCCGGCAGCGGTTTCAGGCTGGTTTGTACGCCATGCGCCACGACCCCGGTAGACAGGCGAATCTCGGGGGCCTGACCGGCCGCAGACAGGCACTCTGTGAGGTGCTCGCGGTAGCGGTCCCAGTCGCCACTGGCCGGGAAGCCAAGTGTCACCGACACAGCCCCTGCATCCACAGTGATCGTCGAAATGGCCGACAGGGGCTGCGTCAGCCCTGGCAGGACAACGTCAGACAGGATGGCCTTCACATCGGATTCTGTTGACGGCGTCACACTTCGCACTTCCTTATTAGGTAAAATTTACAGACGATTCGCGGACTGCAGGATCGCAGGACGGCGTATTGTATCGAAGCCCGTGGGGCTGCCAAGCCCTTCAACGACGGCGCGCGCAAGTCGCGAACACGTTGAAACTGAAGGACTCGCCGGCGAGTTTAGGCGTCGGTCTATGGCATACTGCGGGCCTCGGCAATGTCACCGCCGTGACGCGACCGACGGGTCCGCTGGTTTCGTGGCAAGTGGTTGTCACGCATTGGAATTAGAACAGTCGTAGACATGCTAGTTACGTTAAAGTCGCGCGCACGGATGCCAGACCCGCTGTCACCGGTTCTCGGGAACGGAGGTGATCACTAGTGGGTTTCTTCGGTGGGTTTCGCGCAGACAGCCTGATCGCCGAACTGGTCGCGATGCCAGACCCGTCCGTGCCTGGCGCCCAGAAAACCATCGACAAGATCAAGGGCACCGGCCCGAAAGCCATCCCCAAGGTCATCGACGCTCTCGCCCTGTCCGACAAGACACACACAATGGTGCTGGTCGACATCCTCGCAGCGATGGCCAACGACAAGACTCTAGAGCAATACCGCGAAGGCCTTGCCGATGGCAACGAGCGCGTGGTTTCAGGTACAGCCTGGGCTCTGTCGAGCTCAACCGACTACAACGCCAACAAATTGCTCGACTTCTTTGATGATGGAGAGGTCTCCAAGAACGCACTGATCGAAGTGCTGCGCGTCCATAAGGAAGACTTGAGTGTGCACGAGCTGCTGCAGCGCGCCTACGATCTGGAACCCAAGGAGAAGGCCGCCGTCTTCAAGATCATTGAAGACATGGTCAAATCAGACATGGTGCCGGACCTGATCGCTCGGATGGGCGGCAAGGACCCGGTCATCAAGATGCATCTGATGCAGCTGCTGACACGTTTCGACCGCAGCGACATCGTGCGCGCACTCGAAGGCCAGTTGAAGGACCCGAACAAAATGGTCCGGGCTGCAGCACTCAAAGCGCTGGCGACGCGCGGCAAAAACCTGAACATACAGCCGGTGGCGGACTGTCTGCTGGATCCGGACCTCGACGTGCAAAGCAAGGCCGTCGATGTGCTCGTCAAGGTCAATTCGCCGGATACGATCCAGTACCTGATCCCGGCCTTGAAAGACGAAAATGAATATGCGCGACGCGCGGCGGTCGAGGTGCTGAACGAAGTTGGCAATGAAGACTCCGTCAAGGACCTGCTTGAAGCGATCAAGGACGACGACTGGTGGGTCCGTTCGCGAGCCGGCGACGCGCTCGCCGAGATCGGCGGACCGCGGGTTGTGAATTCGGTCGTGCAATTGATCAAGCACGAAGACGAGGAGATTCGTCGCACGGCGATCGAGATCCTGAATGCGACCAAGGACGAGTCCGCCGTCGACCACCTGATCAACGCCACCGACGATGAAGACTGGTGGGTTCGCGAGCGCGCGGTCGACGCGCTGTCAAAAATCGGCAGTCCCAAGGCTTTGCCAAAACTGGAATCCATGCTCGGCACGGACGCAAAAACCAATACGGTGGTGGTGCGTGCGCTGGCGAAGATCGGCAACAGCAAACACATTCCAAAGATCGTGCCGCTGCTCGGCGGATCGGAACGCGAAGTGCAGGTCGAAGCCGTCAAGGCGCTGTCGCAGCTGGCCGACGAGAGTCACGCCGAGACCGTGCGAAGCGTGCTTGCCAGAGTCCTGGAGTCGTCAGATGCCACGATGATCAATGCCGCCGACATCGCGATCAAGGACCTCGACGCGCGCTTCTCGGCCACGGTGATGGCAGAGAATGTCAAGGCACAGAAAATCGGCGAGAACACGCGCACGGTGCTGCTGGAGCAGGAAGACCTCGACCAGTTGTTAAAGGCTCAGGCGGATGCCCAGCAAGCCGCAGTGCCGTCAGACGATCCGACCACGGAAGCCGCGGCACCGGTCGCCCCGGCATTCCAGCCACTCGATATTTCGACGCTGCAGCCGGGTGACGTGATCGACGGCCGCTACAAGTACATTGAGAAGATCGGTAAAGGTGCATTCGGCACCGTGCTGCTGATGGAGGACGAGGTTGTTGATGAGCAACTGATCCTCAAGTTCCTGAACCCGAATGTGTCGTCCGACGAAGAGATGATGAAACGGTTCGTGCATGAACTGCGCTATTCGCGCAAGATTACGCACCGCAATGTCATTCGTATTTACGATTTCCTGAATCTGCAGGGTTGTTACGCGATTTCCATGGAGTATTTCCCGTCGCACACGCTGTCCGGCGAAATCCCCGAAGAAGCGCCGATGGATCTCAGCAAGGCGCTGCAGTTCTCGCGCGATATCGCCGCGGGCATGGCCATTGCCCACCAGGCGGGCGTCATTCACCGCGACCTGAAGCCCGCCAACATTCTCGTCAACAACGACGGCCTGCTTAAGATTGTGGACTTCGGTGTTGCAGCCGCCGCCAGCAGTGGCGACACGCAGCTTACCAAGACCGGCTACGTCATCGGCTCGCCGAAATACATGGCGCCGGAGCAGATTCTCGGCAAGAAAGTCGACGAGACCGCGGACATCTACAGCGTCGGCGTAATAATGTACGAGATGGTCACCGGCATCCCACCGTACAGCCGTGGCGATCATATGTCGGTCATGTACCAGCACGTGCAGGGCAAGGCCAAACCGGCACAGGAAATCAATGAAAACCTGCCGGAGGAATTCGCCGAGATCATCACAAGAGCGATGTCCGTCGACAAAACCAAGCGTTACCAGAGCATGGCGGAGCTCACCGAAGCACTGCACACCGTCAAGGTCAGCGCGGCCGCCTGACGCCGTGGTTCCGGCGCGCATCGCGTCCGGCCTGGACCCCGTCGCAAAACTGTGAGGTCGCTCTGGCACAGGCCGGAAATTATCCCTAGGATACGCATAACTCGCTGATTTACGGGGGCCTCATGGCTCGAATCGATGCGTTTCTGAAGCTGGGACTCGCTCAGGGTTGCTCAGACGTACACCTCGCCGTCGGCATACCGCCGATGCTGCGCATGAACGGTGACCTGATGCCGATCAAGTTTCGCGAGCTGTCCGATACCGAGCTCGAGACCTACGTCCGCGAAGTGCTGACGCAGCGCCAGATCGAGACGCTGGAGAGTGGCCACGACCTGGACTTCTCGTACGTCAGCGAAGACGGCGGCCGTTTCCGCGTCAACGTTTTCCGCAAAGTCACCGGTATGGGCGCCGTATTCCGGCACATTCCGAGCGAAGTGCCAACGCTGGAGCAGCTGAATATGCCGCCCATCGTCACGGACTTCTGCGACTACCACCAGGGTATGGTGCTGGTCACCGGTTCTACAGGGACCGGTAAATCGACCACACTCGCAGCAATGATCAATCACCTGAACCAGACGCGCAGTCTGAATATCATCAGTCTTGAAGACCCGATCGAATTCGTGCACCCCAGCAAGAACAGCCAGGTGATCCAGCGCGAACTCAACACGCACGTTGGCAGCTTTGCCGACGGTGTGCGAGCGGCGATGCGCGAAGATCCCGATGTGATTCTCGTCGGCGAGCTGCGCGATGCCGAGACCATCATGATGGCCATGACGGCGGCGGAAACCGGTCACCTCGTGCTCGGTACACTGCACACAACGGGGGCGGTCAAGACCATCGATCGCATTATCGACGCCCTGCCCGGCGAATTGCGCGAACAAACCAAAGCGTTTTTGTCGATGAGCCTGAAAGCCGTGGTCACCCAGGTCCTCTGCAAGACCGTCGACGGCCGCGGCCGCCGCGCGATCCTGGAAATCCTCGTCAACAACCGCGCCATATCGAAACTGATTACGACGGACCAGACGCACCAGATTCCGTCGCAGCTGCAGACCGGCGGCGACGCCGGCATGCAGATGATGGACAGCGCGCTGCTGGAGGCCATCCAGGCGAAGGAAATTGATCCGGACGACGCCTACCGCTTCGCCAACGACAAGCGCAAGTTCCAGCGATACGTGACCGACACAAGCATGTTCTCGGCGCTCGAAACCACCAATATGCAGAAAATCGACGGGTAGACGATGGCGAAGATTGACCGATACCTCGAAGAGGCCCTGAAGCAGAGAGCGTCAGATTTGCATTTTGTGTCCGGCGCACCGGTGCGGGCCCGTGTGCACGGAGAGCTTCAGGTGTTGATGGACGAGATGCTTACGACCGACCAGGTCAGCGAGTGCGTCAGCGAAATCATGGACGGCAAGACTCGCGCGCACTTCGATCAGCACGACTCGGCCGATTTCGCTCACGAAATCCCGGGACTGTCGCGCTTTCGCGTCAACGTATTCCGCCACCTCAACGGTCTCGGCGCGATTCTGCGTGCGATTCCGTCCAAGGCGCTGTCTCTGGACGAGCTGAACATGCCGAAGGTCGTACACGACCTGTGCCTGAACACGCAGGGCATGATTCTCGTGACCGGCAAGACCGGCTCCGGGAAATCGACAACGCTCGCGGCAATGATCGATGCGATCAACCGCCGCCTGAAGGGACACATCCTCACGATTGAGGATCCGGTTGAATTTGTGCACCAGTCGCAAGGCAGCCTGATGTCGCAGCGCGAGGTCGGCGTGCACAGCGAGAGCTTCGCACACGCGCTTCACTCCGCCCTGCGCGAGGATCCGGACGTCATCCTGGTCGGTGAGATGCGCGATCTGGAAACCATCAGTATCGCGGTCACAGCGGCGGAAATGGGCATCCTGGTCATGGGCACGCTGCACACCAACGGTGCCGGACAGACTGTGGATCGCATCGTCAACTCGTTCCCGGCCGACAAGCAGAGTCACATTCGCACGATGATCTCGACTTCGCTGCGCGGTGTTATCTCGCAGCAGCTGCTGCCGACCAAACACAAGCCGGGTCGCATCGCGGCGCTGGAGATCATGATCAATACTCCGGCCGTCGCCAACCTGATTCGCCAGGGCAAACTGGACCAGCTGGAGACCGCCATGCAGTCCGGCGGATCGTCTGGTATGCAAACTATGGACAATGCATTGATGGACCTTGTCGACAAGCGCTGGGTGTCGGGTAAGGAGGCCTATCAGCAAGCCAACAATAAGACGAAGTTTGCGCAGGTTAAAGACCAGACCTGATAGCGCCGCAACCGTGGCATAATCCCGGCCTTTGCCCCGCAGCCAGGCCATGACCCACAAGCCTCGTAAAATTCTCGTCACCAGCGCGCTGCCATACGCCAACGGCTCGCCGCACATGGGCCACCTGGTCGAGTACCTGCAAACCGACATGTGGGTCCGTTTCCAGAAGCTGCGTGGCCACACCTGCACCTATGTCTGCGCGAGCGATGCGCACGGCACGCCGATCATGATCAAGGCGCGCGAACAGGGCATCACTCCCGAGCAGCTGACCGAGGCCTACAGCGAGGAGTTTCAGCGCGACTTCGCGGATTTCGGTGTCGAGTTCGATAACTATCACACCACCCACTCGCCGGAGAACGAGACGTTGACCGTCGAGATGTACGAGGCATTGCGCGAGCGAGGCGACATCTACACGCGGACCATTGAGCAGGCCTACGACGAGAAGGAAGGTATGTTCCTGCCCGACCGATTCGTTCGAGGTACCTGCCCGGTCTGCAAAACCGAGGATCAATACGGTGACTCCTGCGAGAACTGCGGCTCGACTTACTCTCCGGCCGACCTGATCGATCCGGTATCGGTGCTGTCCGGCACGACACCGGTGAAGCGAGAGTCCGAACACTATTTCTTTCGCCTCAGCGACTACGAAGAACGTCTGCGTGACTGGATGAACGAAGCCCGGCTCGATCGCAACGTAGTCGCCAAACTTAACGAGTGGTTTGACGCCGGTCTGCAGGACTGGGATATCTCGCGTGATGCACCGTACTTCGGTTTTCGCATCCCCGGAACCAACGACAAGTATTTCTACGTCTGGCTCGACGCGCCGGTCGGTTATCCGGCAAGTTTTAAAAACCTGTGCGAACGACGCGACGACCTCGATTTTGACGAATACTGGCGTCCGGGTAACGGAACCGAGCTCTACCACTTCATCGGCAAGGACATCATGTACTTTCACACGCTGTTCTGGCCGGCCGTACTGCAGGGATCGGGATTTCGCACGCCGACCAGCGTGTTCGCGCACGGTTTTCTGACGGTCAACGGAAAGAAAATGTCTAAGTCGCGAGGCACGTTCATCAAGGCGCGTACCTACCTCGACCACCTGGACCCGTCGTGGCTCCGCTACTACTACGCGGCCAAACTTGGACCCACTATCGAGGACATCGATCTGAATCTCGACGATTTCGTCGCGCGGGTGAATTCGGACCTGGTCGGCAAACTGGTCAACATTGCCAGCCGCTGCGCAGGTTTCATTAATAAGCGTTTCGACGGCCGGCTGTCGGCGTCGCTGCCCGAGCCGGCGTTGTTTGCCAGCGTGGCGAATGCATCCGCACAAATCGCTGATCACTACGAGTCGCGCGAATACTCAAAGGCCATGCGGGTCATAATGTCGCTCGCCGATGACGCCAACCGCTACATCGATGAACACAAGCCGTGGGTCATGATCAAGGACGAGCAGCGACTTGACGAGGTGCAGGCCGTCTGCACCCAGGGACTGAACCTGTTCCGCAGCCTGATGATTTACCTGTCACCCGTGCTGCCGGTGGTCGCGGAAAAATCAAAACGTTTTCTCGGCGAGCAAAACTGGCACTGGGACGACGCCGGTCATCCGATACTCAAGCAACGCATCAACCCCTTCGAACCGCTGCTCACACGCGTTGACGCAGCGCAGGTGGAGAAAATGGTGGAAACATCCAAGCCAGCGGCCGAGGCGGAAGCCAATACGGACGACAACGATCACATTACGATCGACGATTTCCTTAAGGTGGACCTGCGCATCGCGACGATCACCGCCGCCGAGCCGGTGGACGGTGCCGACAAACTGCTGGCCCTGTCGCTGGATGTTGGCGAGCTGGGCAGCCGACAGGTGTTTGCGGGCATCAAGGCGGCCTACGAACCCGCACCTCTGGTCGGCCGCCAGGTCATCGTTGTGGCTAATCTTGCGCCGCGCAAGATGCGTTTCGGCGTCTCCGAAGGCATGGTGCTGGCTGCAGGCCCAGGGCAGGAAGATATTTACCTGCTGTCCCCGGACAACGGTGCCAAAGCCGGCCAGCGCGTAAAGTGAATACGTGACGCTACTGCTAGTACAATAGGGCTCTGTTCGGACGCAGGGTTCTCATGAACGAACTGCTCGTCATTCTGCTCGGCACGGTCCTGGCCAATCACTATGTGCAGGACCGATTCCTGCCCCTCCGCCCGTTTGCCGGAGCCAGAGCGGGCATGGCTTCGGCACTCACCGTCTCGGTGATAACCGGACTGGTGATCACGTTATCCACGCCGGCTGGGTACCTGATCCACGACAGGCTGCTCGTGCCGCTGCAGGTCGAGTACCTGCGTACCCTCAGTGTCATCGTCGTCATCACACTTTGCGTGCGCATCGTCGACCGGGTCGCCCGACGACTGCGGCCGGACCTCGACGAAGCGCTGCGCTGTCATTCACCCCTCATCGCGATCAACAGCGCCGTACTTGGTGTTGCCTTGCTGGCGCTGCAGTTGGCAGACAGCCTGACTGAGGCGATGTTGTTCGCCGTCGCCTGCGCAGGCGGGTTCGCCGCCATGTTGACGATTTTCGCGGCCATTCGTGAACACCTGGCGTCTGTTGATGTCCCGACTCCGTTTCGCGGCCTGCCGATTGCCATGATGACGGCCGGCATCATGTCGCTGGCCCTCTTCGGCCTCGCGGGAATCGTGCAGCTGTGAACGCGATTACGCTGCAGGCATCGCGCACGCACGTGAAGAATACCGGCGGTGTGGCGATCCTGAAGGTGCTGGCCGCCCTGTTGCCGGCGACGGTGGCCTACGTCTGGTTCTTCGGGCCCGGGCTGTTGATCAATATCGCGATCGCCTGCGTGTTTTGCCTGCTGTTCGAAGCCGCTGCGACGCATCTGCGCGGTGCACGGGTTGACGACGCCTTGTCGGACTACACCGCCATCCTGACAGCGGTCCTGATCGCCTTCGCACTACCGCCACTCACGCCGTGGTGGATCACCGGTACCGCGTGCCTGTTCGCCATTGTGGTCGCCAAGCACCTGTACGGTGGCGCGGGATCGAATGTGTTCAATCCGGCCATGGTCGGCTACGTGGCTGTGCTGGTCGCGTTTCCGCAGGACACCAGCCTTTGGTTGCCTCCGCGTATCGGCGACATTGACTACGACGGACTGTCGTTGATCCAGACCCTGTCGTACACGATCACCGGCAACCTGCCGATGCCGTATGACGCCGTTACCCGGGCGACGCCGCTCGACACCATCCAGTCCGGCCTGAAGCAGATGCGCACGGTTGACGAGATGCGCGCGCTGCCGCTGATGGGTGACTTCGGCGGGCGCGGCTGGGAATGGATCGGCAACTTCGTTGCGCTCGGCGGACTCTGGCTGATGAGCCAGCGCATTATTCGCTGGCACATCCCGATCGCGGTGATGGCAGGCGTTCTGATCCCGGCAACCATCGCATTTCTCGTGGATCCGGGAACCAACGCCGGACCTGGCTTCCATCTGTTCAGCGGGGCAACGCTACTGTGCGCCTTTTTTATCGCCACCGATCCGGTCTCGGCGGCGGCGACACCTACCGGACGCCTGGTCTACGGCTTTGGTATCGGCGTGCTGATTTTCACCATTCGCAAGTGGGGCTCGTACGCGGACGGCGTGGCGTTCGCGGTTTTGCTAATGAATATGGCGGTACCGGCCATCGACGCCCTGACTCGCGTGGACAGCGCCGACGGGCGACAGGTGCAAGTGTGAATCGCCGCCTCAAAAACGGACTGACACTGAGCGTTGCCGGCGCCTTTTGCGCCGGGCTGATCATAAGCACTTACTGGCTGACCGAACCGCGAATCCGTGAAAACCAGCAAGCGCTGCTCGAGCAACGACTGACGCCCGCACTGGCCGGCCTGATGTACGACAGCGGTGTTACCGAATCGGCCGTCGTCCTTGAACCACCGCACGACCTGCCGGGCGAAGACGCTGCCGTGGTTTACCGGGTTTACGCCGGTGACGAGCCGGTTGCGGCCCTGTTTGCTGTAACGGCGACCGACGGGTACGCAGGACCGATACGAGTCCTGATCGGGATTGACCTGGATGGCCAGGTGTCCGGGGTACGCATACTCGAGCACCAGGAAACCAAGGGCTTCGGTAATGCCATCGAACACACGATGTCGGACTGGGATCAACAGTTCAAAGGACGTTCGCTGAACAACCCGGCGATGCACCGATGGGCAATTCGCATCGACGGTGGCGAATTCGATCAGCTCAGCGGAGCATCCGTCACACCGAGAGCGGTGATCGCGGCGATCCGTGACACGCTGATCTGGTTTGAGGCCAATCGCGAGCAGGTATTTGCGTGGCCGGAGACGACGCGGTGAGCACGCACAGTCGACTCGCAGCCGGTCTCTGGCGGGACAATCCGGGGCTTGTCCAGTGGCTGGGGTTGTGCCCGCTGCTCGCGGTCTCCGGTACAGCTGTGAACGCTCTGGGGCTCGGCATTGCGACGCTGGCGCTGCTCTGTGCGTCCGCTGTGCTCGTGTCTGTCGCACGCCACACGCTAGCAGACGA
>JBCCNM010000009.1:0-47513 GCA_039025835.1 Pseudomonadota bacterium | reverse complement strand
GGAGTTCTTTCTTGGGTGCCACCGTTCCTGAACTGGGCACCCTGGAGTCGGTCTCGTCTCGTCGCCGAACCAAAAAAGGCTCCCCTGTTGGGGAGCCTTTTTTTGTTTGGTGCCGAGAAGAGGACTTGAACCGATTAGCGAGAAAGGTCGTCTGTCAGCGCACACGCTGCCACTGGCAGACGTGGTGTAGCCCGACAGTGAGGAGTTGAGGAGTTCTTTCTTGGGTGCCACCGTTCCTGAACCGGGCACCCTGGAGTCGGTCTCGTCTCGTCGCCGAACCAAAAAAGGCTCCCCTGTTGGGGAGCCTTTTTTTGTTTGGTGCCGAGAAGAGGACTTGAACCTCCACGGGGTTACCCCCACTAGCACCTGAAGCTAGCGCGTCTACCAATTCCGCCACCTCGGCAAGCGTTCAGCGCGTACAATCGCGCCTTGGCAGGGTCGCGCACTTTACTGCCGCCCGCTCAGCCTGTCAAATGCCCGTCAACCCGACCTGAAAACGAGAAATACCGGATTGTCCAAGTCCAAAAACAGGGGCCGCAAAGCGCCCTACAAACACCCGATTCCCAGCCGCAACGCGCTGATCGATCACTTCGAGACGGCCGGCAAACCGCTGTCGGTCATGGCTGTCATGGAGGTCTTCAGTCTGAAAGGTCAGCGAATGATGTCGCTGCTGGTCGACAGGCTCGACGGCATGGTGCGAGCCGGACAGCTGCTGGAAAACCGACGACGTGAGTATTGCCTGACGCAGAAGATCGACATTGTCACCGGTACAGTCAGCGGACACCGGGATGGTTTTGGTTTTGTCATGCTCGATGAGGGCGGTGACGATGTCTTCCTGTCAGCGCGCGAGATGCGCGCATTGATCGACGGCGATCGCATCTCCTTGAAGATCACCGGCCACGATCGAAACGGGCGTCCGCAGGGCGACGTTGTTGACGTACTGCAGCGGGGTCGACAACAGATCGCCGGCCAGTACCTGCGCGAGCGCGGCATCGGTCTTGTGATTCCGGATAACCCGCGCATCGCTCACCGCATCCTGGTTGCCCGCGGTGAGGCCGGTGGCGCCAAGCCCGGCGATCTCGTGGTCGCCGAGATTCTTGATTATCCGTCCCAGGTTGAACAGGCAACGGCACGCATAAGCCGGGTAATCGGCAAACCCGAACAGAAGGGCATTGCGACCGACGTCGCCATCGAGTCGCACGGCATTCCGCATCGCTGGCCAAAAGCGGTCAGGGACGAAGCAGCGGGCTTCGGGCGTACGGTGCCCACCGCGGCAAAAAGAGGGCGAGTCGATCTTCGCTCCGTGGACCTTGTGACGATCGACGGCAAAGACGCTCGCGACTTTGACGATGCGGTGTACTGCGAGCCCTCGGGTCGTGGCTGGCGATTACTGGTTGCTATTGCGGATGTGGCGCACTACGTCGAGCTTGGCAGCGCGCTCGACAAGCAGGCCACGATACGCGGCACATCGGTGTACTTCCCGGACCGGGTCGTGCCGATGTTGCCCGAAGTGCTGTCCAACGGACTGTGTTCGCTGAACCCGAAAGTGGACCGTTTATGCATGGTCTGCGATATGCAGGTGGGTCCGTCAGGCAAGGTGACGCGCTCCGAGTTTTTCGAGGGCGTGATGCGCAGCAAGGCGCGCCTGACCTACTCCGAGGTGGGTCAGTTCATCGACGGTGACGATGATGCGATCCCGTCTGAGGTGCAGACCTCAGTCCGGTATTTGCACGATCTGTACAAGGCTCTGGCGGCGGCACGCGGCAAGCGCGGTGCCCTGGAACTGGACCTGCCGATGACTCAGTTCGAACTCAACGAGCAGGGCGAGATCCACAAAATTCGCACCAGCGATCGCAATGACGCGCACAAACTTATCGAGGAGTGCATGATCGCTGCCAACGTGGAGGCGGCCAAGTTCCTCAAAAAGCACCGCATGCCGGGGCTGTACCGCGTGCACGCGAGGCCCGATGCCGAGCGCTTCGACGAGCTTCGGCTGTACCTTGTCAGCCTTGGTCTGAAAGTGCCGCATCCGGAGCATGTAAAACCGGCGGAATTCAACGCGCTGCTGCGCCAGGTCAGTGCCAGGCCGGATTCCGCAGCGATTTCGATGACGATGCTGCGCTCATTGACACACGCCGAATACACGCCGGAGAACATCGGCCATTTCGGCCTCGCCCTGGAGGCCTATGCGCACTTCACGTCACCAATCCGGCGCTACCCTGATCTGCTGGTGCATCGGGCGATCCGGCACATCGTGCGTGGCGGCAGGCCCGGCAAGTACCGCTACGACCACAAGGCAATGCTGCGACTCGGTGAGATCACCTCCGCGCACGAGCGCCGCGCCGAGGAAGCGACACGTGAAGTCGAGGCGTGGCTGAAATGCCAGTATATGTCCGATCGTGTCGGCGACCAGTTCGACGGCGTGATTACCGGTGTGACGAACTTTGGCGTGTTCGTGCAGTTACCGGAATTGCAGATCGATGGACTCGTGCATGTCAGCAGTCTGCTGAATGATTACTACCACTATGAGGCTGAGCGCCAGCGCCTGGTCGGTGAGCGCGGCGGTGAGGTCTACGCGCTTGGGGATGCCATGAAGGTCTTTGTGCACAAAGTGGACATGGAAACCCGGCGAATCGACTTCCGGCCGGCGGATCAGGCACCGCCGACACGTCGTCGGGGCCCACGGCGATGAGTCGATCGCGCTACGTCACCGGACTGCGCGCTGTCGAGCAACTGCTGGCCACGGATCCTTCGTCGCTGAAGCGGGTGTACATCGAATACCGATCAAAAAACCCGCGCGTCGAAGCCATTGAGGCGGCATTGAACGACGCAGGGATAGAGCTGCATTCAGCCAACCGTGCTCGCCTCACGCAGATGTCGGGTGAGACGCGACACCAGGGCGTGGTCGCCGAGATCCGGCGAGACACGATGCTGGACGAAGCCGGACTGCGCAGCCTTGTCGAGGCGCGGCTCGAGGCCGGCGACAAGCTGTTACTGCTGGTGCTCGACGGGATCCAGGACCCGCACAACCTCGGTGCCTGCCTGCGTACGGCAGATGCGACCGGTGTGGATGCCGTCGTGGTGCCGAGGCACGCCTCGGCCTCACTCGGACCCACCGTCTCCAAGGTCGCGGCCGGCGCCGCAGAGCGGGTGCCTTTTGCCCAGGTCGCAAATCTGGGCCGGGTCATGGACTGGCTCGGTGACTACGGCGTGCTGCGGATTGCAACGTCAGACGGTGCGGACGACGAGCTCTACGACGTGAATTTGAACCGCTCGGTCGCGCTTGTCATGGGTCGGGAGGAGACCGGTGTGAAGTCGGGACTCATGAAGCGCTGCGATGTCACACTGAAACTGCCGATGGCCGGTGCCGTGTCGAGCCTGAATGTGTCCGTGGCCACCGCCGTCTGTCTTTACGAGGTGATTCGTCAGCGGCGATAGCATAATTAGCTTGAGAAAAATTCAATAACTTATTAATTTTTAATGATTTGTTTTATTCGGTTGCGCACGGTGGGGTGACGCCAACAATTCCGCGGCAAACTGTCTGTGGTCTTCGTTCGAGCCACCCGCGGATGTGCCTGATTTGGCATCAATTTTCGCTTGCGGGGCCGCCGGAGCTTCAGTAGTATGCGCGTCCCCGTCATGTGGCGGGTCCTTGCCACACCGGGAGACCGGGTGGCTGCTTACCGGAATACACCGGTAGACATCCATAGGGAATGACAATGAGACACTATGAAATCGTGTTTCTGGTCCATCCGGACCAGAGCGAGCAGGTCCCTGCCATGGTCGAACGCTACCAGGGCATGGTCACCGACGGCGGTGGCGCAGTTCACCGTACCGAAGACTGGGGTCGTCGCCAGCTGGCGCACCCGATCAACAAAGTCCACAAAGCCCACTACGTACTGATGAACATCGAGTGCAGCGGCGACGTGCTGGATGAAATCAAAGGCGCGTTCAAGTTCAACGACGCCGTACTCCGCAACATGATCCTGACGCGCAAGGACGCCGTGACCGAGGCCTCGCCGATGGCTGTGGCTGTCGCCGAAGAAAAAGCCAAGGAGCGTGAAGCGCAGCAGCGCCGCGATGCCAAGGCAGCCGCTGAAGCGGCCATGCGTCGCGACGAGGAAGCCTCGGCGGAGGCCGAAAAGGCTGAGGAGACCGTCGAAGAAAAGGCTGACGAGACGCCGGCTGAAGAAGCCGCTGCGGACGACAAGCCGGCCGAAGAGGCTGCGTCGGATGCGTCGGAGTCCACCGAGAAAGCGGAAACCGCCTGAGGATTTAAGCAATGAGCAGATATTCACGTCGTCGCAAGTACTGTCGTTTTACCGCCGAAGGCATCGAGGAGATCGACTACAAGGATCTCAACCTGCTGAAGGCCTACGTCACTGAAACCGGCAAGATCGTGCCGAGCCGTATCACGGGCACCAAGGCGCATTACCAGCGTCAGCTGGCCACCGCGGTCAAACGAGCGCGTTACCTCGCGCTGTTGCCGTACACGGATCGCCATTAACAGAGAAACACCTCTGCCGACCCAGGTTGCCAAGTGGTTGGTAGAGAGGCCGGCAAACGGCGTACTCGGCGTTTTGCTGATCGCCACACTGCCCGGCCTCGGCATTTTCAGCTGCGTTGTGCTGGTACTGCTGGCACTGGCTCGGGGGTTCTACGCAGCCCTGCGTGCCGCGGCACTGGTGCTCGGCCTGTTCGTCGTGGCGTCGTTTCTTAGTGGAACGTCGCCGGTCAATGTCGTGCTGAGCATGGCAAGTAACTGGCTGCCGTGCCTGGTCATGGTCGGCGTTCTGGAACGGACCCGATCAATGGCGCTGACGGTACAGCTGTCGGTCATCGTGGGTTGTGCAGGTCTCGCGGGTTTTGCCCTGCTGATCGACGACCCGCTGACGGTTTGGCAACCGCTGATCGATTTCTACGTCAATTTCTGGCGTGAAGCCGGACAGGTGGAACTTGCCAACCGTGTTGAGCAGGACCTGCCGGCCGTTGCGAACGGTCTGACGCTGGTCATGGCGGTGTCGTACTGGCTTTTGCTGTTTCTGATGATTCAGATCGGCCACAGCTGGTACCGGCTACTGCCGGGCGAGACGGTGAATTACGGCCGTTTCGCAGACCTGAGTCTTGGCAAGGTGTTGGCTGTTGCGACCGCGGTCGCGTCTGCCGGGGCCTACCTGCTCAACCAGAGCTGGCTGGACGGAGCCGCGGTGTTTTTGTTTACCGCGTTTTTGGTGCAGGGATTCGCGGTAGTGCACTGGCATCGCCGTGAAAATGCTCTGCCGCTGTTTGCCGTGGTGCTGGCCTATGTGTTGTTGATGGCCTTGAGTTTTGTATGGGGATCGATCCTCGCGCTGGTGGGATACCTGGATGCGTGGTTCGGTCTTCGGAAGAAGATAAGGACGCCCGCCTGAGGCGTCAGGGAAGGTAAGAGACATGAACGTTATTCTTTTGGACAACGTCGAGAACCTCGGACGTATCGGCGACCTCGTCAAGGTCAAGCCGGGCTACGGTCGCAACTACCTGCTGCCGCAGGGTAAGGCGGCGCTGGCCACCGACGAGAACATCAAGGCGATTGAAGCGCGCCGTGCGGAACTTGAGGCCGCAGCCGCCGAAGAGCTGAAGAACGCTGAGAAAAGGGCGGAAGGCATCAACGGTGTTGAGCTGGTCATCCCGGCCAATGCCGGCAGCGAAGGCAAGCTGTTTGGCTCCGTCGGCCCGGTCGATATAGCAGAGGCATTTGCCGCGATCCAGATCGAGGTGCAGCGCAGCGAAGTTCGCATGCCGGACGGACCGATTCACGAGCTCGGCGAGTTCACGATCGGCGTCCACCTGCATCCCCAGGTCAACGCTGAAGCCACGGTACGCATCGTCGAAGGCGAGTAGTGCCGACCGCTCCCGCATCGTGTCATACTGGCACTTTGCGGGATGGTCATGAGGGCGGAGCGTGGTTCTAGCATTGGGTGAGGAATCCGGCGCCGAGCAGCGCCTGAAAGTGCCGCCCAATTCGGTCGAAGCCGAGCAGTCCCTGCTTGGCGGGCTGATGCTCGACAAACTCGCATTCGACAAGGTCGCGGACGTCGTTCGTGCGGCCGATTTCTACCGCAAGGATCACCAGCTGATCTACGCCGCGATCTCGGCGCTTGCGCAGGAAGGTGACGCGTTCGACGTCATCACCGTCTCCGAATCCCTGGACCAGAAAGGCGAGCTTGACGCTGCCGGCGGGCTTGAGTATCTCGCGACTCTCGCCAACGAAACCCCCGGGGCCGCCAACGCCCGGGCGTACGCAAACATCGTCCGCGAGCGCTCCGTCATGCGCTCACTGATCCACGCCGGCAACGAAATCGCCGGCAGCGTGTTCTCGACCGACGGTCGCACTGCATCCGAGCTGGTCGACGAGGCCGAGCGACTCGTCTTCGAGATCGCCGAGCAGGGGGCACGTGGCAAGTCCGGCTTTCAGGCTCTGCGCGATATTCTTCCGGAAACCGTGGATCGCATCGATCTGCTGCATCAGTCCGATGGCGATATCACCGGCATTTCGACCGGTTACCACGAATTCGACAAGATGACGGCGGGCCTGCAGGGCGGTGACCTGATCATCGTCGCCGGTCGTCCGTCCATGGGCAAGACCACGCTGGCCGTCAACATGGCGGAAAACGCGGCGATCGGATCCAAGGTGCCGACGGCGATTTATTCCATGGAGATGCCGTCCCAGCAGCTCGCATTTCGTATGATTTCCTCACTCGGGCGTGTTGACCAGACGCACCTGCGTACCGGCAATTTTCCGGATGAGGACTGGTCCCGCATCAACACGGCGGTGCAGCTGATGTCCGAGGCGCCGGTTTTTATTGATGACACGCCGGGCTTGTCTCCGACCGAGATTCGCGCGCGGTCACGACGTCTGCAACGCGAGCACGGACTCGGCCTGATAGTTGTCGACTATCTGCAGCTCATGCAGGTACCGGGCAGCACCGAAAACCGCGCTACCGAAATTTCCGAGATTTCGCGGGGGCTGAAAGCGGTCGCCAAGGAGCTCAATGTGCCGGTGATTGCGCTGTCGCAGCTCAACCGCAGTGTCGAGCAGCGCACTGACAAACGGCCGGTTATGTCCGACCTGCGTGAGTCCGGTGCAATCGAGCAGGACGCGGATCTGATCATTTTCATCTATCGCGATGAGGTCTATAACCAGGACACACCGCGAAAGGGCATTGCCGACATCACGATCGCCAAGCAGCGAAACGGGCCGATCGGCGATTTCCCGCTGACCTTCGTGGGTCGTTACACCAAGTTCGAAAACTTCGTGCCGGAGTCGTACAGCGACGAGGGCTTTCCGTGAGTTTTGGCGCACGAGCAGTCATCCGGCTCGACGCACTCCACCACAATCTCAAGACTCTCCGCGACGCGGTTCCCGACGCCCGGCTTATGGCCGTCGTCAAGGCGAATGCCTACGGTCACGGGCTGGAAACTGTTGCGCGTTCGCTGGATGCGGACTCGTTCGCCGTCGCGCGCCTCGAAGAGGCAAGACGGCTGCGTGCCGTCGGCGTCAAGTCGCCGATCGTACTGCTGGAGGGTGTCTGGGACGCTGCCGACCAGGCCGAAGCACTGTCACTCGGTTGTGAGCTGGTTGTGCACAGTCCGGAACAGCTGGCGATGCTCGAGCAACAGGACACACCCGCCTGCACTGTCTGGCTAAAGGTAGACACCGGCATGAACCGTCTCGGTTTCGCACCGGAGGACGCAGAGGCGGCTCTCGCTCGGCTTCGTCGTCTCGGCTGCGTCGAGGACCTGCGGCTGATGACCCACTTCTCGAGTGCCGACGAGGTCGGCAGCGACAAAACCCGGCAACAACTCGACCGTTTTCGCTCGTTGACGACCGGATTCGCCGGTGACGTCAGTGTCGCCAACTCACCGGCTACGTTCGGCTGGGATGAGGTCCGGCGTCTGAAGGACGATCTGGGCTTTGCGGGCCATCAGTGGATTCGTCCGGGAATAGCGCTGTTCGGCATCTCGCCGTTCGAGGGCAGAACGGGCGATGATCTGGGTCTGCGGCCGGTGATGCAGTTCCAGGGGCGGCTTATCGCGCTCAAACCGCTTCGGCAGGGCGACGCAGTTGGCTACACCGAGCGCTACACCGCCGAACGGGACACGATCATCGGTGTAATCGCAGCGGGCTACGGTGATGGCTATACCCGCCATTTTCGCGACGGCACGCCCGTACTGCTGAACGGTCGTCGCGTGCCGCTTGCCGGCGTCGTGTCAATGGATATGCTGACCGTGGACCTTGGCCCGGATGCAACGGATCGCGTTGGTGATATCGCGACCTTATGGGGTGACGGGCTGCCGATCGAGGAGCTGGTCCCGTACTGCGGCAGCTTGCCCTACACGCTGGTCTGCGGTGTAACGCACCGCGAACCGGGCTGAATCAGGACGAGAAGAAGCCCATTTTGACGCCCGCGAGCTGGACGACGTCGTTGTCTGCCAGTTTTCGTGCCTGCGCACCAATGGGTTCGCCGTTGACCAGCGGGAAGTCGCCTTCCTTGCCGGACTCTACGTGCACGATGTAGTAGCCCTCGGCGCGGCGCGTGATCGCCGCGACCTGCACACCGGGACGCCCCAACGTCGTCAGCGCTTTCGTCAGTTCAAGTTCACGCCCTGCAAACGCGCCGCTCAACACCTGCAACTTGGCGAGCGGCAGGGCAGACGGTGCCAGCGCAGGGTCGATGCCGGCGGCTGTGCCGGTGTGCGAGACCGTGTCGTTGTGCGCGACGGTTTCCGTGTGGGCCGGTTCCGGCGGAGGCGGCGGCGGTGCCGGCTCGGGCTCCGGCGTGGGTTCCGGCTCCGGCTCGAGACCGGCGGCCTCTTCCGGATCCAGCTTGACCGATGCGGCCACGTCCTCGGACGGGTTCTCGTCAAGCTTCACCCCGGCAGCGGCAGCCTCCGCGGCGCGTTCAGCGCGTGCGAGCTGCTCGGCATTCTGCTGCCCGGCGGGAATAACCATGGTTTTTTCGAATTCGTCCTGCTCGGCGTCGTTGACCTGCTGGTCCGAGAAGCGGAGCTGGTGGTGCCCGATCGTGATCACGTCACCGTTTTGCAGCGCGTGTTTCTTGATCAGCTTGCCATTGACGTAGGTCCCGTTGGTGCTGTTCAGATCTTCAAGGAACGAGTCGTTGAGGATGTTGATGATGAGCGAGTGGTGTCCGCTGACAGCCGGGTTGTCGATGCGCACATCGTTGTCCGGAAGTCGCCCGATCGTATAGCGCTCCTTGGACATGTTGTACTCAGCCAGCACCTGGTTGTCCAAACTCAGAATTAAACGTGCCATCTTAATCCGCCGTTATCAGCAACATAGACTGGCAGGTAAGCGTAGAGACCGCTCGCGAGCTGCGAACGTACGAGAGTATCGGTAGTGTCTCCAGTGCCCCTGCATCCTCAAGAACGAAACATATTCGCTATTTTCACCAGGAGGCCCTTCCTGGCTTCGAACGAGTCCATAACCTGAGCGAGCATTACAGACACGTTGTCTCGTCCACCGTGGTCGTTTGCCAGGTTAACCAGCTGTTGACCAACCACATCAAGACTATCATTAAAAGTCCTGATAGTTAAATGAATGTCCTCATCCTCGACCATGTCCGGGAGGCCGTCCGAGCAGAGCAGATAGACGTCGTCCGGGAGCACTTCATACTCGTTCACCTCGACGTCCACGGTCGGCTCCACGCCGAGTGCTCGCGTTACGTAATTGCGATTGGTCGAGCGCTGCGCCTCTTCCTGCGAGTAGAAGCCTCGGTCGACGAGTTCCTGCAGCAGCGAGTGGTCCATGGTCATTTGCTCGAACTGGCCGCCACGCACGCGATAAGCCCTCGAGTCGCCGACGTGGGCGATCGAGACCTTGTTGTCGTAAAACATGCAGGCCACGATCGTCGTGCCCATGCCTTCGCAATGGGTCTGGCTTTGTGCGGTCTGATAGATGATTTTGTTTGCGCGATAGACCGCGTCACGCAGCACGATCGACTGCCGCATCAGGCCGCTGTGCGGATCGACGTCTTCACGCTCCTCACGCTCCGCGCCCTCGGCTGCCAGTTCGCCGACAATTTGTACGGCGATACCGCTGGCTACCTCGCCGGCGTTGTAGCCGCCCATGCCGTCGGCCAGCACCATCAGGCCAATGTCCGGATTGCTGCCAATCGCGTCCTCGTTGTGGTCGCGAACCCGGCCTGTATCGGTCAGTTCGGCAAAGTGTATTTTCCCGCGCAAGCTCATGAATTCAAGAGGTTCTTTTTATGAGAACCGAGCGCAATTGCGCAGGGCAATCGCCATTTCGGCGCCGCTGGAGAATCGGTTTTCCGGGTTTTTGGACAGGGCCTTGGTGAGAACAGCGTCCACGCTGGGGGGTATTCCCGCTCTCCGGTTTGCGATCGGAGGCGGATCTTCGCTCGTAATTTTTGTCATAAGCAACGCAATATTGCCGGCTTTGAACGGCACTTCGCCGATCAGCAGTTCGTACAAGGTCACACCCAACGAGAACAGGTCCGATTGTCCTGTCAGGTCTTCTGCGGCGAGCTGTTCCGGTGACATGTACATCGGCGTACCCAACACGATCCCGGTCTTGGTCCGGTTGTTGTCGGTCAGCCGTGCAACCCCGAAGTCACTGATCTTCAGCGAGCCGTCTTTCGGATTGTACATCAGGTTTGCCGGCTTGATATCCCGATGAATCACCCCCTGGGCGTGGGCGTAATCCAGGCCCTCAGCGGTGGATGCCGCGAGTTCCAGGGCGCGCTTCGGCGCCAGCAGCCGGTTGGGGTCGGTGAATTTCTTCAGCGGCATCCCCGGCACAAATTCCATGGCAATGTAGGCGAGGCCCTTGTCTTCTCCGGCGTCGTACACCGTGATGATGTTCGGGTGCGTCAGGCGCCCGGCGGATTCGGCTTCGCGGAAGAAGCGCAGCCGCGCTTCTTTCAGCTCCTCGTCCTCGAATTCCTTCTCGATCGGAATGACTTTGAGCGCCACCGGTCGGTTAATGCGCGGATCGCGCGCCAGGTAAACAGCTCCCATCGCACCCCGCCCCAGCCGCTTCTCGATCACGTAGCGTCCAAGGCGCTGCGGTGCGGCCCCGTTCTTCTTTGCGGCCGTTTCCCGGCGGATCGTGCTGTGTGTTCGCTTCATCCACTCCAGCACCGCCTCAGCCCGTTCTGGCTTGGCCTGCTGCTCGAATGCGAGTGACAGCTTGTACATGACACTGGCCAGGGACTCGGACGGATCGCAGCGTCGGAATTCAGCAAACGCCGGCTCCAGTCGACCAGCGGCGAGAAAATCGGAACCCCGCTTGAACGCATCTCGCGTCACTTTCTTCGGGTCGACCACCAACCACAGTGAGAGCAGGGCGACGCCGCCGAGAATAATCAGCGGACGACCAAGATCGAGCCGCAGCTGGAACACATACATCATCAGCGTCTGCACCAGCAGCAGGATGACGGCGGTGACCACAGTCAGCACGGCGATGTCGCGACGATTGCGATCCGGCATAAAGAGTACGGCGACAATGGCGATCAAGGCCGGCGCGAGCCACTGCATGGCCAGTATCCAGCTCGGCGCAAGAATGGCTGTGTTCTGCTCGACGCCGGACAACAGCGTCGACACTATCTCGGAGTGGGTGACGAACTGGCCGGAAGGCAGCAGTGCGGCGGCACCGACGATCGCCGGGTCCGCATCGACAAACACGGTGGCTTCGGCGAGTCGCAGGTTTTCCACACCGGCGTTGATAAACTCCACGTCGCTCATCCGCGGCAGCTCACCGTAGTCTGTCAGGTAAATGGCGTCTTCAGCGCCCGAAATTCGCGGCTGGTAGGCCGTTTCCTCGGTGTCGAACGCGACCGCAAGCGGCAGCGACGGTACCATCGATCCCTCGCGGAAATGCCACATCGAGGACCGGCGGAACACACCGTCGTCATCCGGCTCGATAACCATGACACCGTTGTTTCTCGCCACACTCGCCAGCCGATGGCCGGTCGGCACGTAAGCGGTGACGCCGGTGGACAGTTGCTGGGTCCAGTCCGGCAGCTCGTCGGCGTCGCTCATCGATGGCGGTTTTGGCAGAACAATGCGCTCGATGCGTCGGCTCTGCAGCTCGTCGACGACCGCGCCGTAACGGTCCAGCAATTGGGCGTCGCTGAGGCCTTTTGGATCGATGCTGATTATCAGGCCGTTGCGCAAAGGCGGCTGGGCTATGCCCAAAGACACCTGGTCAAAAAGAAAGCGGTCGGCCGCCACGAACCACTTCGCCAGCGGCCCGTAGGTCAGCACCAGCAAAACGCTGGCAAAACTCAGCGCGATCAGGCGGTTACGTTTTTGCTTTTTGCCAATGTCCAAGGTTGAGATTCCTGTTTAACGGGCGAAAGTATAGGAAAAGGCAAGGATTCTTAATGAGAAAGGGTTGGCATTTTTATGTAATACGTGGGCGTTCGTCGATGCTAGACTCTCGACCCTCCGCAGCCGCCATTCGTCGGCAAAAAAGGTCATAATAATCAACAATATCAGAGCTTTACTTGATGGCTAAAAGCAAATTTTCGTATGTTTGCGAGGCCTGCGGTGCGCAGAGCGCCAAATGGTCAGGTCAGTGTGCCGAGTGTCTTTCGTGGAATACGCTGGTTGAGATCCGTGCGGGCAGCAGTACTGCGGCACCGGCAGAGGCCGTGCAGCTGTCCGAAGTAACGGACGATGCTGACCGGCGCTACCCTACCGGGTTCGATGAATTTGACCGGGTTTTGGGTGGCGGTCTGGTGCCCGGTTCGGTCGTGTTGATTGGCGGCGATCCGGGTGTGGGCAAATCCACATTGCTGCAGCAGGTGTCTTCACGTATGGCGGAGACTCAGGCAACCCTGTACGCCAGCGGTGAGGAGTCGCTGAAACAGGTAGCCCAGCGAGCCGGGCGTATCGCAGCCGGCTCGGCCGATCTGAGGCTGGTCGCCGACACCTCGCTGGATGCGATTCTCGCCAAGGCCGGATCGGTGAAAGTGCTGGTCATCGACTCAATGCAGACCATGGCGGTTGAGTCATCGCCGTCGGCACCCGGTTCAGTAGCTCAGCTTCGCGAGTGTGTGGCGCGCATTGTGCGATTTGCCAAGCAGAATGAGATCTCGGTGTTCGTCATCGGCCATGTCACCAAGGAGGGCACCATTGCCGGCCCGCGACTGGTCGAACACATGGTGGATACCGTGCTGTATTTCGAAAACGACCCGGCCAGCCGCTACTCGATGATTCGGTCAGTGAAGAACCGCTTCGGGGCGAGCGGCGAGATGGGCGTGTTCGCAATGACGGAGGCCGGCTTTCGCGAAGTCAGTAACCCGTCAGCCATCTTCCTGTCCCGCGAGACGGCGAGCGGGCCAGGCAGCGTCATCTCGGTGGCGTGGGAGGGCAGCCGACCGTTGCTGGTCGAAATCCAGGCTCTGGTCGCCGACGGTAACGGGGGCTACGCCAAACGCCTGGCGCAGGGTATCGAACAAAATCGGCTGGCCCTGTTGCTCGCCGTATTGCAGAAGCATGGCGATGTTGAGCTCGCGCAGGACGATGTGTTCGTCAACGTGGTCGGCGGACTGAAAATTTCCGAGACGGCAGCCGACCTGCCGACGCTACTGGCCGTGGTGTCCAGTTTCCGGGATCGACCGCTGAAGGAGCGGCTGGTCAGCTTCGGCGAAATCGGTCTGGCCGGTGAAGTCCGGCCGGTGCGATTCGGCACAGAGCGACTGTCGGCGGCCGCCAAGCAGGGCTTCGAAACCGCGATCGTGCCGGCCGCCAATGTGCCGAAGAAACCGCCTTCCGGACTGCGCATCGAGGCGGTCAGGACACTGTCCGACGCACTCGACGCCGCTTCCGGCTAACTCGGCTGCTCCTCCGTATCGAGCTGTTTTTGTCCGACCCGGACTTCCTGGATGCGATTGTCTTCGACGGAGATAATCGTCATCGGGTAGCCGTGAATGGTGTGCGTTGACAGGCGCGGCGGGATTTCCTCAAGCTGTTCGACGATCAGCCCGTTGAGCGTTTTCGGGCCGTCGGTCGGCAGGTCCCAGTGTTGGCTGCGGTTCAGATCACGGACATTGGCAGATGCGTCAACGAGAAAATTGCCACTGGACTCACGGATAACGTCGAGCATGTCGTCGGCGGGGTCGGTGGTGAACTCACCGACGATTTCTTCGAGGATGTCCTCGAGCGTCACGATGCCCTGAATATCGCCGTACTCGTCAACGACCAGCGCGATGCGTTCACGGCGACGCTGAAACTGGATTAGCTGGGTGCTGAGTGGTGTGCCCTCGGGCACGAAATACGGCTCGGTCAGGATTTCGCGTATGCCCTCGCGACTCACAGCCTGCTCGGCAAGATTGGCCAGTCGCCGCAGATGCAAGATGCCTTCAACCTGGTCGATCGTATCCGTGAAAACCGGCAACCGGGTGTGCACGCTCTCATGCAAGATAGTATTGATGGCTTGTTCGGATTCGGCGAGGTCGACGCCCTGAATCTCGTTATGCGGCACCATGACGTCGTCGACGGTGACCTTCTCCAGGTCGAGGATACTGATCAGCATGCGCCGGTATCGATTCGATATACGGTTGCCGGCCTCGTCGACCAGCGTGCGCAGCTCTTCCTGGCTCAGTGATTGCAGTTGGTTGCCCGATTCACGCACGCCGACGAGATACAGCACGCCGTTGGAACACACATTGATCAGCCAGACGAACGGGTACAGGATTTTCAGCAGCGGGTAGTAGACGATCGACGCGGGAAACGCGAGTTTCTCCGGCGACAGAGCGGCCAGTGTTTTCGGCGCAGCTTCGGCAAAGATCAACACGACAAAGGTGAACAGAATTGTCGCGACAACAACCGCGGGTTCACCGCCCATCTCGCGAGCCGCCGCGCCAAGAATGACGGCCGCCGTGAAGTTGACGAGGTTGTTGCCCATCAGGATCAGGCCGATCAGCCGATCCGGACGCTGCAGCAGCTTTTCAGCGAGCCGGGCTCCGCGATGGCCCTCGCGCGCTTTGTGACGGAGCTGGTATCGATTCAGGCTCATCAGCGCGGTTTCTGAGCCCGAGAAAAATGCGGACAGGACGAGCAGCACGCCAAGAAGACCGAGCAGGCCCCACGGTATCTCGCCCTCCATACATCAGCCCCAGCTGCGGTTAAGGATTTCTTCGAGAATGTAACGGCTGCCGAAGTAGGCAAGACCCAGCAACGCGAAACCACCCAAATAAAGGTAGACGGCGCTCTTGCCGCGCCAGCCGGCCAGCTGGCGTCCGGCGACCAGCACGCCGAACATGAACAGCGCCAGCAAAGACAGGGTGGTCTTATGCACCAGGTGCTGCGCGAACAGGTTCTCGACAAACATGATGCCGCTCAGAACCGACATCAGCAGAACCACAAAGCCTGACGTGGTGACACCGAACAAGAGTCTCTCGGTGGTTTCCAGTGGTGCGAACAGACGATTTAGTGGCGTCAGGTTGCCGGAGCGAAGTCGCTTGTCCTGGATCAACGCGAGCACGCCGACAATGGCTCCGGCGGTCAGCAGACCGTAGGCAAACATCGACAGCGCGATGTGCGTCTGTATCTGCCAGGTCAGCGGTGACGGGGTGCCGGTGCCGACATACACGTAGGTCAGCGATCCGAGCGATGCAGCGATTAAAAACAGGATCGCCGAAACGCCGCGCAAGGAACGATCGAAAGCCGCCATACCGGCGATAAGTGCAAGCTGCAGCCCGATAACGGACAACGCGCTGGTCAGCGTCAGTGTGAAGGTACCGTTGACCATGACGGCCCGATGCAGCATGGCGGTGTGCACCGCAATCGCTGCGACGGATAATCCGAGTGCGGCGATCAGGAATTGTTTCAGCCGGTCGTCACTGGGCGCAGTGCGCGAGTAGGCCAGCGCGAAGGCGGCGCCGACGTACAGAAAAAGAATTGTGATTTGAAACACAGAAACCCGTCAGGTCATGGCCTAGTGTCAATGGCGACTATGATCCCATAGGGTGACGGGCATTAGAACCCTGTTTCTTCTAGGGGTTTTGGGGAATGGCCACCGGCTGCTGTCGATTGCAGAAAGCCGTTGTAGAATGTCCGGCAGGCCCTGCGATAGGGCAGGCGATGAGCGAAACCTGCGCAGTCAATGGCCAAGAGCGAGTTCAACCTATGCGCATAAGAGTACTCGGATGCAGTGGCGGAATCGGCGCCGGATCGCGAACATCCGCGATGCTGGTCGACGGTGACGTTCTGATCGATGCAGGTACCGGCATTGGCGACCTTGGTCTCGCTGACCTTAACGCCATCCGCCACGTTTTCCTTACGCACGCGCATCTCGACCACATCGCAGGACTGCCGATGCTGGTCGATAGTCTGTTCGACGAACATTTTGATGTTCCGCTGACTGTTTACGCACGTCAGGAAACACTGCAGGCGCTGCAAGACCATATGTTCAACGATGTGATCTGGCCCGACTTCCGCAAGCTGCCGTCGCCAGACAAGCCGATACTCCGTTTCGTTGAGCTCGAGCCGGGGGATGTCGTGACGGTCGATGACCGGCGCTTCAATGCAGTGAATGTAGCGCACAGCGTCCCGGCACTGGGATTCACCGTGCAGAACGCTCACGGCTCTTTTGGTATCAGCGGCGATACGAAGACCAACGAGACCTTGTGGCCGGCGCTGAATGCGATTGACGACCTGCGCGTTCTCGTCATCGAAGTGTCGTTTCCGGATGAGCTGGAGAAACTCGCCGCAGAGGCCGGCCATTACTGCCCGAAAACACTGACGCGCGACCTGAAACGACTGCGTCATACTCCTGACATCTGGCTCACCGGCATGAAGCCCGGCGCCGAGCAGCAGATCTTCGAGCAGGTCTTGAAAGCCGAACCCGACCGCAATATCCAGATGCTCTCTCGTGGGACGGTGCTAACGGTGTAATGACGGCCATCGTCGACCATGCCGATATTCGGCTACACTGCGTGCATGTTTGAAAATCTAACTGGCCGCCTGAGTGAGGCGGTACACAAACTCAGCGGCAAAGGCCGACTCACCGACGACAATATCAAGGACACCCTGCGCGAAGTGCGCCTGGCGCTCCTCGAGGCCGATGTTGCGTTGCCGGTGGTCAAGGGATTCATCGAACGAATTCGCGAAAAGGCGGTCGGCGAAGCGGTCATGTCCAGCCTTACGCCGGGCCAGGCGCTGGTCAAGATTATCCACACCGAGCTGGTCGATATCCTCGGTGGTGACAGCGAACCGCTGAACCTGAAAGCACAGCCACCGGTTGTGATCCTGCTGGCCGGTCTGCAGGGTGCGGGCAAGACCACCACTGCGGCGAAACTCGCCAAGCGCCTGATCGACAAAGACAAGAAGCGGGTCATGATGGTGAGCGTCGACGTACACCGGCCCGCCGCGATCCTGCAGCTCAAGACGCTGGCCGACGACATAGGCGCACTGCACGCGGACAGCGACGTCAGCGAGAAGCCGACGGTGATTGCACGACGGGCGCTCGATGAAGCTCGGCGATCGCACGCTGACGTACTGATTGTCGACACGGCCGGCCGCCTGCATATCGATGGCGACATGATGGACGAGGTGGTGGCGGTGCACGCGGAAGCAGGTCCCACAGAGACGCTATTCGTCGTCGACAGCATGGCCGGTCAGGACGCGGTAAACGCAGCGCGGGCTTTCCACGAGGCACTGCCGCTAACCGGCGTGATCCTGACGAAAACCGACGGTGATGCGAAGGGTGGTGTTGCTTTGTCCGTCCGTGAAATCACCGGTAAGCCGGTGCGCTTCATCGGCGTCGGGGAGAAAGTGGATGCGCTGGAGGCCTTCCATCCTGACCGGATGGCGTCGCGAATCCTCGGCATGGGTGACGTCCTTAGCCTTGTCGAGGAGATCGAGGAAAAGGTCAACAAGGACAAGGCCCAGAAACTCGCGACCAAGCTGAAGAAGGGACGCGGATTTGATCTGACGGACCTGCGCGATCAGCTTGAGCAGATGCTCAATATGGGCGGGCTGTCCGGCATGCTCGACAAACTGCCTTTGCCAGGTAACGTCAATACGTCAGCGCTCAAGGATGGTGTCGACGAGAAGCAGATCCGGCGGCAGATTGCCATTATCAGTTCGATGACTCCGGCCGAGCGACGTTTCCCCAAGACCATCAACGGGTCGCGGAAAAAGCGCATTGCACGTGGCGCGGGGCTGCAGATACAGGATGTCAATCGACTGTTGAAACAGCACCTGCAAATGGAGCGAATGATGAAAAAAATGTCGCGTGGCGGCATGAAGAAAATGATGCGCGGCATGCCGGGTGGTGGCATGCCTCCCGGACTGCGTTAGCGGCAAACCCCCAGCGTTGGCTGACAGCGCTGCATCGGGCTCTGCCAGGGTCATCGGACGCGCTCGACAACTGCAGAAGAATCAACGGCTTTCCGCCGCCAAATCGCTTCACATTTCGGGTTAAATCGGTACAATGCGCGGTCTGTTCGGGCGGGGTCCCGGCATCCGCTGCGCCCGCCCTCCACGAAAATACTACGGAATTCAAATGGTTAGCATTCGTCTTTCGCGCGCTGGCGCGAAAAAGCGTCCTTTCTATCACTTGGTGGTGACCGACAGCCGCAATCGTCGTGACGGTCGTTACATCGAGCGCGTTGGTTTCTTCAATCCGGTGGGCAAGGAGCAGGAAGAGAACCTGCGCATCGACCTCGAGCGCGTCGACTACTGGATCGGGCAGGGCGCACAACCCTCGGATCGCGTTGCCGCTCTGCTGAAGTCGCACCGCAAGGCCGCTGCAGCAAACTGATCGCCGCGACGGCGTGAGCGCCGATGGCGGAGCAGGAGAGAATACTCATGGGCCGCGTCGTCGGCCTTTTCGGTGTCAAAGGCTGGGTAAAGGTCTTTTCGTACACCGACCCCCGACAGGGCATCCTGGACTACGACCACTGGCTGATCGAACGCGACGGGCAGTGGATCGAAACGGCGGTACTCGACGGGAAACGGCAGGGCAAAGCGGTCATCGCCCAACTTTCAGGCGTCGATGATCGGGACGCCGCCGCTGAATGGATCGACAGCGACATAGCGATACCTCGCGATGCGCTGCCGACTCTCGACGAGGGCAGTTTTTACTGGTCCGACCTCGAGGGATGCACAGTAGCGACGACGGGCGGCAAAGCGCTCGGTACGGTGGCCACGGTGCTCGAAACCGGCGCGAACGATGTGCTGGTAGTGAAAGGCGAGATCGAACGGCTAATCCCGTTCGTGATGAACGACGTCATCGTCAGCGTGGATATCGACGCGAAGTCGATTATCGCTGACTGGGACTGGGAATAATGCAGATCAGCGTTGTCACCTTGTTCCCGACAGAAGTCGGTCGGCTGGCAACTTACGGTGTGGTTGGCCGGGCGCTGGACCAAGGCGTAGCGCAGCTTAGCTGTGTAAACCCGAGGGACTTCGCTGAGGATGTCCACCGCACGGTCGATGATCGACCCTACGGCGGCGGGCCCGGCATGGTAATGACGGTGCCACCTCTGCGAGAAGCGATCGCCGCGGCGAGAGCGAACAGCGGCGGCCCGGTGATACACCTGAGTCCGGCTGGTCGACGCTTCGACCAGGTCGAGGCGGGGCGGTTGGCGGGTCTCGAGCACTTCGTGCTCGTGGCCGGACGCTATGAAGGAATCGATGAGCGACTCGTGGAGCGCGACATCGACGAGGAATTATCGCTGGGCGATTTCGTGTTGTCCGGCGGCGAGATTGCCGCGATGGCGGTGATCGATGCGGTAGTCAGGCTGCTTCCGGGCGCTTTGGGCGATTCGGAATCGGCGGCGCAGGACTCGTTTATGAACGGGCTGCTGGACCATCCGCACTACAGTCGACCGGAGGCGGTAGACGACCAGGTGGTCCCGGATGTGCTGTTGTCGGGTGATCACGCGAAAATCGCGCGTTGGCGCGAAATGCAGTCGCTTGGCAGGACGTGGCAACGACGCCCGGACCTGCTGGAGACACAGGAATTAACGGCGGCACAACAGGCGCTGCTGGATGAGTACATTGCAAACCACGGTGACGAACCGGACAACCAGGCGTGAGCCTGCAGGTAGAAGATCATGAGTAAACTGATTGAAGCGATCGAACAGGAACAGATGGACAAGGACATCCCGGCATTCGCCCCGGGTGACACCGTGGTTGTTCAGGTCAAGGTGAAAGAAGGCAACCGCGAGCGCCTGCAGGCGTTCGAAGGTGTTGTGATTGCGAAGCGCAATCGCGGCCTGAATTCCTCATTCACGGTACGCAAAATTTCCCACGGCGAAGGCGTCGAGCGTGTGTTCCAGACTTACAGCCCGACTGTTGCGACAATCACCGTCAAGCGTCGCGGTGACGTGCGTCGTGCCAAGCTGTACTACTTGCGCGGACGCACCGGTAAAGCTGCACGCATCAAGGAAAAAATCTAGGGATTGCACGGCAGCGTCACTGGCGCTGCCGCGTTACCAACGGTTACGAAACATCCTCTGGCCTCGGGCTAAACTCGTACTCGTTTATACGTTCCGGATATGGGCAATCCGGGAGGTGACATAAGGTGTTCATCACCGATTCACGTCGTTCGTATGAAACTGTGCGAATACACGACGTGAACCCATACGTCGCCCAGAGGTCTGTCAAGAAATGAAGTCACCTGTTCGCACCGGCCTGATACTGACACTGCTATTGCCCCTGGCCGGCTGCGCCTCACTCGTTTCGAACGCTGCCAGCGGCCTGGCAGACAATCTCTCCGTCGCTATCCTGAATCAGGACGATCCGGAAACGGTTCGTGCCGGCGCGCCGTCGTACATGCTGCTGCTGGACAGCTTTATCGAAGGAAGTCCGGACGACCCCGTTCTGCTGGCCGCGGGTGCTGATCTGTATGCGAGCTACGGGGCAGTATTCGCTGCCGATCCGCGGCGGGCGTCACGGCTGACGACGCGCGCACGTGCGTACGTTGAGCGAGCCATGTGTGTGCGCTACGACAGCACCTGTGGCTGGTCGGAGCAGACTTACGACAACTTCCTGTTGGCGCTTGACGAAGTTAGCCCGCGCGATGCCGAGTTGCTGTACACCTATGGCCTTGCGACGCTCGCCTTCCTGCGGGCGCACGGCGATGACTGGGATTCGCTCGCCTTCCTGCCACAGGTCGAAGCCCTGTTTACGCACTATCTCGATATTACGGACGGCGATGTGGATCCGGCTGTGCACACCTATATGGGCATACTGCTGACCTTGCGTCCGCCGGCTCTGGGTGGAAAGCCGGAAGAGGCGAGGGGTCACTTTGAGAAGGCGATCCAGATGTCGGGCGGTCGCGACCTGTCGGCCAAGGTTGAATTCGCCAAGGGCTACGCCAAGCTGCTGTACGACCGCGAGCTCCACGATCAGTTGCTGAACGATGTGGTTTCCGCAGATCCCTACGCCGACGGCCTGACCCTGACCAATGTCATGGCGCAGGACGAGGCTCGTGATTTGCTCGCGGCTGCCGATGACTACTTTTGAAACATTTTGACGATGATCACGGTCAATTCGTAAAGGAACCGGAAGAAAGTCGATGAAAAAATTACTCACCACACTCGCGCTGCTCGCCCTGACGGGCACCGCGCAGGCGCAGACGCTGAAAATTGCGACCCTCGCGCCCGACAATTCGCAGTGGATGAAGGACATGCGGGCCAGTGCCGAGGAGATTAAAGAGCGCACGGACGGTCGCGTGAAGATTCGCTACTTCGGCGGCGGCGCGATGGGCGATGACAATGCTGTACTCGCAAAAATGCGACTCGGCACGCTCGCAGGCGGGGCGTTCACACCCCTGGCCCTTGCGTCGCAGTACCCCGATCTGAATCTGTTTGGTCTGCCGATGGTATTTGCATCCGAGGATGAGGCGGCCTTTGTCCGCCAGACACTCGACGCGAAACTCGAGGAGGGACTGAGATCGGCCGGTTACGAAAACTTTGGTTTCGCGGCCGGTGGCTTCGCCATCCTGATGTCGAACGAGCCAATCGACAGCCTGGAGGACATGAGGGGTAAACGAGTCTGGGTTCCTGAAGGCGATTCGATCAGCTACGCGTCGATGGAGGCGCTCAATCTTGCGCCGGTTACGCTGCCGGTTACCGATGTTCTCACCGGTCTGCAGACCGGCCTGATCGACGTCGTTGCGATGTCGCCGATCGGCGCGCTGGTGTTCCAGTGGCACACGAAGGTGAAGTACGTGACCGAAATGCCGCTGGTTTACACCGTAGGTTTCATGGCCATCACCGAAAAGCAGTTCAAGCGCATCAAACCGGATGATCAGGCTGTTGTCCGCGACGTCATGCGCGCCACTTACGAGAAATTCAACGTCCAGAACCTCAAAGACAATGCGGCGGCTCGCGAGACGCTGCTGTCGACACGCACGGGCATCAAGACCGTCGAATTCAAGCAGGCAGAGTTCGACCGCATTCGCGATGTCATGCTGGCGTCGAACCGCCAGCTTGGCCTGGACGGCGGTTTCTCGGTCGACGTGTATGACGAAATGCTGCAACTCGTCGAGCAATACCGCAACAGCGTAGGCCTGAACGTCACCGACTAATGTCGCAGGCGAAACTGGCGGCGTTATTCGCCCGGCTGGATAATGCCGGGCGCATCGCCGAAAACACACTTCTGATTCTCGTGCTCGGCAGCATGGTCGCCGTCGCGTTTTTGCAGATCATCCTGCGTGAGGTTTTTTCCACCGGCGTGATCTGGGCCAACGAGCTGGTCCGCATTCTCGTGCTTTGGCTTGCTATAGTCGGCGCGGTTGCGGCGGCCCGGGACAACCGGCATATCCGCATTGATCTGTTGTCTCATTTGTTGTCTGACAAGCTCGTCAAGGGCATCCGCATCGTCGTCGATCTGTTCGCTGCGGCGGTCAGCGGAATCGTCGCCGTGTACCTGTGGCGATATATCCAGGTGGAAGTCGAACTCGAGTTCACCGTGCTCGACGGGCTGCCGGCCTTTCCGGCACACGTGATCGCACCGATTGGATTCGTCCTGCTGAGTTACCGCTTCCTGATTCTGGCAATCAAGCAATTAATCGAGTTGTTCGGCAGCAACGCCGCCGAGGAATCGGCGACGTGATTGTTTTTACGCTGTTGCTGGTCCTGCTCGCGGTGCTCGGCGCGCCGCTGTTCGCAATTATTGCGGCCAGCGCGATGATCGGCTTTCTCAGTATCGAGGAAGACTTGATAAACGTCGCCATCGAATTCATGCGAATGGAGCAGTTGCAGTTCCTGTCGGCGATTCCGTTTTTCACGTTTGCCGGCTACTTGCTTAGCGAAAGCAATGCACCGCAGCGTCTCGTACGCATGACGCAGGCGGTGCTCGGCTGGATGCCCGGCGGGCTGGCACTCGTTTGCCTGGTTACCTGTGCATTTTTTACGGCGTTCACCGGCGCTTCTGGCGTAACGATCATTGCGCTCGGTGCGATCCTGTATCCGGCGCTCGCGCAGGATGGCTATCCGGACAAATTCAACCTGGGACTGGTAACGACGTCCGGCAGCCTGGGTTTGTTGTTCGCACCGTCGCTGCCGCTGATCCTCTACGGCGTAGTAGCCGAGGTCAGTATCGACGATCTGTTCAAGGCGGGCCTCTTGCCCGGGCTGCTGATGATCGCGATGCTGTCAATATGGTGCATCTGGGTCAGTCGAAAAAGCCGGCAGGTACTTACGCCATACTCAACACGCGAATTGCTCGCCGCGATCCGCGAGTCCATCTGGGAAATCCCGCTGCCGTTTGTTGTTCTTGGCAGTGTGTACTCGGGTTTCCTCGCAGTGTCGGAAGCGGCGGCTGTCACGGTGGTCTATGTGTTTGTCGTCGAGGTGCTGATTCTTCGCGAAGTGAAGTTTACCGAGCTGCCGCGCATCGTGCGCGAATCGATGTTACTGGTCGGTGCGATTCTGCTGATTCTCGGGCTGTCACTCGCCTCAACCAATTACACGATACTCGCCGGTGTCCCGCAGACGCTGTTTGAGATGCTTTCGTCGGTCGTCACAAGCCAGACCACGTTCCTGATTTTGCTGTTGTTGTTTCTGCTGGCACTCGGGGCGATTCTGGATATCTTTTCGGCGATTGTTCTCGTGGTGCCGCTGCTGCTGCCTGTGGCTGAGTTGTACGATGTCAGCACGATTCACCTCGGCATTATCTTCCTCGCGGCGATGCAGCTCGGCTACATGACGCCGCCGGTTGGACTCAACCTGTTTATCGCGAGCTACCGCTTCGAAAAGCCGATCATGCAGGTTTACAGCGCAACCTTCCCGTTTCTTGTTATTCTTATGGCGTCGGTCATCCTGATCGCGTTCTGGCCTTCCTTGAGTCTCTGGTTAGTGGAGTAATCCTGCTATGAGTGCTGTTGCTCGTGTGTTTTCTGCTGTGTGGGGCGGTGTCGATGTCTTCCGCAAGGTCTTGCATCTTCTCGTCCTGTTGTTTGTTTTCGCTATTCTGATCAGCGCGGTGGGCGGGACTGCACCGTCACCACTGCCGACGGAGTCTGCCCTGACCATCCGCCCGGCTGGTCAGTTGGTCGACCAGCTCGACGGCGACGCGTTCGACCAGGCCATTGCTGAGCTGACGGACCAGCAGCAGCCACAGACGCTGGTGCAGGACATCATCGATGCGCTGGATTACGCGGCCACCGATGAGCGGATTGACGTTGTGTTCCTCGAGCTGTCTTCGCTTGGCGGCAGTGGGCTGAGCAAGCTGCAGCGTATCGCTACGGCGCTTGACGAGTTTAAGGAAAGTGGCAAGCCGGTCGTGGCTTATGGCGACTCTCTGTCGCAGGGGGCGTATTACCTGGCCGCACAGGCCGATGAGGTTTACATGCACCCCCAGGGCATCCTCGCGCTCGACGGATTCGGCCGATACCTGCCGTACTTCCGCGATGCGATCGAAAAGCTGCGCCTGGACTGGAACATCTTCCGAGTCGGCACTCATAAGTCGGCCGTCGAGCCTTTCCTGCGCATGGACATGTCGCCGGAAGATCGCGAGCGCAATACGGTGCTTATCGGTGAGCTCTGGGCCGCCTACGCGACCGGTGTGGAACAGGCACGCGGCCTCGACGCCGGCTCGGTTCAGTCCTACGCTGACGAGTTTTATCAACACACTGTCGATGCGGGTGGTGATCCGGCAAAGGCAGCGGTGCAGCAGGGTATGGTCGATGCCTTGAAATCGCGCCTGGACATGCGCGAGCTCTTGAAGACATACACAGCAGAAGATGACGATGGTTCCTACCGCCGCGTTGGAATGAGCGACTACCTGGCGCAAAAACGCCTGCTCGATACCGAGAGTGTCAAGGAAGAAAACATTGGCCTGATCGTCGCGTCCGGCAGCATCGTGACCGGCAGCCAGCCGCCGGGCACCATCGGTGCAGACTCGACATCGGCACTGCTGCGCGATGCGCTCGAGGATGACAGCATCAAGGCCGTCGTCCTGCAGGTCGACAGCGGCGGCGGCAGCGCCTTCGCATCGGACATTATCTCTACCCAGATCGAGGCGCTGCAGGCGGCCGGCAAGCCGGTGGTTGTGTCGATGAGCAGTGTTGCTGCATCGGGTGGCTACTGGATCGCGGCTAGTGCCGATCAATTATTTGCAAATCCGACGACGATTACCGGTTCCATCGGTATCTTCGGAATGTTTGCGACCTACCAGCGCGCCACTGAATACCTCGGCCTGAACACCGACGGCATCGGTACGACCCGCTATGCGGGCCAGTTCCGCCAGGATCGCGAGATGTCAGACGATGCCAAGGCGCTGTACCAGGTCATCATCGAGCATGGTTACGATGATTTCATCTCGCGCGTCGCTACCCACCGCGGTATGGACAAAGCGACCGTAGATTCGATCGGGCAGGGCAAAGTCTGGACCGGCCGTGAGGCGCTGGCGAACGGGCTCGTCGATGAGCTCGGTTCCGTAGACGACGCGATCGCCGCGGCTGCCGAACTGGCTGGTTTATCGGACTACGCCGTCAAGCGCGTGGAGAAAGGCTTGTCGCCGACCGAGCAGCTCCTGCTCGACCTGATGTCCGTCAGCGTCTCGATGGGTCTCGATCCCAAGGTGTTCGCACCCGAGCCGACCGGCGTACAGAAAATCCTCGGCGAACTGGAATCAGCGATCGAACCTCTGAGTCGTTTCAACGATCCGAAGGGCGTCTACGCTTATTGTTTCTGCGAAGTGTATTGAATCCGACGGGGCCGTATCGCCGTAAGGCGTTACGGCCCCGCTTCAATATCGCTGTTCCGGGCTTGTTGAATTCCGGCGCACTACGCCCACTGCAGAATGACTTTACCTGACTGGCCGGATTCCATCAGATCGAAAGCGGGTTGAAATTCGTCGATGTCAAAGCGGTGGGTGATCACTGCTGACAGGTCGAGACCCGACTGGATCATGCTCGACATCTTGTACCAGGTTTCGAACATTTCCCGGCCGTAGATGCCTTTCAGGATCAGGCCCTTGAAGATCACCTGATTCCAGTCGATGCTTGTTTCCCCGGGCGGGATACCGAGGATGGCCACGCTGCCGCCGTGGTGCATCGTGCGCAGCATGTCATTGAAGGCCTGCGGGTTGCCCGACATTTCCAGGCCAACGTCAAACCCTTCCTCCATCCCCAGCTCGTTCATCGTGTCGTCGAGCGATTCGCGCGTCACGTTAATGGCGCGCGAGGCACCCATGGACCTGGCCAAGTCCAGCCGGTAGTCGTTGACGTCGGTGATGACGATGTGTCGCGCGCCGGCGTGACGAGCAATGGCCACGGCCATGACACCGATCGGTCCGGCGCCGGTGATCAGTACGTCCTCGCCAACCAGATCAAAGGACAGCGCGGTGTGTGTCGCGTTGCCGAAAGGATCGAGGATCGATGCCATTTCGTCGGTTATTGCGTCCGGCAGCTTGAAGACATTGAACGCAGGGACTGCGATGTACTCGGCAAATGCGCCGGGATGGTTAACGCCAACGCCAACCGTGTTGATACAGAGATGGCGACGGCCTGCGCGACAATTGCGGCAGACGCCGCAGGTAATATGGCCTTCGGCGGAAACGCGGTCGCCTTCGTGAAAACCCCGCACTTCACTGCCCAGCTCGACGATGGTACCGGAGAACTCGTGACCAATGACCATTGGTACCGGCACGGCGCCGCGAGCCCAGTCGTCCCACTGATAGATGTGTATGTCGGTGCCGCAGATGGCCGTGTGGCTGACCTTGATCAGCACATCGTTATGTCCGACCTTGGGTTTTGGAACGTCCTGCATCCAAAGGCCGCGTTCGGACTGCGACTTGACCAGGGCCTTCACGCCGCGAGGATTCCCAATTCGTCAGCGACGCGTGTAAACGCGTCAATCGCTTTGTCGAGATGACTGCGATCGAGGCCCGCCGACATCTGCGTGCGTATACGTGCCTGGCCCTTCGGTACAACCGGGTAGGAGAAGCCGATGACGTAGATACCTTCGCTGAGCAGGCGATCGGCCATTGCTGTCGCCAGCTTTGCGTCGCCCAGCATAACCGGAATAATCGGGTGCTCACCGGGCTTCAGGTCGAAACCGCGCTCGGTCATCTCGGTGCGGAAATAGCTCGCGTTGTCGTGCAGTTTTTCGCGCAGTTCGCTGTTCGAGGCCAGCAGATCAAACACCGCAATGGACGCGGCAGCGATGACGGGAGCCACCGAATTTGAGAACAGGTAGGGTCGAGATCGCTGCCGCAGCCAGCCGATGATCTCTTTGCGGCCGGAGGTAAAGCCGCCGGATGCACCGCCCAGGGCCTTGCCCAGGGTGCCGGTGATAATGTCGATTTTGCCCATGACGTTGCGGTACTCATGCGTGCCGCGGCCCGTATCGCCGAGGAAGCCGGTAGCGTGGCAGTCGTCGATCATGGTCAGTGCGCTGTGTTTCTCGGCGACGGCGCACAGCCCATCGAGGTCGGCAATTGTGCCGTCCATCGAAAAAACACCGTCGGATACAACCAGCTTGTTCCTAGCGCCACTGGCAGCCTGTAATTGCGCGTCGAGGTCCTGCATATCGTTGTTTGCGTAGCGAAACCGCTGCGCCTTGCAGAGGCGAATGCCGTCGATGATGCTGGCGTGATTCAGTGCATCGCTGATCACCGCGTCCTCAGGATCCAGAATGGTCTCGAACAGGCCGCCGTTGGCGTCGAAACAGGAGGGGTACAGAATCGTGTCCTCGGTACCCAGGTAGTCGCTGATGCGGTCCTCCAGATCTTTGTGGATTGATTGTGTGCCGCAAATGAATCGAACCGACGCCACGCCGAAGCCGAACTGATCCAGTGCTTTATGAGCCGCGGCGACGACGGTGGGGTGATTTGCCAGGCCCAGGTAGTTATTCGCGCAGAGGTTGATGACGTGCTGGCTGTTGGCGCCGAGCCGGACATCGATATCGGCCTGCTGCGGCCCGGTAATCACCCGCTCAGCCTTGAACAGGCCCTCGGTTTTCAGTGCGTCTGTCTGCTCTTGCAGGTCTCTCAGGAGGGATGTGGTCACAGCGTCTGGCTCGTGGTTCGGGACGCGCAAAAGTATAGCAGCCAGACCTTAAATTTCGCTGCTTCCGGGGCGCTCCTTACCCTATAATCGCGGCCGTAGTTTATGGTGTAGATATATGCGGTTTTCAGACCAACAGGCCTCTGCATTCGAGTCTGTCGACGGGCTGGATGACCTGTATCTGGCCGATGAGCAGCAGCTTGTCCGGCAGTTGGTCGACGAGGCGGATCCGGGCAACGCGGGACGTCGCGCTATTCACGATATAGCCGTGACGCTGGTGCGCAGCGTGCGCGAAAAATCGGCCGGAGACGGCGGCATTGACGCGTTCCTGCAGCAGTACGACCTGTCCTCCGAAGAAGGCGTCCTGCTGATGTGCATCGCAGAGGCGTTATTGCGCATACCGGACGCAGACACCGCCGACAAACTGATTTCCGACAAGATCACGTCGGCGAATTGGAAGGAGCACCTCGGCGAGAGTGATTCCCTGTTCGTTAACGCGTCAACCTGGGGCCTGATGCTCACGGGTCAGATCCTGAAGTTTGATGATGTTCGCGGCGGCAATCCGGTGCAGGCGCTCGGCAAGCTCGCGACTCGGGCCGGTGAGCCGGTTGTGCGAACGGCGATGCGCCAGGCGATGAAGATCATGGGCCACCAGTTCGTCATGGGGCGGACCATTCGCGAGGCCATGAAACGATCCGTGTCGAAGGGCAACGCACGCTACAGGTATTCCTACGACATGCTCGGCGAAGCGGCATTGACGGCGACCGACGCCGAACGCTATTTCGAGGCCTATCACGACGCGATCAGCGAGATCGGCAGTCGAGCCAGCGCCTCCAGCGACATGTTTTCGGCCGACAGCATTTCAGTGAAATTGTCCGCCCTGCATCCGCGCTACGACCACGCGCACGGCGAACGCGTGATGAAAGAACTAGCGCCGCGCCTGCGGGAGCTTGCGGTACATGCCAAAGAGCAGGGTATTGCGCTGACCATGGATGCAGAGGAGGCCGAACGCCTGGCACCGTCGCTGGCGGTGTTCCGTGCGGTGTTACGTGACCCGCAACTCGCTGGCTACGACGGCCTCGGCCTCGCGGTGCAGACCTACCAGCGGCGAGCCGGTAACGTGATCCGATTCGTCGCCGATCTGGCGAAAGATACCGGCCGGCGAATCCCGACCCGCCTCGTCAAAGGTGCGTACTGGGACACCGAGATCAAACATGCCCAGGAACTGGGTCTGGCCAGCTACCCCGTGTTCACGCGCAAGACCCACACCGACGTGTCCTATCTGGCCTGTTCGCGGCGTGCACTGGGCGCAGGTAAACACCTGTATCCTCAGTTCGCCACGCACAATGCCCACACGATCGCATCGATCATGCAGTACGCCGGCGAACGCCGGGATTACGAGTTCCAGCGCTTGCACGGCATGGGCGAGGCTCTTTACGAGCAGGTTATTGACCCAGATCGCTACGGTCGCCCCTGCCGGGTGTATGCACCGGTCGGCAGTCACGAAGACCTGCTGCCTTACCTTGTCCGCCGCTTGCTGGAAAACGGTGCCAACACGTCATTTGTCAATCGCATCATCGACGAGGCGGTGCCTGTTGACGACATCGTCTCCGATCCGATCGAGGCTGCCCACGTTACCGAAGCTACGCCACACCCCGGCATCGTGCCGCCGGCCGAGTTGTTTGCAGACGAACGGCGCAACTCCCGCGGCATCAATATCGCCGACAGCGTGGAGCGTGCCGCGCTGATCGACAGCATGCAGGCGGCGACCGGCAAGGTGCGACAAGCACGCCCGATTGTTGACGGCCGCGCCGTGGACGGCGAGACGGTTTCTTTGCACGATCCGAGCGATACGCGTCGTGTCGTAGGCGATGTTGTGCAGTCGACAGCGGATGATGTGGACCGCGCTCTGTCGGCAGCTCACGCAGGCCAGCGCGCCTGGGACGCTGTCGGTGCCGAGACTCGTGCTGCGGTACTCGATCGCGCCGCGGACCTGTTCGAAGAAAATGGCCCGGAATTGATGGCCCTGTGTATCGAGGAGGCGGGCAAGAGTATCCCCGACGCGATTGCCGAGCTTCGTGAGGCCGTCGATTTTCTGCGCTTCTATGCGGCTGAGGCTCGCCGACTGTTTGCCGCGCCAACCGAACTGCCGGGTCCGACCGGCGAGCGCAACCAGCTCGGCCTGCGCGGTAAGGGCGTGTTTGTCTGCATCAGCCCATGGAATTTTCCGCTGGCGATTTACACCGGCCAGGTCGCGGCAGCACTGGCGGCCGGTAACACGGTGCTCGCCAAGCCCGCCGAACAAACGCCAATTGTTGCGTCACGTGCCAGCGCGCTGCTTTTCGAGGCCGGCGTACCGGCTGACGTATTGCACTTCCTGCCCGGCGACGGCGCGACCGTGGGAGGACGGGCCGTCGCGGATGCCCGCACCGCGGGCGTTGCCTTCACCGGCTCAACGGAGACGGCGCAGCTGATCAATCGAACGTTGGCAGCGCGAGATGGTGCGATCGCAACGTTCATTGCCGAGACCGGCGGGCAAAACGCGATGTTTGTCGACAGCTCGGCGCTGCCGGAGCAGGTGGTGCTCGACGCCGTTTACTCGGCCTTTAACAGCGCTGGGCAGCGGTGTTCTGCGCTGCGCCTGCTGTGTCTGCAGGATGACATTGCGCCGCGAATCATCGAGCTCCTGAAAGGCAGCATGGACGAGCTGGCCGTTGGAGATCCGGCAAAACTGGCTACGGATGTCGGTCCGGCGATCGACGAGGATGCCCGGGCCCTGCTGGAGGCACATGTCGAGCGCATGGGGCAGGAGGCTCGCATACTGCACCGCGCGCCGCTCGGTGACGATGCATCGCAGGGCAGTTTTTTCGCACCGACACTGATCGAGATCGAGCGAATTGACCAGCTGGAGCGCGAGGTGTTCGGGCCGATCTTGCACGTGCTTCGATTCCGCGCGAAAGATCTGCAGGCAACGATCGATGCGGTTAATGCGACCGGCTACGGTCTGACCATGGGAGTGCACAGCCGAATCGATTCCCGAACACGGAAGATTGCCGAGCTGTCTGCAGCCGGCAATGTTTACATCAACCGCAATATGATCGGTGCCGTGGTCGGCGTGCAGCCGTTTGGCGGACGGGGCCTGTCGGGTACCGGACCAAAGGCTGGCGGTCCGCACTATCTCGCGCGTTTCGGCAGCGAGTACACCATCAGCAACAACATCGCAGCCGTCGGTGGCAATGCGAGCCTGCTGTCGCTCGCGACGGACTGAGCCATGCCGACGATCAGCACTTTCGATATTTTCAAGATTGGAATCGGACCGTCGAGTTCCCACACCGGTGGGCCGATGCTTGCTGCACACCAGTTCGTCAGTCAGCTTGCTGACACAGATACGGCGGTAGTTGAAGTCACGCTGCACGGCTCGCTTGCCTTTACCGGACGCGGTCACGGTACCGACAAGGCCATCCAGCTGGGACTGTGCGGTTACACCCCGGAAACCATCAACCCGGATGATGTGCCGGGAATACTCGGCGGCATTGCCGAACAGAGCATCCTGCCGCTGGCGGGGGTGGGCAATATCGAGTTCCACCCGGAGCGCTGTATTCGCTACAACTACGATGAGGAGCTGCCGCGGCATACCAACGGAATGCGTTTTGTGGCGAGCGATGTGAACGGCGCAGTCATCACGGACGACGTGTATTACTCGCTTGGCGGCGGTTTCATCGCGCGAGGTGATGAACCCGAGCCTGCGGCACAGGACGGCGAGCCGCCATACCCGTTCTCCAGCGCCGAGACCCTGCTGGCGTTGGCCGACAACGCGTCAATCACCATTGCCGAATTGCAACGCAGCAATGAACACGCCTGGCGCGATTCGCAAGTGGTCGATCAACGCCTGCGAAAAATCTGGCGTGCGATGTCGGACTGCATCGAACGTGGATTGAATACCGAGGGCATTCTTCCGGGGCGAATGGCCGTGCCGCGACGCGCCTGCAAGCTACGTGCGTCGCTGGAGGCTCGCGGCGAGCCGTCGCCGATGGATGCAATGGACTGGGTTAACGCGTTCGCGATTGCTGTGAACGAGGAGAATGCGGCCGGAGGACGCGTGGTAACGTCACCGACCAACGGCGCGGCCGGCATCATTCCCGCGGTCATGATGTATTACGCACGCTTCATCGACGGTGCCGATGAAGACGGTATCCAGCGGTTCTTGCTGACCGCGGGCGCGATCGGTGTTCTGTACAAGGTCAACGCGTCGATCTCGGGCGCGGAGATGGGCTGCCAGGGCGAGGTCGGCGTTGCCTGTTCAATGGCAGCGGGTGGCCTCGCGGCGGCGATGGGCGCGAGCAATCCACAGGTTGAGGAGGCCGCCGAGATCGGCATGGAACACAACCTCGGCCTCACCTGCGATCCGATCGGCGGCCTGGTGCAGATTCCGTGCATCGAACGCAACGCGATGGGTGCCGTCAAGGCCATCAATGCGGCACGTCTGGCGATGCACGGTGACGGGACGCACAAGGTGACGCTCGACCAGGTTATCGAAACGATGCGCCAGACCGGTGAGGATATGGCCTCGCACTACAAGGAAACCTCGCAGGGCGGACTTGCGGTCAACGTCCCTGAGTGCTGATTTTCCGGTCAGTAAGCGGTGAGTTTTTTCGGGTAGTCGAAAAAGTCCAATTGTGCACGAGGGTCTGAATACAGCACCCAGTCGTCACGACCTACGGTCACCGACACGATACCGGCGGTCGGCACATTGTTGGTGATCCCGGGCACCAGCATGTTTGCGTACATCGTCAGCCCCGGGTTGTGTCCAACCAGCACCAGGTGATTGAGCGTGTCGTCCTGGGCGGCCGTAATGTCGAGCAATTCATCGAGCGAAGCGAGGTACAGCGACGGTTCGCGGACTATGCGTTCGCGCGGGTATTGCAGTTTGCCTGCGATGATATCGGCGGTCGTCGAGGCGCGCACCGCGGGGCTGGCAACAATCAGATCCGGCATCAATCCGCGGCTGGCAAGCCGCTCGGCCATCTTCGGCGCGTCGCGCTCACCTCGACGATTCAGCGGTCTTTCGGCGTCGGTCAGCGAAACGTCGTCCCACGACGACTTGGCATGTCGAATCAGCGTCAGTGACTTCATGCGATCGAAGTCTACATCAGGCCGGTTTGCAGACGCGCTTCCTCGGACATCATGCCCTGGTGCCAGGGTGGATCGAATACGAGTTCGACATGGACGTTGGTCACAGTCGGAATCATGGCGATCTTGTCTCGCGCGTCCTGCAGCAGAATATCGCCCATGCCGCAGCCGGGTGCGGTCAAGGTCATATCCAGTTCAACGGATCGTTCGCCGTTGCCGAGCGCATTGACCTCGCAGCGGTAGATCAACCCAAGATCCACTATGTTGACCGGAATTTCCGGGTCGTAGCAGGTCTTGAGCTGTGCCCAGATCACGGACTCGATGTCTTCGTCGGTCGGGTTATCCGGAACCTCGGGGGGCGGTGTGGGCTCCTTGCCGATCGCGTCGGCGTCCTTACCGGCGAGCCGGAACAGGTTGCCTTCGACGTACAGTGTGAACGAACCGCCGAGCGCCTGCGTGATAAAACCGGCCGTGCCTTCACGCAGCAGCAACTCCTCGCCTGCCGGAATGATTACGGCGTGCACGTCACGGTTGAACTTCACGGGTTCATTGCTGTGTCCGAACATGGTGACTCCGCCTAGCCGAACAGTTTTTGGGCGACGATCAGGCCGTCGATGAGCTGGTCGATATCGTCTCGGGTGTTGTACAACCCCAGCGACGCGCGGGCGGTGCCCGGCACATCGAAGTACTGCATGACCGGCATGGCACAGTGGTGGCCGGTCCGTACGGCAACGCCCTGTTCATCGAGCAGTGTGCCGATATCCGACGGGTGGATATCGCCGATCAGGAAGGACTGAACGCTTGCTTTGTGCGCTGCGGTGCCGATCAGTCGAATATCGTCTATGCCGGACAGGCGATCCGTCATGTAGTCGAGCAGGGCGTGCTCGATTCGACTGATTTCCTCGGTACCAATGCCCTGCAGGTAATCCACGGCTGCGCCGAGGCCGACAAAGCCGGAAATATTCGGCGTGCCCGCTTCAAACTTGTACGGCAAGTCGTTGTACACGGTACCGTCGAAACGCACTTCCAAAATCATGTCGCCGCCACCCTGGTACGGGGGCATCGCGTCTAGTGTGGATTCCCTGGCGTACAGCACGCCGGTGCCGGTCGGCCCGTACATTTTGTGTCCGGAGAACACATAGAAATCGCAGTCCAGTGCCTGCACGTCGACTTTTGCATGCGGCACGCCCTGCGCGCCGTCGATAAGCACCGGTATGTTGTGCGCATGGCATCGCTCGACGATTTCTGCGACAGGATTGATGGTACCCAGCGCGTTGGACACGTGGCCGACGCCGACGATCTTCACGCGATCATCGAGCAGCGCGACGAGCGCCGTGCTGTCGAGCGTACCCGTTTCATCAATTGGCGCGACGACAAGCTCGGCGCCGGTTTGTTCACACACGATCTGCCACGGAACGATGTTGGCGTGATGTTCCATCTGCGTGATCACGATGCGGTCACCGGCTTTCAGGCGCGGCCGCAGAAAACTCTGCGCAACCAGATTGATACCCTCTGTCGTGCCTTTGGTAAACACAACCTCGCTGCGCGACGCGGCGTTAATGAAGTTGACGATCTTGTCGCGGGCGCCTTCATAGGCGTCTGTCGCTCGATGGCTCAGTGTGTGAATACCCCGGTGCACGTTGGCATGATTCTTACTGGCGTAATGGGCAACGGCATCGATGACCGAGGCTGGCTGTTGCGCGGAGGCCGCGCTGTCCAGGAACGCCAGCGGTCTTCCGTTGATGCTTTGGTCCAGCGCCGGGAAGTCGGCGCGATACGGATTCACGTCAATGTCTGCCTGCGGTTGTGCCTGCATCAGTGGTCTCCTCGGCGCAACAACGCGTTCAGTGACGATTCTATGTGTGTATCGATCAGCGCCTGGCATTCATCGATCGGGTTGCTGGCCGCGACTGACGCGGCAAACGCTTGTGTCATCAGCTGGCGAGCCTGGTCGGTGTCCAGACCGCGCGAACGCAGGTAGAACACCGCGTTGTCGTCAAGCTGGCCTACCGTCGTGCCGTGCGCACATTTGACGTCTTCAGCGTAAATCTCAAGCTCCGGCTTGGCATTGATATCGGCACCCGCGGTCAGCAACAGATTGTGGTTGGACTGCGTTGCATCGGTGCCGTCGGCGCCTTCATGAACAATCGCCTTGCCGTTCCAGACGGCGCGGCCACGAATGATCCCGCGGTATTCCTGACTCGAGGTTGCGGGTCCGACGCGGTGATCCACTCTCGTGTGGTTGTCGACGTGCTGGTCCTGGTCCACAAGGAACAGACCGTTGAATTCGACGTCAGCCCCGGCATGCGACAAGTCGACGGTCAGGTCATTGCGTGCGAGCTTGCCGCCACTGTCGAGGGCGAAGTGGCGAAACACCGAATCACGTCCGCAGGCCACCTGCAGGCGCGCCGTGTGTGCATGCTCGCGGTCGCGAAGCTGTAAACGTGTGTGGCTGGCATGCCCGGCGTCGGCGATGTTCAGTTCGAGCAGGTTATTGGCAAACACTGTGCCGGCACCCGACGAGTTGTGTACCTCGACGATGTCCACGACGGCGGATGTTTCGACGTCGACAATGACCCGTCCCTGGACCGCGAGCGGGCGGTCGCCACTGCTGTCGATGAACAGCAGTCCGATCGGTTTGTCGACGGTGATGCCTTCAGGGATCCGGATATGCAGGCCATCGCTTAGCAGAGCGAGGTTCAGGTCAGACAACGGCAGGTCATAGCGAAGGTCGAGATTGGCTTCAGACAGCAGGCTGATCTGTGCACCGCCGGCTGCTGCGCTCGACGGCGTTACCGGGCGGCCGTTAACGATCACCAACCAGTGCGCATCAATGTCCGGCAGGTCGATCGTCGCCAAGGACTCAGCATCGCTGCCGCCCAGGGCATCCAGTGTGACACTTTGCGCCAGCTTCAGGTCGGTGTACTTCCAGTCTTCCGCACGTGTTGTCGGAAAACCGTCACGCGCAAATTGCTCTGCTGCCCTGGCGCGCAACTCGGACAATGCATCCGGACCGAGACTGGCAGAGACCCGCGCGAGATCGGCTAGATCGCTCATGCGTTTGCGGCCTCCTTGAGCCAGTCGTAGCCTTTTTGTTCGAGCTCGGTCGCCAGTGTCTTGTCGCCGGAGCGGACGATGCGGCCGTCGGAGAGGACGTGCACGAAGTCCGGCTGGATGTAGTCGAGCAGTCGCTGGTAGTGCGTAACGAGCACGATAGCTCGATCGGCATTGCGCAGTGCGTTAACGCCCTCGGCAACCGCTTTCAGGGCATCGATGTCGAGCCCGGAGTCCGTCTCGTCGAGAATCGCCAGACGCGGCTCCAGCATAGCCATCTGCAGAATTTCATTACGCTTCTTTTCGCCGCCGGAGAAGCCTTCGTTGACGCCGCGATTGAGGAATTTCGGATCCATGCCAAGCAGCGCCATCTTCTCCTTGGCGAGCTTCAAAAACTCGAAGGCGTCGATTTCGTCCTCGCCTTGGTGGGCACGCTTTGCGTTGACGGCAGCCTTTAGCAAGTAGGCATTGTTCACGCCGGGAATTTCGACCGGGTACTGGAAGCCAAGGAACACGCCTTCGTGAGCCCGCTCCTCGGGTTCGAGACCGAGGAGGTCGGTGCCGTCGAGCGTAACGCTGCCATTCGTGACCACGTAGTCGTCACGCCCGGCGATGACCTGCGCGAGTGTGCTTTTTCCGGACCCGTTGGGGCCCATGATGGCGTGAACCTCGCCGGCATTGACGGACAGATCGACGCCGTGGAGGATTTCAGTGTCGCCGACAGTGGCTTTGAGGTTGTTGATTTCGAGCATTGCGATGTCCGGTTAGCCAACGGCGCCTTCGAGGCTGACGTTGAGGAGAGCCTGGGCTTCAACGGCGAATTCCATCGGGAGTTCCTTGAAAACCTCTTTGCAGAAGCCGTTGACGATCATGTTCACAGCGTCTTCTTCAGAGATACCGCGCTGACGGCAGTAGAACAGCTGGTTCTCGGAGATTTTTGACGTGGTCGCCTCGTGTTCGACCTTCGCCGATTCGTTGCGAATCTCCATGTAGGGGAATGTGTGGGCGCCGCACTGCTTGCCGATCAGCAAGGAATCGCACTGCGTGTGATTACGGGCGCTGGCCGCCTGCGGCATCACTTTGACCAGTCCGCGGTAGGCGTTTTGTGCTTTGCCGGCCGAGATGCCTTTCGACACGATTGTGCTGCTCGTGTTTTTGCCGATGTGAATCATCTTCGTGCCGGTGTCGGCCTGCTGCAGGTTGTTGGCAACGGCCACCGAGTAGAATTCGCCGACCGAATTATCGCCGCGCAGCAGGCAACTCGGATATTTCCACGTGATGGCCGAGCCGGTTTCGACCTGGGTCCAGGAGATTTTCGAATTGGCGCCGCGGCAATCGCCGCGCTTGGTCACGAAATTGTAGATACCGCCTTTACCGTCTTCGTCGCCCGGATACCAGTTCTGCACTGTCGAGTATTTGATCTCGGCATCCTTCAGAGCCACCAGCTCGACCACCGCGGCATGCAGCTGGTTTTCATCACGCATCGGCGCCGTGCAGCCTTCCAGGTAGCTGACATAGCTGCCTTCGTCGGCAATGATCAGGGTACGTTCGAACTGACCGGTATTCGCTGCATTGATGCGGAAATAGGTGGACAGTTCCATCGGGCAGCGAACACCTTTCGGAATGTAGACGAAGGAACCGTCACTGAAGACTGCCGAGTTCAGCGCCGCGTAGTAGTTGTCGCGTTGCGGTACCACACTGCCGAGGTACTTTTTGACGAGTTCGGGATGTTCCTGCACGGCTTCAGAAAACGAGCAGAAAATCACGCCCGCGTCCGCCAGCTTGTCCTTGAAAGTCGTCGCAACCGACACGCTGTCGAACACCGCGTCCACGGCGACACCGGCCAGCCGTGCACGCTCATGCAGCGGTATACCGAGCTTGTCGTAGGTTTCCAGCAACTTTGGATCGACCTCGTCGAGGCTCTTGGGGCGATCTTCATCCGATTTTGGCGCGGCGTAGTAAGAGATCGCATCGAAATCGATGGGCGGGTAGTGGACATGCGCCCATTGCGGCTCGGACATTTCCAGCCACTGGCGATACGCTTTCAGGCGCCATTCCAGCATGAACTCCGGCTCGTTTTTGCGAGCCGAGATCGCACGGATAACATCTTCGTCGAGGCCCGGGGGCAGGGACTCGGTTTCAATATCCGTGACGAACCCGTGCTCGTAACGCTTGTTGACGAGGTCGTCGAGTTGTTCGTTTTCTGCTGCCATGTCTGCTCTGCTCTTAAAGACGGTTGCTCAGACCGTTCGTTCTACGGTGATCGGCATACCGCCGAACTGCATCACTTGCGGGCGACTGGCATCGTTCGCAAGGTCGATCAGTGTTACTTCGCTCAGCGCCACATGAATTGCGTTGTTGACGCTTCGCCAGGCGCTGCACGGGCTGCACTGTTGCTGATAGTCGCAGTGACTGTCACTCGACAGGCATTCGGTGATGGAGATAGGTCCTTCCAGTGCCTCGATAATGTCCGCGGCGCTGATGCGCTCCGGGTCACGCGACAGGCGATAGCCGCCGTTGGCACCGCGTGCGGATTCGACGAGCCCTTCTCGCGCCAGTGTTTTCAGCAGCTTGCTGACTGTCGGCAGCGAAATACCGGTCTGCCCGGCAATCTCGGCGGCGCTGATCACCTTGTGACGGCTGTTTACGAGGCTCGCAAGAACCACGGTGCCGTAGTCGGTCAGTTTGCTGATTCGAAGCATATGTCAGAGTTCGACTAAAAACGGGACCATTTTAGTACTATTTAAGCCCTGAGGCTACGCCGAGGTCGGTTGGATACGGTTTGTGACAGTTCTCCGGACTGTAAAAAATTAATACCTTTTGGCTAGTTTGAGCGACGTTGATATTTGCTATTCTTCGCGCTCGTCGCCGACCGGGATACGCATGGCTTCTTCGTCTGACAACATTATCGAGATTCGCGACCTGCATTATTCGCGGGGCAGTCGTGCGATCTTTAAAGGCCTGAATGTCGACATCAGGCGCGGCGAAGTCACCGCAATCATGGGTCCCAGCGGCACCGGCAAGACCACGCTACTGCGCCTGATTACGCGTCAGCTCATCCCGGAACGGGGCCACATCCTTGTTGACGGTGTGGATATCGCCAAACTCAGTATCGACAAGCTCTACGAACTCCGTCGACGGTTCGGCATGCTGTTTCAGAACGGGGCGCTGTTGACGGACATTTCCGTGTTCGAGAATGTGGCGTTTCCACTGCGCGAGCACACGGACCTGTCCAACCGTCTGATTCGCCACGTCGTGCTGACCAAACTGCACGCGGTGGGCCTGCGTGGTGCGGCGGAGATGATGCCCGCTGAGTTGTCCGGTGGTATGGCGCGTCGCGTGGCGCTCGCCCGCGCCATGGTGACCGACCCTGAAATTCTGATTTACGACGAACCGTTCGTCGGGCTGGACCCGATTTCGATGGGCGTGATCGTGCGACTGGTGCGCAAGATGAACGACGCGCTCGGCATTTCCAGCATCCTCGTGAGCCATGATGTGCAGGAGATATCCACGGTATCTGATTGCAGTTACCTGATTTCAGACGGTACGGTCGCCGCACGCGGCACGCCCGAAGAGCTCAACCGCACGAGCTCCGAGCTCGTCAAACAATTCATGCACGGCATGGCGGATGGTCCGGTCGCCTTTCATTTTGCGGCACCGGACTACGCAGAGCAGCTGCTCGGCAAGGATTCGGAATAGCCACATGCTGAGAGAGCTCTACTACCAGTTGCTGGGGTTCGTACGCACGTTCGGTGCGTTCGTCCTGTTTGCACTGAACCTGCTACGGCATACGCCGAGGGTTTTCTTCCGCCGCTTCTCGCTGGTGGTCGCACAGGTGCACAACTCGGGCAGTCTGTCGCTGATTATTATCATGGTGTGCGGTTTCTTCGTCGGTGCTGTGCTGGGCCTCCAGGGCTTCGCCAACCTCGCGCGCTTCAATGCCGAAGACTCCGTCGGCGCTGTTGCGGCTTTGTCACTGATCAAGGAGCTGGGGCCGGTGATCACCGCGCTCCTGTTTGCCGGCCGCGCCGGCACGGCGCTCGCCTCCGAGATTGGCCTTATGAAAGCCACTGACCAGTTGTCGGCGATGGAAATGATGGCCGTGAATCCAATTCGACGCGTCGTGGTGCCGAGGTTTCTCGGCGGAGTGATCGCCATGCCGCTGCTGGTTGCGGTGTTTACCAGTATCGGTTTGCTCGGCGCCCACCTTGTTAGCGTTGAGCAACTCGGTGTGGATATCGGCGCATTCTGGCAGCAGCTGCAGCTGTCTGTTGCGCCGAAGGATGTGTACGAAGGCATTACCAAGAGTATTGTGTTCGGGATTGCGGCGAGCCTGATCGCCGTCTGGGAAGGATTCAACGCGATGCCGACGGCGGAAGGCGTCGGGCGGGCGACAACACGCACCGTTGTTACCACCGCGATCAGTGTGTTGGTCCTTGATTTCATGATTACTGTGTATTTCCTGTACGTGCTGTAGGAACGACTTATGCAACAGACGCGAAGTGTGGAACTGAGTGCAGGGCTGTTTGCCCTGCTGGGCATCGGGGCGCTGTTTTTCCTGACGACGAAGGCAACCGGTGGTAACGATTTTTCGTCGGTTGAGACGTATACCGTTGAGGCAAGATTCGAGAATGTCGGCAGCCTGAAGACGCGCGCACCGGTGGCGATGTCGGGTGTAACGATCGGTCGGGTCAGCTCGGTGGAATTCGACCCGGATACGCTGGAGGCCGTCGTGCTGTTCGAGATAGACAGTCGCTACGACCAGATTCCTGAGGATTCCGATGCGAGCATCCTGACGGCGGGCCTGCTTGGTAGTCAGTATATCGGCTTGCAAGCCGGCGGTTCTGACCTATATCTGGAAAACGGCAGCGAGGTGTTCTTTACCCAATCTGCCATTGTTCTGGAAAACCTGATCGGCAAGTTCCTGCTTAACGCGGGATCCGAGGACTCAAGCAGTGAAGACTAAGATTTCTACCAGCGGCGGCATCTCAGCGATGATAGCCGTGTTGCTGTTCGCAGCCGCAACCACGGCGCAAGCCTCACCTAACGCTGTCATCGAGCAGGCGGTGAGCGAACTGGCCACGCGGCTTGATGGCCGCAAAGAGGAATTGGCTGCTGATCGGGACGCACTGTACGCGGTGATCAACGACATTCTGCTGCCGCGTTTCGACCGTCAGCTTGCGGCACAGCTCGTGTTGGCAAGGCACTGGCGGACAGCGTCCGAAGAGCAGCAAACGCGCTTTATCGATGCGTTCTACAACAACATGCTGCATCGCTACGCGGACGGTGTCCTTGAGTTCGACTCAGACAAGATTGAGGTTCTGACCTTCCGCGGTGACGACAGCAAGCGTCGCACGCAGGTCAAGACCATAGTGCAGCTGGGTGACGGTACCAAGGTGCCGGTGAATTACGACCTCGTGCGGCGTGGTGATGACTGGAAGATGTTTAACGTTACCATCGAGGGCGTGTCCTACATTCGCAACTTCCGTGCCGAGGTGGATTCTGAAATTCGTTCGAGCAGCCTGGACGCCGTTATCGAGCGTCTGGAGAGCGAGACGGACACGGCCAGCGGTGAGTAGCTACACACTGGAAGACAGGGGCGACGGGCAGTTTGCTCTGACCGGTGATATGACCTTCACCACTGTCGAGAGTATCCTCGACGACAGCGGCAGACAGTTCGGTCAACACACTCGTCTGGAGGTGGACTTATCCGGTGTCACCCGTTCTGACTCAGCCGGGCTGGCACTGTTGCTGGAGTGGATCACCTGGGCAAACCACACGGTTCGCGAGATTCGCTTCACGGCTATGCCCGAGCGCATTCTTGCCATCGCTCGCACCACTGAAGTGGATGCACTGCTGTCGCGCGGTGAGCGCTGGTCGGGCTTCATCGAGTCGCCGGAATCCTGATACCCGTCTCCGGGTCAGTCGTCTTCGACCTCGTCGAAGAATTCGTTAAACAAGTCTTCTTCTTCATCTGAAATCGGCGGGTCGCCGTCGTATATCCGGTACAGACGGTTTTGCAGGTACGCTTCACGCAGAGCGATATAGGGGTCGTCTGCGTCCTCGAGCAAGCCTTCCGCTGCCAGCAGTTGCGCTCGAATCTGTATGATATCCAGCACCCGCAGCTTGTCCTGCGTGCCGCTATCGTCAATCAGATTTACCGGGTTGGAGAAGAAATCCAGCGGCCAGGCGGCCACATCGAGCGCGGTGCTCGGTCCCAGGAACGGCAGGTAGATATACGGGCCGGACGGCACGCCCCAGACGGCGAAGGTCTGTCCGAAATCTTCGGTTTCCGCCTCGACACCGCTCATGGCCGAAACGTCGACCAGGCCGCCGATGCCTACCGTGCTGTTAAATACGAAACGCGACAGCTCGGTCATACCGGACTGCGGCTTGCCCTGCAGAAAATTGTTCAACGACGACGCCGGGGTTGTGAGATTGGCGTAGAAATTCGAAATCCCTTGTCGCGCGAAGCCGGGCAGCACAGCACGGTAGGCTTTGGCGACCGGTTTCAGGCTGTAGCGATCGACTGTCGTATTGAACGAATGCACCGCTCGGTTGGTGTTCTCAAAAGGGTCCTCGGTTTTCGCGGTGGATGGCGTGCCAGCACAGCCCGCCAGGCTTACACACAGAGCTGCCGTTAAAACGCAGCGATGCATCAGGTTCATCGGGTATTTCCCGTGGTCAGTTGAGCGACGCCGTGACTCCGGGCTGACGCTCGCGTTGCAAGTTGCGAATCTGCTCTTCGGTCATAAATTCGCGAATAAAATTGATGCGTGCCTGGAATCGGATGCGCTGGATTTCGTCCAGCCCCGGCAGGCGCAGCGCCTGCTGCAGCATGTTGATACCGCCAGGCAGATCACCGGTCATCAGCCGGTACTCAGACAGATAGTACAGCGACTCGGCGCGGTCGCCGGCGTCGTTGGCCGCACGCGCGATCAGACGCACCTGCGCAGGTGTTGGCGGGACCGTATTCAGCAGATCCAGCAGGATCGAGTGGGCATCGTCCGCGCGATCGAGACGCACCAGCCACTCGGCATAGCTAATGACCAACGGCACATTGCGTGGAAACAGGGCGAGGGCTTCATCGAAGGCCTCGAGACCCTCGCGGTTGCGTTCCAGCGCCAGCAACGATTCTGCCAGACCCATACGGTAGGCTATGACAGTGCGGTCTTTCTCCGCCAGCGATTCATAGAGGGGCAGGGCGTCGCGAAAACGTTCGTCCATCTGGTAGGAATAGGCACGGCCATAGCGGTCCGCGTCGGTTTCTCGCAGCAGCGACTTGCTCTCGTAGAATGTTACTGCTTCTTCCGTGCGTCGGAAGCTCGCTACCTTTGCGCGTGCCTTGGCGATGCCATAGTTCACCGAGTCGTCGCTGTCGATACGCGGCAGATTTCGAGCCCGGTTGCGGGCTTCAGAGATGCGCTCTGTGGTGACCGGGTGCGTTCTCAGAAACTCGGGCAGGCGCATCCTCAGATCCGCCGGCTGCTGTCGGGACAAAACCTCGAAAAACGTGGCGAGGCCGTTCGGGTCGAAGCCGGCGTCGGCAAGTGCGCGAATGCCGATCCGATCTGCTTCGTGTTCATTTGCGCGGGTAAAGTTGATTCGCTGCTGTGCGGCCGTGCCCTGGGCCACGGCGATTCCACCCTGCACGACGTCGCCCCCGGCGCCGGCGGCGCCGGCTACGATCGCACCGAGCATGATAGCGGTCGACAGCAGGCTCTGACGCTGATTGGCGTGCAGCGCCCTGGCGATATGACGCTGTGTGACGTGTGCGATTTCGTGGGCGATGACACCGGCCAGCTCGTCTTCATTGCGGGTGGCCTGCAGCAGGCCGGTGTGAATACCGATGAATCCGCCCGGCAACGCAAATGCGTTGATGTTGGAGTCGTCGACAACGAAAAACGAGAAGGTATGGGCGCCGTCATTGGCGTGTGCACCGATGCGTGCGCCGACGTCGCTGATGTACTCGGTGATCAGCGGATCTTCAACGACTTCGCCGCTGCGGCGAATCTGCGCCATGATCGCGCGACCGATACGGTCCTCCTCGGATTTTGGCAGCACGGCATCCGCCGGGCTGCCCATGTCCGGCAGGCGGATGTCCTGCGCGACGGCGCCACTTGAAAGCAGGCACAGCAGGCTGGTCATCGCGATTGTCGTCTGCAGTATTCGCATTCAGGTCAGTCCGGGTGTCCGTATCCTGTTGAGACTCCTTGTCTCAGGCTGTGTTCCGTCAGGTCCGGTCGTTGATTTTCAAAGTGCCTTCACCGCCTCCAAAACGGCGTCGGCGTGTCCCTTGACCCTGACCTTGCGCCACTCCTCGCGCAACTTGCCGTCTGTGTCGATCAGGAAGGTGCTGCGTTCGATGCCCATATATTTCTTACCGTACATGTTCTTTTCCTTGATGACATCGAATTTTTGGCACAGTTTTTCGTCCGGATCGGACAGCAGATCAAACGGAAACCCTTGTTTTTCCTTGAATTTCTCGTGCGACGCAATGGAATCTTTCGAGACGCCAAAAATTTCCGTATTGGCCTTGGAAAACTGCTTGTAGAGATCCCGGAAATCCTGGCCCTCCTGCGTGCAGCCCGGCGTCGCGTCTTTCGGGTAGAAGTAAATGACGACGTTTTTGCCGCGCATTGCCTTCAGGCTGATGGTCTTGTCGCCGGTGGCGTCTGCCTTGAAGTCACCAACGACCCGGTTCAGTTGGGGTCCGCTCATATGTTCAATCTCCGAATCAATCAGGTTTTGACGGGTTCGAGGATCGCGTCCAGGTTCAACCGGTCGCAAAGCTCGAGAAATTCCTCGCGCATTTGGGAAACGTGCAGCTTGCTTGGTACGTTGACCGCCATTTGCACGGCGAACATCGGTGCACCGGTGTGCGCTGCCGAATAGCGGCGGGTCGCAACGTCAGCGATCTCGATGTCGCGCGCCGAGAAGAAGCTGGCGAGCTCGAAAACGATGCCCTGCTGATCGAGGCTGATGACGTCGACGGCGTAGGGCATCCGGTCTTCCCGGATCGCTTTCTCGCCAGTCTCGCGGATGCCGAAGGTCAGGCCGCTGTCGGCGCCGAGCTTTTCCAGCCCGGTTTCCAAGCGATTCAGCGTGTGCCACTTTCCGGACACCAGCATCAGAACGGCGAATTCGTTGCCGAGCGTCGTCATCCGGCTTTCTTCAATGTTGCCGCCGCAGGACAGAATAACCTTGGCAATTTCCTGCACGACGCCGGGACGATCGCTGCCGATCGCAGATATGACTATGAGTTGTGACATGTTGGTGTTCAGAGTGGTTTGTTTTTCGAGTTTGGCCGAAGGCCGGCCGTCCTGCTGCTGGGTGGGCGTTTTACGGCCCGGCTGGCTTGCCTCGTCGGGCCTCGAACAGTAACATCGCCGCCTTATTTTTGGCGAGTAAATCCTTTGTTTACCGGTAGTTTGGTCGCGTTGGTGACCCCGTTTGACGCAAATAATCGGGTCGATGACGCCGCTTTAAAGCGTCTGATCGATTTTCATGTCGAAAACGGCAGTGAAGGCCTGGTTGTGGCCGGCACCACCGGAGAGTCTGCGACCCTTGCGAAGGAAGAGCACGTCGAGCTGATCCACCGCGCCGTCGAACTCGCTGACGGCCGCCTGCCGGTCATCGCCGGTGTGGGATCCAATTCCACAGCGCAGACCGTGGATCTCTCGAAGTCGGTGGCCGGGTCCGGCCTCGACGCCTACCTGGTGGTGGTGCCGTACTACAACAGGCCGATGCAGGAGGGCCTGTTTCGGCACTTCTCGACGATCGCCGACGCCGCGTCCAAGCCGGTCATGCTGTACAACGTCCCGGGTCGCACCGTTGCCGACCTGCTCCCGGATACCGTTGCCCGACTGGCGAAGCACGGCAACATTTTTGGCATCAAAGAGGCGACCGGTGATATCAGCCGACTGAAAGCGATCCAGGAACGTGTCGACGGCGACTTCCGTTACTACAGCGGCGATGATTTTACTGTGATGCCTTTCGTGCAGGCCGGTGGTCATGGCGTCGTCACCGTGACGGGCAACGTGGCGCCAAGCCTGATGTCTTCGCTGTGCAAGCTGGCGGCGAGCGGTGATGCCGCAGCCGCAAAGACCATCGATGACACGTTGCAGCCGCTGAACTCTGCGCTGTTCCTGGAATCCAATCCGATACCCGTGAAATGGGCCGTCGCCCGCCTGGGATTGATAGAACCGACACTTCGACTGCCGCTGACTGAACTCGGCAGCGAACACCATGACGCCGTGCGAAACGCGATGAGCAACGCCGGCATAGACGTGAACTAGACGTATGCAAAAGACACTGCCACTTGTTTTCGTTGCTGCACTGCTGAGCGGCTGCAACAGTTATATCGATCTAAGCTGTGACAAACCTGCCAAATACCAGCAGGCCACCGAGTCCGACCGCGTTGTTGCACCAGACGGCTATGACCAACTGGACCTGTCCCGGGAAATGCCGGTACCATCCGCCGCCGCTGCAAAGCCGCGGAATCCCGGCGATCCATGCCTGGACATTCCACCGCGCTATCTCGAAGAGATTCGCAAGAAGCGTGAAGCGGATGAACAGGCGCAGCAGCAGGAGTCTTCCGAGACGGAAGCGCCCTAGCGGTACGGAAGAGCAAAATTTGGAGAGGTGGCTGAGTGGTTTAAGGTGCTCGCCCAGGACAAGCGAGTGTACGGTGATACCGTATCGGGGGTTCGACAAAACGCGTGAGCGTTTTGGACGCCGCAGGCGCCGCGCAGCGGTGAGAGCCGACCCCAGGGAGGATCGAATCCATCCCGAAAGCGACAAAATTCGGAGAGGTGGCTGAGTG
>JBCCNM010000008.1:0-47542 GCA_039025835.1 Pseudomonadota bacterium | reverse complement strand
TATCGAATATTTTCTGCGATGGAAGCAGTATCAGTACTCGCAATGATGGCAGCAATATATGCGGACATTTAGGCGTATCTGAATGTCAGCTTCTGGCCGTTAGCCGACCTCAGAAACCTAGAAGATAGCCGACAGTGAAGGTCCAGTTTTCTCAACTAGGAAACCGATCAACTGACGGTTGGTCCGAGCGCGAATAAACAGGCTCGTTGTGAGCGGCTAGCAAAATGGTGCACGGGTATTTCTGGACGTAGTCCTTCGTTCGTGGAATGTCTGCTAGTCTGCCGATTCCTGACCCGAGACAACTAAGTGGTGAAACGAGATATTCGTGTTAGGAGTTGTTGCGAAGACAAACTAGCAATGAGACCGGCAATCAATAGAGGGTCAGCTAATGAAGTCAAAGCGTCATATCGTTCTAGTTGCTTTATGGCTGAGTCTTTTCCCGGCGTTGGTAGCGGCCGGACCGGAATTCGAATTCGCGGATTGCCCGTTTGAGGTACCGCAAGAAACGAGAGACCTGAAGTGCGGTTACCTTACCGTTCCTGAGAATCGTGCCGAACCAGAGGTGCGAACTCTTCGTTTGGCGGTAGCGATTCTGGAGTCGCATTCGGACTCACCGAAACCTGATCCACTGGTGTTTCTTGATGGGGGGCCAGGGGGTGCAACTCTGCAGTACGTTCCAGCGCGAATTGACAGCCCTTTCTGGAACCGATATCGGGAAGACCGGGACCTTATTTTCCTCGATCAGCGCGGTATCGGTTACTCGGATCCGGCATTCTGTCTCGAGCTGGATGTCGTCTTGACGACGGCAGGATTTCAGGGGCTGTCACCGGACGAACAACGGCGCGAAGAGCTTGCTGCGGTTAGGGCTTGCCGAGAGTCGATGCTTGAGAAGGGCATCGATTTTGCCCACTACAACAGCGCAACAAGCGCCCAGGATCTTGCGGACCTTCGAATTGCGCTTGAGGTCGATGAGTGGAACTTGTTCGGCGTTTCCTATGGGACACGTCTGGCACTTGTCTCGCTACGCGAAGCTCCGAAAGGCATACGCAGCGTTATTGTCGACTCTGTCTACCCTCCGAATGCCTCAGAAACCCGTCTGCATGAGAATTTCGACAGATCATTGCGTCTTGTCTTTGATCGATGTGCAACCGACTTAAGCTGTGCTGAGGCGTTTCCCAGCCTCGAGGCGGACTTCTACGCAATGCTGGTCGCCCTTGAGGCAGAACCCGTGGAATTGTCCATGACGGATACTCAGCGGTTCCCTGATGGGCGCATCGTCATCGATGGCTCGCTCATGGCCGCAGGTATTTTCCAGGGCCTCTATGACGGCAGATTTGTTGAATTGCTTCCTCTCCTGGTTCGTGAAGTTAGCGCCAGGAATGAAGACGTTCTGCGAGCGCTGGCCGATGGCCTGGTAGGAGACCCGCATGACGTAAGACGAGGCCTTTATCTGGCTGTGCAGTGCTTCGAGGCCACGGGCCGAGTGAAATCTGCGGCGATAGAAGCCGACAGGGCCGCATATCCTGCGCTGCGTATGTGGAATGAAGGCCGGGATGACCTCGCGTTGTGTGACGCTTGGCACGCCGCGCGGGCAGGAGAAGAGTTTGCAAGACCTGTTCAAAGCGACGTGCCGGTATTGTTGGTCACCGGTGACTACGACCCGATAACACCACCAGGAGATGCACGACTGGCATCGGAGACTTTGCCCAACGGGACACTGGTTATCGTTCCCGGTGCGGGGCATGCCGCATCACCCAGCCGGGACTGTACACAGAACCTGGTTCGTGAATTCCTTGATGCTCCTGAAAGACCACTCGATACGTCATGCACGTCAACGTTTCAGGCACCGAAGTTCGTAACAGAAGTAGACATGAAACCCGGCATATCGCGGTTGATGACTCAGGTTGGCGGCGAACGACTACCGACATCGATCCTGGTTGTTGCGATGGCTGTATTACTGATGGTGTCCGCGACTGTTGTATGGCCCTGTGCCTGGGCGTGGGCGCGCATCCGCGGACGGTCCGTTGCTCACCCGCCAGGTGCTACTCGTGCAAGATGGCTGGCGGTCCTGGTTGGACTGCTCGGTCTGGCGTACCTGGGTGCACTTGCGTCTGTTGTGCTCGGCTCCCTGTCGGACAATCCCTATATTCTGGCATTCGGGGTCCCTGCAGTCAGCGAATGGGTTTTCGTCATTGCATGGCTTGTAATGGCGGCAGCGTTTGTGTCGTTTGCTTGTGTGGCGATAGCCTGGCGCGCACGCTGGTGGAGCCTCAACGCAAGAATTTACTACACGCTTGTTGCTGTCGCGGGAATTGTCTTTGTTGCTTGGTTGCTGTTTGCCGGACTATTTTGAGTCAAGTGCTTTACGGTGCCCAATCTCCAGCCAACACTGGCTCCTGTGATTGACCGCTAACAGCCCTCTGATACGTCCCTGAAAAGCGGATATTGAGCGTGCACATGTACCGGAAAACCGCCGATAGATTCTCGGAACTCTGTCGATAGTTACGCAGTAGGGTGGAACCTTGACCTCAACCAACACACAACAGGAGTCCGTGACGTACCAATGCAAGCGGTGTGGTGCGACATCGGCGCTCGAAAGTCTGTTTGTGGTCACGGATCCGCCTGTAAAAGGCAATGACAAGACCTGCGTCACGTGTATGAGTTATGAGCAACGCACATCGAGCGTCACAAAGACCATCCTCGGCTGGATTGTCCCCGGTTTGTTTTGGGGCGCCGCGTTTACCGAGAGTGTGCAGGGGACGGCGGCTTTTGTCGTAGCTATTCCGCTGGCGACATTCCTGGGTATTTTTCTGCACGAGCTTGGTCATGCTGCTGGTGCGACCCTGGTCGGGGCCAAGGTGGTGGCCCTGAGCTTCGGCAGTGGTCTACAGATGCGAGTATTTCGATGGCACGGTCGATTTTTTCTGTTCGGTCCATTGCCGATCGAGGGCATGACCCTCGTCAATGATGTACCCAAACGCGGCTACCGCTGGCGCATGATTCTGATCTTCTTCGCCGGCCCCGCAGCGAACCTGCTGCTCGCCGTTTTACTCTGGCGATATTTTGTAACGACGGAGTCTGGCTCCGAGACGCTCGAGTCGGTTGTTTTCCTGTTCGCCCTGATAAACACACTGTTGGGCGTTTTTAATCTCGTCCCGTTTGGTTCAGCCAATCAACTTGGTGTAGTCAGCAGTGACGGGAGACAAATTCTCCAACATTTGGGCATGTCCAACAGCGACATCACCGCTGCTGCGGAGCAAGTGACGAGTGGTGAGGCCTACCTCGAGTGGATGTACGGTGATCCCGTACGTGCCGCCCGATTGTTGCAGCCTGAAATTGATCGCGATCCGCCCGATCCTTACATGGCTATTCTCGGCAGTGCGGTCCTGCTCGACACCAAGCGGTTTTCTGAGGGTATCCAACTCTGTGAGCGGGCGCTGTTGCAGACTCCGATTGCAGAGGTTCGAGCGACTCTTGAAAACAATCTCTCGTGCCTGCTGATTCGGCAGGGTGACGAGAGTGATCTGCCGCGTATCGATATTCTGACAAAGTCGGCGCTGCGGCTGATGTCTGTCTCGCTCGCTGTGCGAGCGACAAGGGGTTCGTACTTTTTGCGGGCTGGTCGATATCGCGATGCGATTGCACTGCTCGATGATGAGCGATTCGTCATGGAAAAGGCTGAATCACAAGCTCGAGTGTCTGCTCACCTGGCTTTGGCGAATTTCAGGCTTGGCAACACCGATGAAGCGAGCAGTGCGTTGGATCGCGCAAAGCAACTGTATCCCGACCTCGATGAGATCGCTGACGTGGAGCGCGCGATGCGGCAGGAGTTGGCGCCGGAACAGGTGTGAGCGTGTGCACCGATCGGGGCACAGATTGTAGAATACATGTGTAACGATCCACCATCGGCGGGGTCGCGACTGCCGGCACGCCTGATGAGCTGTCCAACAGCGCGGATAATCGATAGGGAGATAACCTTGGTTCGTGCAATGAACCCATTTGCAACCGCTACACGGCAGGCCGGAATCGACCAATAAAACCACCATGAGCACAATGATCGACTACATCGTTTACACCCATGCAGCACTGGCGGCGATCGCCACAGTCGTGATCATCAAGCTCGACTACTCGGAAAGGCCGCAGGCGGTCGCACAGTGTCTGGTCGCCTGGATTGTCCCGTTTCTCGGGCCGATCGGAATGCTGATCTTCCAGTCGGTCGTGCACAAGAACATGACAACGAAGATCTCGGCGGACGTCGCTAGTCCCAACGTCGACGCTTACGGCATGGATTCACTGGGAGGCGACCTGCACAGCGGGGACGGCGACTAAAACGATCGCTATCCGCTGTTTCGAACGCGCCCGCCGTCGGCGGTGACAACGAGTCGCGAAATCAGGCGCTCTTCCGATCGGGTGCTGTCGACAACAGCGGCTTCAGAAATTCACCGGTGAAAGAGCCCGACGTCGCCGCCACGTCTTCGGGCGTGCCGCTGGCGATGATCTCACCGCCGCCGTCGCCGCCTTCCGGGCCGAGGTCGATGATCCAGTCGGCCGTCTTGATAACGTCGAGGTTGTGCTCGATGACTAATACGGTGTTGCCGTGATCGCGCAGGCGATGCAGCACGCGCAGCAGCATTTCAATGTCGTGGAAGTGCAGGCCGGTGGTCGGTTCGTCGAGGATGTACAGCGTACTGCCCGTATCGCGCTTGGACAGCTCGCGAGCGAGCTTGATGCGTTGCGCCTCACCGCCGGACAGCGTGGTCGCGTTCTGGCCAAGGCGAATGTACGACAGCCCGACGTCCATCAGCGTCTGCAGTTTCTTCGCAACCACCGGCACGTTCTGGAAGAAATCCAGCGCGTCCTCGACGGTCATCTCCAGCACTTCGTGGATCGTCTTGCCCTTGTAGCGAATCTCCAGGGTTTCGCGGTTGTAACGCTGCCCCTTGCAGACGTCGCAGGGGACATAGACGTCCGGCAAAAAGTGCATCTCAACCTTGATCACACCATCGCCCTGGCAGGCTTCGCAGCGACCGCCTTTGACGTTGAAGCTGAAACGCCCTGGCATGTAGCCGCGGGAGCGCGCCTCCTGTGTGCCGGCGAACAGTTCGCGAATGGGAGTGAACAGGCCGCTGTAAGTGGCCGGGTTGGACCGCGGTGTGCGCCCAATCGGGCTCTGACTGATGTCGATGACGCGATCGAAATTATCCAGTCCGCCGATGCTTTTGTGCGGCGCCGCACTGTGTGTGGCGCGATTCAGCTCGTTGGCGACCGACTTGTACAGCGTGTCGTTGATCAATGTCGATTTACCGGAACCGGAGACGCCGGTGACGCAGGTCATCAGGCCAACCGGAATATCGACATTCACATTCTTCAGGTTGTTGCCCTTCGCGCCGCGAATGGTCAGCTGGCGCTTTTTCTCCGGCTTCGTGCGTGTCTCCGGCACCTCGATGCGTCGCTTGCCGGACAGGTATTGGCCGGTGAGCGACTTTTCGTTGGCTTTGACCTCGTCCGGGCTGCCCGCGGCAACGATGCGGCCGCCGTGCACGCCGGCACCGGGGCCGATATCGACGACGTGGTCTGCGGCCATGATCGCGTCCTCGTCGTGCTCGACGACGATCACGGTGTTGCCGAGATCGCGCAGATGCACCAGGGTCGACAGCAGGCGCTGGTTGTCGCGCTGGTGCAGACCGATCGACGGTTCGTCGAGGATGTACATGACGCCGACGAGACCGGAGCCTATCTGGCTGGCGAGGCGAATACGCTGCGCCTCACCGCCGGACAAGGTGTCCGCGCTGCGGCCCAGCGACAGGTAATCCAGTCCGACGTCGGATAGGAAGCCGAGCCGCTCGTTGATTTCCTTGACGATCTTGTCAGCGATCGTCGCGCGCCAGCCGTCGAGCTTAAGGTCCTCGAAAAACCGCTTCGCGACGCCGACCGACATCTCGGAGATTTCCGGCAGCGAGTGACCGTCCACAAACACGTGACGGGCGGCGCGATTCAGTCGCGTGCCGCCGCAGTCGGGGCAGGGCTGGGTGTTCAGAAACTTCGACAACTCCTCGCGCACCGCGCCGGACTCGGTTTCGCGGTAGCGCCGCTCGAGATTGGGCAGCACGCCTTCGAAGCGGTGCTTCTTCTTCACCTGCATGCCGCGGGTATTGGCATAGAAGAAATCGATCTTCTCGGTGCCGCTGCCGTGCAGAACCACCTTCTGCAATTTCTCCGGGAGCTCGTTAAACGGCGTCTCGATGTCGAAATCGTAGTGATCCGCCAGGCTCTTGATCATCTGGTAGTAGTAGGTCGTCTTGCGGTCCCAGCCGCGAATCGCGCCACCGGCCAGCGACAAGGACGGGTTGACGACCACCCGGTCCGGATCGAAGAACTGTTTGACGCCGAGGCCGTCGCAGCTGGGGCAGGCACCGTTCGGATTGTTGAACGAGAACAGCCGTGGTTCCAGCTCGGTCAGCGAGTAGCCGCAGATGTTGCAGGCGAAGCGGTCGGAGAAAATAATCTCGGCGTCGTCGCTGTCGATCCAGGCGATCTTTGCGACACCGTCGGCCAGTCTCAGCGCGGTCTCGAAGCTCTCGGCGAGCCGCTGCTTCATGTCTGCCTTGACTTTAAAGCGGTCGACGATCGCCTCGATCGTGTGTTTCTTGCGCAGGTCCAGCTTCGGCGGCTGGTCCAGCTCATAAACCTCACCGTCGATGCGCGCACGGATGAAGCCCTGCGCCATCAGGTCCTGCATCAGCGCCAGATGTTCGCCCTTGCGATTGTCGACGACCGGCGCGAGCAGCATCAGCTTGGAGCCTTCCGGCAATTCGAGAACCTGGTCCACCATCTGGCTGACCGTCTGCGCTTCCAGGGTAACGTCGTGATCCGGGCATTTCGGAATGCCGACACGCGCGTACAGCAGGCGCAGGTAGTCATAGATTTCGGTGACGGTGCCCACTGTCGAGCGCGGATTGTGCGAGGTGGACTTTTGTTCGATCGAGATCGCCGGCGACAGGCCGTCGATGTGGTCGATGTCCGGCTTCTCCATCATCGACAGGAACTGGCGCGCATACGCGGAAAGCGATTCAACGTAACGTCGCTGGCCCTCGGCGTAGATCGTGTCGAAGGCGAGCGACGACTTGCCGGAGCCGGAGAGGCCGGTGAAGACGATCAGTTTGTCACGCGGCAACGTCAGGTCGACGTTGCACAGGTTATGGGTCCGTGCGCCGCGGATTTCGATTGAACTCATCAGGGAACCAGATAGGTGGAGCGACCTGTTAATATACGCCGCCTCTTCCGGCAGGCGCAAAAGCAGGCCGTATGACCGACACAGAAGTTACAAACAAAAACATGCTGCCGGCCGAGCGTCGGGCGGTGGCCCGTATTTCGACCGTCGGCATGCTGCGCATGTTCGGCCTGTTCGCGCTGCTGCCCGTGCTTGCGCCCTATGTCGAGAGTCTAGACGGTGCGACACCGCTGCTGATCGGGCTCGCCGTCGGCGGCTATGGCCTGACTCAGGCCTTGCTGCAGATCCCGATGGGCGCGTTATCCGATCGCATCGGTCGCGTGCCGGTCATCCTGTTTGGTCTGTCGCTGTTTGCTGCCGGCAGCCTGATCGCCGCGTTTGCGGACGGCATCCACGGTATCGTGGCCGGTCGTATGCTGCAGGGCGCCGGTGCGATCTCTGCGTCGCTGGGCGCGATGGTGGCCGATGCGAGTCGCGACTCGGTGCGTACCCGCTCGATGGCGATTTTCGGCGTCGGCGTCGGCCTCGCCTTCATGCTCGCGATGGGCGTCGGGCCCCTGGTCGCGTCGTGGTTCGGTGTGCGGTCACTGTTCCTGGTCGGGGCCGCGTCGGCCGGCCTTGCTGCCGTCCTCTTGCTCTCAGTGCCCAAAGCGGACCGCGGCCAGGTCCGGGCGCAGAACTGGTCGTTCAGCGATGCGTTCCGGCCGAGCCTGCTGCGCATCGATCTGTACATTTTCATCCTGCACGCGGTATTGACCGCCACCTTTGTCGCGCTGCCCTTCGTCCTGCTGAACCGGCTGGATTTGCCGGTCACACAACACTGGACGATCTACATCGGCGCCTTGCTGGCGTCACTGCTGGTGACCGTGCCACTGATCTACAAGGACGATCATCAGGGCCGACGCAGCACAGTCCTTGTTGCAGTCGGCTTTCTGCTGGTGTCTCAGCTGATGCTCGCATTCACGAGCTTCTCTGTCTGGACCGTGTTTGTTGCTGTGACCTGCTTTTTCGCCGGTTTCAACTTTCTCGAAGCCGCCCTGCCGGCGCGGGTCACGACGATTTCCGGTGACGATGCCCGCGGCGCGGCGCTCGGCGTGTTCTCGAGCTCGCAGTTTCTCGGCGCCTTCACCGGCGGGCTGGTCGGTGGTGCACTGATCGGCGGTGGTTCGCCGGCGCCGGTGTTTTTCGCCTGTGTGCTGATGCTGCTTATCTGGCTGACGGTGCAGTCGTTCGCCTCGGGCGCACAGGAAACCGCGCAAAAAGCCGAGGAAGTCTGACTGGCAATTGGGCGGCCAGCCACTACAATGGTGCGCCCCCGGAGGCCTTCCGGGGCACGAAAAACAAGGACATGAGGGGATCGTAATGGCCCGCGGAATCAACAAAGTCATCCTCGTCGGCAATCTAGGGAATGACCCGGACACGCGCTACATGCCGTCAGGCGGCGCGGTCACCAATCTGTCGATCGCCACCAGCGAATCGTGGAAGGACAAGCAGACCGGCGAGCAGAAGGAGCGTACCGAGTGGCACAAGGTTGCCATGTTCGGCCGCCTTGCCGAGATTGGTGCAGAATACCTGCGCAAAGGCTCGCAGGTTTACATCGAAGGCACGCTGCGCACGCGCAAGTGGCAGGACCGAGACGGCAACGATCGCTACACGACCGAAGTCATCGCCAACGAAATGCAGATGCTCGGTGGTCGCGGTGGCGGCGGTTCCGCGCCGATGGGCGGTGACCCGGGTCCGGCGAGCCAGCCTCCGCCGCCGAAGGCCGACGAATTCGACGACGACATCCCGTTTTAGCCGAGGTCCCGCTCAGGCGACGCGCAGCGACGCCGGGAACGAGCCCGCATTCACCTGAGCGACTTTCCGACTAACACCAGACAGATCCAGTAACTGAACTCAACACCCGTGACCAAGAAGCTCTACATCAAAACTTTTGGCTGCCAGATGAACGAGTACGACTCGGAAAAAATGGCGGACGTGCTGCGTGACTCGCACGGCTATGAACTGACGCAGGACGCCGGTGACGCGGATCTGCTGCTGGTCAACACCTGTTCGATTCGTGAGAAAGCGCAGGAGAAGGTGTTCTCAGAGCTCGGTCGCTGGCGTCCGTTCAAGGACAAAAAGCCCGGCGTCATGATCGGCGTGGGCGGCTGTGTTGCCAGCCAGGAAGGCGAGGGCATCACCAAGCGTGCACCGTTTGTCGATCTGGTGTTCGGTCCGCAGACACTGCATCGCCTGCCGGCCATGGTCGACGAGGTCAGTGCGAAACATCAGTCGGTGGTCGATATCTCGTTCCCGGAGATCGAAAAATTCGACTGCCTGCCAGAGCCGCGTGCCGATGGCTGCACGGCGTTTGTATCCGTGATGGAAGGCTGCAGCAAGTACTGCAGTTTTTGCGTCGTTCCGTACACGCGAGGCGAGGAAATCAGCCGACCCTTCGATGACGTTGTCAGCGAAGTGGCGCGACTTGCGGAGCAAGGCGTTCGCGAGGTCAACCTGCTTGGCCAGAATGTCAACGCCTACCGCGGGCCGATGTACAGCGGCGGTGTGGCCGACCTGGCCGAGTTGACCCGTGCCGTCGCCAAGGTCGACGGCATTGACCGGATTCGCTTCACGACGTCACACCCGGTGGAATTCACCGACAGCCTGATCCAGGCCTACGCCGATGTGCCTGAGCTTGCCAGTTACCTGCACCTGCCGGTGCAGCACGGCTCCGACCGGATACTGGCCGCGATGAAACGCGGCCACACGACGATCGAATACAAGCAGAAAATCCGTCGCCTGAAGGCGGCTCGCCCGGGTCTATCCCTGTCGTCGGATTTCATCATCGGTTTCCCGGGTGAAACCGACCGCGACTTCGAGCAATTGATGAACCTGATCGCGGAGGTCGGCTTCGACCAGTCGTTCAGTTTCATCTACAGCGCACGCCCGGGTACGCCGGCGGCGAGCCTCGCTGACGACACGCCGATCGAGATCAAGAAAGAGCGACTGTCGATTCTGCAGGCGCGCATCAACCAGCAGGCGATGGCCATCAGCGAATCCATGATCGGCACAACGCAGTCCGTGCTGGTCGAGCGCGTCTCCAAAAAAAGCGCTTCGCAGGTCAGCGGGCGCACGGAAAACATGCGCTGGGTCAATTTCGATGCGGATCCGGGCATCATCGGCAGCTTCGTCGACGTGGTCATCACCGAGGCGCTGCCAAACTCCCTCCGCGGCCGACTCGTCAAGCCGATCGCCGCCTGATTTTTGCCATACCGCAACGGTCGCGGTAGTCTGTTTCCCAAGGGACAGCCCACGCGGCACCGTTGGGCTCATACGCTGAAACGAGGTCTTACACCCTTTTGAACGCCGTTCAAATCTCCCGGGACGTCGTCCTGGAACCCGCCGACAACGACCGCCTCGCCAACTTGTGCGGTCAGTTTGATGAACACCTGCGCCAGATCGAGCGTCGACTCAACGTCGAGATTGCCAGTCGTGGAAACCTGTTTCGCATCACCGGGCGTCCCGGCGCGGCCGAGGCCGGCGGCGATGTGATCCGGACACTGTTCGAGCTCACCGATTCCGAGCGGCTGGATCCGGAGCGGGTGCATATCATGCTGTCAGAGACCGTGATGAACGAATCCGATTACCAGCCGGCGGATGAAAGCGACGACTGCGCCATCCAGACGCGGCTGAAACTCATCCGGCCGCGTGGTGCCAACCAGACGCGCTACCTCAAGAGTGTGGCGAAACACGATCTGGCGTTTGGCATCGGCCCGGCCGGCACCGGCAAGACATACCTGGCCGTGGCGGCCGCTGTCGGAGCGCTGGAGAGCGAGCAGGTCCGCCGCATTGTCTTGGTGCGTCCGGCGGTGGAAGCCGGTGAGCGCCTGGGCTTCCTGCCGGGCGATCTGACCCAGAAAGTCGATCCCTACCTGCGGCCGATGTACGACGCGCTGTACGACATGCTCGGTGCAGACCATGTGACGCGTCTTATAGAGCGCAACATCATCGAAATCGCGCCACTGGCTTTCATGCGCGGTCGTTCCCTGAATGAATCCTTCGTCCTGCTCGACGAGGCGCAAAACACCAGCGTGGAGCAAATGAAAATGTTCCTGACGCGCATCGGTTTCGGTTCGCGTGCCGTGGTCACCGGGGATGTGACGCAGATTGACCTGCCGAGCGGCAAGGAATCCGGTTTGCGTAGCGCCATCGACATACTCGACGACGTTGAAGGCGTCGGCTTCACCTTCTTCAAAAAGCAGGACGTCGTCCGCCACGCGCTGGTGCAGCGAATCGTTGCGGCCTACGAGGCGGCCGAAGACGAGTATTGATCGTGCCGGGCGGGCCGGGCATTGAGGTGCAGGTCACATCGGTGGCCGGCGACCTTCCTGACTCCCGCGACGTCGAACGCTGGATTCAAAATACGCTCGACGCTGCCGATTACCCGGGGTGTGCGACCACGACGGTGCGCATCGTCGACGAAGACGAAATCCGGGTGCTGAATCGTGATTTTCGCGGCAAGGACAAACCCACCAACGTGCTGTCCTTTCCGGCCGAGGTCATCGATGGATTACCTGCCGAACTGCACACCGAGCTGGGCGATATTGTCGTCTGCGCGCCGGTCGTCAGGGCAGAGGCAGATGAGCAGGGCAAGGCCCTGTCCGACCACTGGGCGCATATGCTGGTGCATGGAACCTTGCATTTGCTGGGCTACGACCACATCGAGGAGCACGACGCCGACACCATGGAGGCGCTGGAACGCCGGATTCTGGGGCAGGCAGGAATTGCCGACCCCTATGGAGCGACCGGCTGATTCGTTGCTAAAATGGCCGATCGGCGCCTTGCGCTGTACAGACAGGAACCATGAACGACAAACCCCCAAGTACCACCGGCACCGGGAGTACCGGCCTGATGGCTCGCCTGAAGCGAGCGTTTTCCGGAAACCCCTGGAGCCGTGAAGAAATCCAGGAACTGATCCAGCAACCTGAGCTGGACATCGATCCCGACGAGAAAAGCATGCTGTCTGGCGTGCTCGAAGTGGCTGAGACGCAAGTGCGTGATGTCATGGTGCCGCGTTCGCAGATGGTCGTGATCGATATCGAGCAAAGCCTCGAAGAGATGCTGGAGACCATTGTTGAATCCGGCCACTCGCGCTTCCCCGTTATCGGTGAAGACCGCGACGAAGTCCTCGGCGTCTTGCTGGCCAAGGATCTGCTGCGTTACCTCGGCAAGGTCAATGTCGAGGAATTCCCGGTTCGTCGCCTGCTGCGACCGACTGCCGTGATTCCCGAGTCGAAACGACTCAACGCCTTGCTGAAAGAATTTCGCGACAGCCATAACCACATGGCCATCGTCGTCGACGAGTACGGCGGTGTCGCCGGGCTGCTGACGATCGAGGACGTGCTCGAGGAGATCGTCGGCGAGATCGACGACGAACACGACCAGGAAGAAGCCGAGTTCATTCGTCCGGACGGCGAGAAGAACGGCCAGCCGAGTTACGAGGTTCGTGCGCTGACCCGCATCGAGGACTTCAACGCGTATTTCGAATGCCAGTTCCCGGACGAGGACTACGACACGATCGGCGGTCTCGTCATGCACGAACTCGGCCGTCTCCCGCGTCGCGGTGAGAAGCTGTCCATCGAGGGCTTCAGTTTCTCTGTCGTCAAGGCCGACAAGCGGCGCATCGATGCTCTGCAGGTCCAGCGGGAAGGCGCCTAGCCGAATGGAATTCAAGGGTTCGATCCTGCAGTGGCCTGCCGACCGGCCGCGAACGAGCCGTTTGATCTTTTTCCTGCTCGGCGCCTTATACACCACCGCTTTTGCGCCGTTCAGCCTGTCGCTGCTGCTGCCCGTGCTGCTGGTGCCGGTGCTGTATGTCTGGCTGACGGTGGCGCCCAGGGACGCCGCGTCGCACGCCTTCTGGTTCGGCTTCGGCCTTTTCCTGACCGGCACTTACTGGGTCATTAACTCGATCGTCCTCGAAGGCGGAGCGCCGCTGCCGCTGGGTCTGCTGCTGATGCTCGGACTTGTGACGATCATGGCGCTGTGGATGGCGCTGACCGGTTGGCTGGTGAATACCCTGTCGCACGGCGAACCGCTGCGCCTGATCTGGGTGGCGCCGGCGGCCTGGGTCATGATCGAGTGGTTGCGCGGTTGGGTGCTCACAGGTTTCCCGTGGATGGCCATCGGCTACAGCCAGGTCGGCATGCCGATAAAAGGCTTTGCACCGGTATTCGGCGTCTACGGTGCGTCCTTCATGCTGGTCTTCAGCTCGGCGGCGCTGGTGCTCGTTGCGATGAGCCGCGGTGGTTTACGGGGTGTCGGTGTCACGCTGGCGCTATTGCCGTGGTTGGCCGGTACCGCGCTGAGCTTTGTGAACTGGACGGAAGCGGACGGCGACCCCTTACGGACCACGGTCCTGCAGGTCGGTATCCCGCAGGAAAACAAATGGAACCCGGAGTACTTCCTGCCGACCGTGGAGTACTACCGAGACGCCACTGCCCGAGCGTCGAGCAGCGATCTCGTTGTCTGGCCGGAAGTCGCGATTCCGGCGCGGCGCTGGGACGAACATCAGCTGGTGCTCGGCCAGCTGGTGCGCGAACTGCGGCGGGAGACAAATCGCAACGGCCAGTCGGTGGCCTTCGGGATCTTCCAGTTTGTCAGCGAGCGGGGTGAGGCACACACCTACAACAGCGTTGCCATGTTAAAGGGTAACGCACCGATCCGGTTTTACCAGAAGCGTCACCTTGTACCGTTCGGCGAGTACTTCCCGGTGCCCGGTTTCGTGCGCGACTGGATGGCCGGTGTCAGCCTGAACTTCCAGGACATGACACCCGGTGACGATGTGCAGCCGCTGCTTGAGACGGCGTCCGGCGTCAAGGTGGCCACTGCGATTTGCTACGAAGATGCGTATGCGGCCGAGCAACTGTATGCGTTTCCCGACGCATCGCTGATCGTCAATGTGAGCAACGACGGCTGGTTTGGCGACACCATCGCCCCGCATCAGCACCTGCAGATTGCGCGAATGCGCTCGCTCGAGGTGGGTCGGCCCACTGTGCGCTCGACACCAAACGGCGTCAGCGCGTTCATCGATGCCGACGGCAGCATTGTCGAACGCGGACCGCAGGCCACCGACTGGAGTGGTACCCGGATGGTCCAGCCCATGACCGGATCCACGCCTTATGTCGGCTGGGGTAACTGGCCCGTTATCCTGCTTTGCACCCTGCTGATCGGCTTCTTCTGGATACGCAGTCGGGCCAGTCTCTAGCCGCATCAATCCGCTGCTGCGTACCGCAAAGCGTTCAGGTACGCTTCGCGAACTACCGAGTGAAGACACCCAAGCATCATGAGTGAGCACTACAATCCGAAGGTCGTTGAACAGGAAGCGCAGGCGTTCTGGGATGCGAGCCGCTGTTTCGAGGTCACCGAGGACGACAGCAAGGACAAGTTCTACAGCCTCACGATGTTTCCGTACCCGAGCGGACGCCTGCACATGGGCCACGTTCGCGTGTTCACAATCAACGATGTGATCTCCCGCTACCAGCGCATGCAGGGCAAACACGTGCTGCAGCCGATGGGTTGGGACGCCTTCGGGATGCCGGCCGAAAATGCCGCCATCGAGCGCGGCGTGCCACCCGCTGAGTGGACCTACTCCAACATTGATTACATGCGTGGCCAGCTCAAGCAGCTCGGCTACGGCTACGACTGGACGCGCGAAGTCACCACCTGCAAACCCGAGTACTACCGCTGGGAGCAGTGGCTGTTCACAAAGCTGTTCGACAAAGGCCTCGTCTACCGCAAAAACTCGGTCGTGAACTGGGACCCGGTGGACCAGACCGTGCTCGCCAATGAGCAGGTCATCGACGGTCGCGGCTGGCGTTCCGGCGCGCTGGTTGAGCGTCGCGAGATTCCGCAGTGGTTCATGAAGATCACGGCGTATGCCGACGAGCTGCTGTCCGAGCTTGACAACATGGACGGCTGGCCGGATTCCGTCAAAACGATGCAGCGCAACTGGATCGGTCGATCCGAAGGTGTCGAATTGTCATTCGATGTCGACGGTGAAGACCAACCGTTGACCGTTTTCACGACACGACCGGACACGCTGTTTGGCGTGACCTACATGGCGGTCGCCGCCGAGCATCCGCTGGCGACCAAGGCGGCGCTCGACAATCCGGAACTTGCCGCGTTTATCGACCAGTGCAAGCAGACCGATGCCCAGGAAGCGACGCTTGAAACCATGGAAAAGCGCGGCATGCCGCTGGGCATCCATGCCACGCATCCGCTGACCGGTGAGCCGGTGCCGCTGTGGGTCGCGAATTTCGTGCTGATGGGCTACGGCACCGGCGCCGTGATGGCCGTGCCGGGGCACGACGAGCGCGACTGGGAATTCGCCAAAAAGCACGATCTGCCTATCAAACAGGTCATTACGCCCACCGACGGTAGCGAGATCGACATCGATGAGGCGGTGTACGTCGAACGCGGCGTATTGATCAATTCCGGCGAATACGACGGCATGAATTTCGATCAGGCGTTCAACGCGATTGCCGATCATTTCGAATCATCCGCGAGCGGCCAGCGGCGCGTGAACTACCGCCTGCGCGATTGGGGCGTGTCTCGCCAGCGCTACTGGGGTACGCCGATCCCGATTATCTACTGCGACGACTGTGGCGCGGTGCCGGTGCCGGAGGACCAGTTGCCGGTCGTTCTGCCTGAAGACGTGACCGTCACCGGCGGCGGATCGCCGTTGAAGGACATGCCGAAGTTCATTAACACGACCTGTCCGGTCTGCGGCAAGCCGGCGCATCGCGAGACGGACACCTTTGACACTTTTTTCGAATCTTCGTGGTACTACGCGCGCTACGCATCGCCGGATTGCGACACGGCGATGCTCGATGAGCGTGCGAAATACTGGCTGCCGGTCGACCAGTACACCGGCGGTGTGGAGCACGCGATCCTGCACCTGCTTTATGCGCGCTTTTTCCACAAGCTGATGCGCGATGAAGGCCTGACGGATACCGACGAGCCGTTTACGCGCTTGCTGACGCAGGGCATGGTTTTGAAAGACGGCTCGAAGATGTCCAAATCGAAGGGCAACACCGTCGATCCGGAAGCCCTGATTAACGACTACGGGGCCGACACGGTACGCCTGTTCATGATGTTTGCGGCACCTCCCGAACAGGCGCTGGAGTGGTCAGACGACGGTGTTGCCGGCAGTTTTCGCTTCCTGAAACGATTCTGGACGGCGGTGCAGGAGCAACTCGGCGATGTTCCCGAATTGGACCGCTCGGCGCTGACCGCAGCACAAAAGGATTTGCGCCGCAAAACTCACGAGACCATCGGCAAAATTTCCGACGATATCGGCCGGCGCTACACGTTCAATACCGCCGTTGCGGCATCGATGGAGCTGTTGAATGCGGTCGGCAAATTCTCCGACGACTCGGACAACGGGCGTGCGGTAGTTCGCGAAGCGCTCGAAGCCGTGGTGCTCATGCTGTCGCCGATCACACCGCATATCTGTCACACACTGTGGCGGGCGCTCGGCCACGTTGCGCCGCTGATCGAACAGCGCTGGCCGGCGGTTGATGCGTCGGCGCTGGTCAAGGACGAGCTGGAAATCGTCGTGCAGGTAAACGGTAAGCTGCGCGGTCGAATTTCGGTTGCGGCGGATGCGGACCGCGAATCGATCGCCACCCTGGCGCTCGAGGACGACAATGTGCAGCGGTTTGTCGATGGCCAGACGGTGCGCAAGACGATTGTCGTGCCCGGCAAGCTGGTGAACATCGTTGTCTAGACTAACGACCAGTCTTGCGGCGCTGCTGCTGGCCGGCTGCGGCTTTCAGTTGCAGGGTGCGTATTCGCTGCCCGATGCGGTGCTGACGGGCACCCACATTTCAACCACCGACACCTACAGTCCGTTTTACCGCGAACTCGGTGCCGCGATGAGCGATGCTGGCGTCGAGGTTTTGCCCGTTGCCGGTGACGCACCGGCGGTACTGACCATCCTGTTCGAAGAGACCGGCCAGCGCGTGCTGTCGGTGTCGGCTCGCAACGTGCCGACCGAGTACGAGGTCTACTACACCGTGGAATACTCGCTGGTCGCCGGCGAGCAGACCCTGGTGACACCCCGCCTGCTCAGCCTGACACGAGACTATCGGTGGGATGAGAACCTCGTACTGGGTAAGGCCGCGGAAGAAGAAGAATTGCGCCAGGCGATCATCGCCGACCTCGTGCGTATCCTGATCAAGCAGATTGATTCGATCTGATCCACCGTGCTGACAGTCGCGCAGGTCGGCCTTGAAACGCTGAGCGAGCTCGCGCGCCGATATGACCTGGCGGTGGTCGCGGTAGACCTTAACGAGACAATACCAGGCAGCTACTGGGGTGACCCTGAGGCGGGTCTGGTCCGGCGTACCGTCTACGTGCGCGAAGACACCCCGGTGCACTCCTTTCTGCACGAGATGTGCCACGCCCTGTGTATGGACGACGAGCGCCGTGACGCGTTGCACACCGACGCCGGTGGCGACGATCTCGAGGAATGCGCCGTGTGTTACCTGCAGGTCCTGCTCGCTGATCAACTGCCCGGTGTTGGCCGGGCCCGGCTGATGCGTGACATGGACAGCTGGGGGTACAGCTTTCGCCTGGGCTCAACTCAGGCTTGGTTCGAACAGGACGCGGACGATGCGCGGAGGTGGCTAAGCGAGCGCGGATTGCTGCCGGAGGGCTGACGACGAGGGTGTATAGTGGTGTATGGCCTGGGTTCGGTACTTGCTGTACTTCGTGTTCATCACCACCGTACTGGCGGTGCTGACCCGGCTTGAGGTGCACTATCCCGGCTTTCTGAAGCTGCAGGTGTTCGTGAATGTCACCGACTCGCTCGGCACCAGCGAGTTCTCCCCGATCGAGATCATGCAGCCGGTGATCCTGGCGGTCAGCGCCTGTCTGATGGCGTGGGTGGCGTATTTTTGTCCGTCGCAACGGCCGCTCGCGTTCACCTTCGGCGGTATTGCCGTTGGTGTCTTTCTGCGCGAGATGGACTATGTGCTCGATCGCCTGCTGATCGAAAAACTCTACCAGGTCGTCATCGCTGTTATCGCTGCGCTGCTGATTGCCTACCTGTATCGGCACTGGAAGCGCTTCCAGATCGCCGTCGCCCGCAGCTGGCCGTCACCCGGTCTGACCCTGCTGTTTTGCGGCAGCGTGTTTCTGTTCAGCCTGGTGCATCTGATCGGGCACGAGCCATTGTGGCAGGCAATTATGGGCGACCGATACGTACGTGCGGTAAAGATTGCGGCCGAGGAGTTTCTCGAGTTGATCGGTTACCTGTTCTGGCTGGTCGGAACCATCGAGTACGTCTACCAGGCCAAATCGATCGCGTATCAGAAGCCGCAACCGGTGGCGCGTCGGCTGCGTGATCGACGGCGCCGCGGCGAGCGACGCTACCGGTAGGGCGGCGCTGACTACAGCTGCGTCGGGTTCGGCGCGTCGCCGTACACGTCTTGCGGATCGAACACTTTTTCGGTGTCCGTCCAGACGAGATCGATTTTGCCTTCAGCGCTTCTCTGGTCGAAGTCCTGGCCGACCGGTACGCTGCGGTAGAAGCAGCTCCGATAGCCAACGTGACAGCTGGCGCCGCCGGCGACTTCGACCCGCAGCCAGATGCAATCCTGATCATCGTCCACCAGCAGCTCACGGATTTTCTGTACAAAGCCGCTGGTCGCGCCCTTGTGCCACAGCACCTGGCGACTGCGGCTCCAGTAGTGGGCCTCGCCGGTCTGGATCGACAACCGCAGTGCCTCGGGGTTCATGTAGCCCTGCATCAGCAGCTCGCCACTGTCCGCGTCGGTCGTCACCACGGTGATCAGGCCCCGATCGTCGAACTTGGGTGCGAGGTCATCGCCTTCCTCAACCTGCTCGATACTCAGGCGTTTCTGGAATTTAACGTCAGCTGCGCTCATTGAATGGCTGTTTGGTCGTGTCGAAACGGGCCGCGGAGGATACAGGGGTCCGCCGCCGGCAGCAATATTGCTATTATCCCCGGCCGTATCAGTAACCGCTCCCGAAACCGCCCAATGACCATTCGGCTACACGACACGCTGCAAGGCAGGAAAATCGAATTCACGCCCCAAAAAGACGGCGAGGTCACGATGTACCTGTGCGGTCCGACGGTCTACAACTACGCGCACATCGGCAACGCGCGACCCGCCGTCGTCTTCGACCTGCTGGCGCGCCTGCTGCGACGTCGTTATACGCTGACCTTTGCACGCAATTTCACGGACGTCGACGACAAGATCAACCAGGCCTCGATCGATACCGGCAAACCGATTTCGGAAATCACCGAGAGATTCATGCGTATCTACAACGAGGACATGGCGGCGCTTGGTGTTTTGCCGCCTGACGTGGAACCGCGCGCGACGCAGCATATCGGCGAGATGATCACAATGATCGCCACACTGGTCGACAAGGGGTTCGCGTATGAATCGTCCGGGCACGTTTTGTTTGATGTGGAGCAGTACGGTGACTACGGTGCCTTATCTCGTCGATCCTTGCGTGAGATGGTTGCAGGTGCCCGTGTCGAGGTCGCTGACTACAAGAAGAACGCCCACGATTTTGTCCTGTGGAAGCCGTCAACGCCCGAGTTGCCTGGCTGGGATTCACCGTGGGGCCGCGGACGGCCGGGCTGGCACATCGAGTGTTCTGCGATGGCGGCGAAGCACCTGGGTGAAACCATCGATATTCATGCCGGCGGACAGGACCTGGTGTTCCCGCATCACGAGAATGAAATAGCACAAAGCTGCTGCGCCAACGGCGCGCCGTTTGCACGCTACTGGCTGCACAACGGTTTTCTGAGCATCGACTCCGAGAAAATGTCGAAGTCACTCGGCAACGTCATGCTCGTGCACGAACTGATCGACACCATCCCCGGCGAGGTCATCCGGCTGGCGCTGCTGAGCGCCCACTACCGACAACCGCTGGACTGGTCGGACGAGACGGTGGATTCGGCGCGCAAAATGCTGGATCGCCTGTACGGCGCCGTGCGCGGTATTCAGGTTAGCGACGCCGCCAAAGCCGCGGCTGAGCCGCCGCCCGCGCTGATCGACGCGCTCGAGGACGACCTGAATACGCCGAAGGCGATGGCCGAGTTCTTCGCGCTCGCCAAGGCACTGAACAAGTCAACGGATGCGGCCGAGAAGGAGACGCTGGCGGCATCGATGTACGCGGCGGGGGACTTGATGGGCCTGTTACAGTCCGACGTCGAAAGCTGGTTTGCCGGTGATGGCGACGGCGAGCTGTCGGCCGACGCGATCGACGCGTTGATCGCCGAGCGCAACCAGGCACGCACTGACCGGAACTTCCAGCGAGCCGACGAGATTCGCGAGCAGCTCGCGACGGCCGGGATACGCATTGAGGATGGAGCAGAGGGCACCACGTGGCGTCGGGGATGACACGAAGGATCGTGACATGACTAATGAAGTCGAACAGGCCCAGGCCGACGTGATCGAGGAGTTTGCGTTTTTCGATGACTGGATGGATCGCTACCAGTACATCATTGACATGGGCAAGCGACTGGCACCGCTGCCGGACGGCGAACGGATCGACGAAAACCTGATCCGCGGCTGCCAGTCGCAGGTGTGGATGGTCGCAGAAAAGGACGGTGAACGTCTCACGCTGCGCGCCATCAGCGATGCCGCCATCGTGTCCGGATTGATCGCCATTCTGCTGCGGATCTACAGCGGCCGCCGTCCGCAGGACATTCTGGCGGCAGCGCCGGACTTTGTCGCCGGGCTGGGACTGGAACAGCATCTTAGCCCGACGCGCTCAAACGGGCTGTCATCGATGCTGACAGCGATTCGGCGCCACGCCGAAGAGGCCGTCGAGGCGAGCTGATGGCGGGTGCTGCCAGTCGATGGCTTGCGAAACCTGTCGTTGCCCTGGTGCGCCTGTACCAGTTCGCAATTTCTCCATGGCTGGGCGGCAATTGCCGATTCCAGCCAACGTGCTCGCAGTACACCATTGAAGCGCTGCAGACCCACGGCATCTTTCGGGGCAGCTGGCTGAGTGCGAAACGGATTGGTCGCTGTCATCCCTGGGGTGGCAGCGGTTACGACCCCGTCCCGAAAGCGGACGATCGCCGTCGTGAATGACACGACATTCTGGGGCGAATTGACCTACCCGTTCCGCACGATGGGCATACTGCTGGCGCTGTTCACCTTCGCGGTCATGCTGCTGGCGGCGGGATTGGCTGGCGAGGCCGTCGCGGTCATGCTGCGCGCCGACGCGGCGGTATTGGCGATGGCGGCACAGGTGCTGCTCGTGTTGCCGGTGTTGCTGCGTTTCGTCATCGGCTACCTCGAAGCGAGAATGCGCGGCAGCGAACCGAAAACGCTGCACACCGACCACTTCGGCTGGTTCAGTGAGATCTGGAGCCTCTGGCCGCTGGCTCCGCTGGTGGGGTCTGGTGCGCTGTTTATGACGCTCGACGCGGCCGGTGACACCGCACTGGCCTGGTTGTTGGCCGCGCTGGTGTTCATCATCTTCCCGGCGATGCTGGCGATCCTGACGGTCACGCATTCGATCCTGGAAAGCCTCAATCCGCTGGCGATCGGTCGCCTAATCCTGCGTGCGCGCGAGACTTACTGGGTTGCGCCGTTCACGGTGATCGTTGTTGCGTTCGTGACGCAGGTGCTGGCGGGCGTGCATATCCTGCTTTATGAGCTGATCCTGATCATACTGTCGCTGATCGCCGCCGGTCTGACGGGTCGGGCCCTGCGCCCGTTCAAACTGTTTGATGAAGTGGACATCCACACCGACGAATCGGCAGCCGATGACAAACGCCGGTCGACCGACAATCGCCAACGCGAAGCCAACCTTGGTCATGCCTACGGATTCGCCAGCCGCAACAATCTAAGCGGCGCGCTTGACCACCTGGCAGAAGCGATTGCATCTGATCGGGATGAGTTTGCTGCCTGGCGCTACTACTTTGACCACATGCTGAATTGGGATGACGCATTTCCGGCGCTCAAGTTCGGGCAGCGTTACGTGCATTACTTGCTGTCCATCGATGCGGGCATCGACGCGATGAAACTGGTGATGCGCTGTCGCCTGATCGATGAGCGTTTCAGGCCGCTACCGGATGACCTGCCGATGGTTGTCGAGTTGCTGGAGAAGACCGGCCAGGATGAACTGGCGCGCGCGCTGCGCGGCTAGCCGCTGTGCGTCTGTCGGCCGCGGGTGCTGTTCAGGTAATGCGCGACGGCGAGCACAACAGAGCCCGTGATCGTGACAAAGCGATCGGCTGTCTCACCGACGTGGTCGTGTACGACGGTGGCGCCGATGAACAGAACCAGCAGGCCGGCGAAGCCGATCCACAGGATGTTGCGGTTCTGGTGACGGCGAAATCCGAGTCCGAGTGCCACGATGCTCAGCGGCACGACAACAAGCAAAACCTGGAAATGCAAATGCGAATCGGCGTACTGCGCCAACAGCGGCAGACCGGCCACCATCAGCGGTAAGGCGAGGCAGTGCAACAGGCAGAGGCCAGACAACAGCACGGCAGCTCCGTCCAGCCAGTCGGTTTTTCCGGGGGTTTGGGCCATGAACGTTCGCGAACGCGAGACAGACCGTCGAGTCTACCCCATGCGCCGGGACGCCCCAAGCTTCTGGAGCTCGCCAAGTTAGCGTACGATGGTCAGTAGATGGATAAACGCCTGCTCTCGATCCTCTGCTGTCCGGTCACCCACAAGGGTCTGTCCGTTGCGAAGGCAGACGCGCTGAAGAAACTGAATGACGCCATTTCCGGAGGCGATGCGCACAATCGTAGCGGCGCGGCTCTGGACACCGAATTTAGCGAAGCGCTGATGACCGACGATGGCAAGTTGCTGTACCCGGTGGTCAACGGCATCCCGGTGCTGCTCGAAGGCGAAGCCATCAGCCTGGAGAGTCTGTGAAGATTCAGGCCAGGCAGCTCACCGCTCACCTGAAATCCAACCTGGCTTCCAGCTACCTGATCAGCGGCGACGAGCATCTGCTGGTTGACGAGGCACTGGACGCGGTGCGCGCTGCCGCGAAACGCAACGGCTTTCTGTCGCGAGATCTGCACGTGGCGACGACCGGCTTCGATTGGAACCAGCTGTTCCAGTCCGGCGCCAATCTGTCGCTGTTCGCCGAGAAGCGCCTGATCGAACTCCGCCTGCCCACCGGCAAGCCGGGCCGCAGTGGCGGACAGGCAATTGTCGACTTGCTCGGTCAGCTCGACAACGAGCTGATGCTCGTGGTGATCACGCCGAAACTGGACAGAAGCACGCAGAATACAAAGTGGGCCAAAAGTCTCGACGCTGCCGGGGTTTCCGTTCCGGTCTGGCCGGTCGAGGCCCGTGACCTGCCGGGCTGGATTTCGACCCGCGGCCGCGAGGCCGGGCTGGAGCTCGACAGCGAGGCGGTTCGCATGATCGCATCGCGCGTCGAAGGCAACCTGCTGGCCGCGGCCCAGGAAATCGAGAAACTGCGTTTGCTGCTCGGTGAGGGCGCGGTTAGTGCTGAACAGGTGTCGGACGCGGTCGCGGACAGCAGTCGATTCGATGTCTTCAAGCTGGCTGACGCCGCGCTCGCCGGTCGCCGTGACCGTGCGGCGCGCATACTCTATGGTCTGCAGCACGAGGGCACGCCGATTGTTATTGTGATCTGGTCGCTCGCCAAAGAGATACGCACGCTGTTTGCGCTGGCAGACGCGGTACGGCGGCGCGAAGATCTGGGCGGCGCGATGCGCCGGCACGGTGTCTGGCAGCAACGCCAGGCATTGCTTCGGCACGCGCTGGGCCGTCATACCACGGCCAGCCTGAGCCGCTTGCTGGTGGATGCCGCAGAGGCCGATGCCGCAGCAAAAGGGCAGCGCCGTGCCGATCCCTGGCAACTCGCAATGAACCTCGTTTTCGCGCTGGCGTCTGAACAGAGGCGGGCCGCATGACGGCATTCCTTGAGGAGATGATGGCTTCATGATGATGATGGGGATCTTTGGCGGTACCTTCGATCCCATCCACTACGGCCACCTGCGCACCGCGTTCGAGATGCTGCAGGCACTGTCGCTGGACCAGCTTCGCTTTATCCCCTGTGGCGACCCGCCGCATCGCGGTAACACGTTTGCACCGGCCGAGGTGCGCCTCGATCTGGTGCGTGCCGCCATCGACGGCCAGGCGGGTTTCGTGCTCGATGATCGCGAAGTCGCACGCGACGGTCCGTCTTACACCGTGGATACGCTACACTCGCTGCGTGACGAATACCCGGACGCGAGCCTGAGCCTGATTATTGGCATGGACGCGTTCCTCGGACTGCAAAAATGGCACCGCTGGGACGAGATACTCGGTTTCGCGCACCTGGTTGTCGCGCACCGACCCGGCTGGAGAGCGCCCGACATGGGCGTGCTCGGCAAACTCCTGGAAGATCGCGGCACCCATCGCGTTGATGATCTGCGTCGTGCAACCAGCGGCAAGATCCACGTGCATGCGGTGACTCAACTGGAAATTTCGTCAACCGATATACGAGAACTTGTTGCGGGTGGTCGTGACCCCCGTTTCCTGATGCCGGATTCGGTCAGGGAATCGATTGCGCGCAGTGGGTGTTATGGTGAAGTCAAGAAGGAGACTGGAATCGAATGAGAGAGCGTAACTACGTATGAACAGCGAACAGTTAAGCGATCTGGTCGTCGACGCACTCGACGATATCAAGGGGCTGGACATCGTTAAGCTGGACGTACGGGACATGACGACCGTGACCGATTACATGGTGCTGGCGAGTGGTACGTCCAGTCGCCATGTGCAGGCGCTGGTCGACAACGTCGCGGAAAAGGCGCGCGACGCGGGCCACAAGCCGATCGGGGTGGAAGGCGAAGACGGGGGCGAATGGGTTCTGCTCGACCTGCAGGACACGCTTGTGCACGTGATGCTTCCCAAAATGCGGGAATTTTACAATCTCGAAAAACTGTGGTCGCTGGGCCCGGTTAACGAGATCGCCGCCACCGAAAGCTGATCGGTGCACCTGAGGCTGATTGCTGTCGGTGACCGGCAGCCGGCCTGGGTGGATGAAGCATGCCGCGGCTACAGCGGCCGGCTTCCTACGCACTGGAAATTCCGGATCGACACGATCCCGACGGTCCGCCGCAGCAAGGCGGGCCAGAGTGCCGCTGACGCCGAGGTCGACAATATTCTTTGCAAACTCCGTCCCGGAGAATCCCTCGTGCTGCTCGATGAGCGTGGCAAGAGCCTCCCGAGCCGGGACGTCGCCAAAAAACTGACTCAGTGGCAAAATGACGGCCGTGATGTCGCATTCGTCATCGGCGGCCCTGACGGTGTCAATGACGCCTGTCGGCAGCGTGCCGATTTCGTCTGGTCGTTGTCGCCGTTGACCCTGCCACACGGACTGGCGCGGGTAGTGTTCACGGAACAGTTGTATCGCGCCTGGTCACTGAATGCCGGGCATCCTTACCATCGGGAATAGCTCGCCATGACACCGGTTCTTCATCTCGCGTCGGCATCCCCCCGGCGCGCTGAACTTCTGCGGGCGCTCGGGCTCCAATTTACGCAGGGCGGTGCTGACCTCGATGAAAGCCGCCTGCCGGGCGAAGCGCCGGCGGACATGGTGGTGCGGTTGGCGGCCGATAAGGCCCGGGCAACCTCTCACGATGGCATTGTTCTCGCCGCAGACACCGCGGTCGTGCTCGGCGAGCGGGTGTTCGGCAAGCCCCGGGACGAAGACGACGCTTGCGCCATGCTGTCGGCACTGTCGGCGCAGGTGCACACCGTTATGACCGGCGTCGCGGTCGACGACGGCGATTCCATGCATACTGTGCTGTCCGCTTCCGAGGTGCGATTTCGTGCGATCAGCGACGCGGAGATGCATCGTTACTGGGCGACCGGTGAGCCGCATGACAAGGCGGGTGCCTACGCGGTGCAGGGGCTCGGCGGAGTATTCGTCGAGGCGCTGTCAGGCAGCTACTCCGGCGTCGTCGGACTGCCGGTGTTTGAGACCGCCGTCCTGTTGCGACAGGTCGGTATCGACGTATTGCAGGATCATCACGGATGAGCGAAGACTCCGCGAAAGAAGAAATACTGATCAACGTTACCCCGTCCGAGGTGCGCGCGGCGCTGCTTGAGAACGGCGTCCTGCAGGAGGTGTTCGTCGAGCGCGAGGGTCGCCGCGGACTGATCAGCAACATCTACCTCGGTACCGTTTCCCGCGTCCTGCCCGGGATGCAGGCAGCGTTTATCGATATCGGACTCGAGCGCACCGCCTTCCTGCATGCGTCCGATATCACCCGCAGTGTCGACGATAGCGACGCGACCGAAGACGATCTGCCGAATATCCGCGAACTGGTTCGCGAGGGCGATTCACTGCTGGTGCAGGTGGTCAAGGACCCGCTGGGCAACAAGGGTGCGCGCCTCACGACCTTCATCACGCTCCCGTCCCGGCACCTCGTTTTGCTGCCGAAAAGCTCGGGCGTCGGTATTTCCTCGCGCATCGAGGATTCGGAGGAACGCGAACGTCTGCGCGCGGTCACTGAGCGACTGCTCGCGGAGCAGGGACTTGAATGCGGTGCCATCGTTCGCACCGTTGCAGAGGGCGCACAGGAGGCGGCGCTTGCGGCAGACCTGAAATACCTGGCGCGCCTTTGGGAGGTTGTTCAGCAACGGTGCAGCAAGCAGCCGGTAAAACAACTGGTTCATGAGGATCTCGCACTACCGCTGCGCGTGCTGCGCGATCTCGTGACTGTTGATGTCGAGAATATCCTGGTGGACTCCGAAGTCGATTTTGATGCGATGACCGAATTCAGTGCCACATTCCTGCCCGAAATCGAGCCCCGGCTTGAGCTGTATCGTCGCCGCCGGCCAATTTTCGATTTGCACGGAATCGAAGAGGAAATCAAACGTTCGCTGGAGCGGAGTATTCCGCTGAAGTCCGGCGGCTACCTGATCTTTGATCAGACCGAAGCGATGACGACGATCGATGTCAATACGGGCGCCTACGTCGGCCACCGCAACCTCGAGGAGACGATTTACCGCACCAACCTGGAAGCGGCCGTCGCCATCGCGAGACAACTCCGCCTACGCAACCTTGGCGGCATTATCATTATCGATTTCATCGATATGGAAGAGGCGGCACATCGGGAAAACGTGCTGGCCGTGCTGGAGCAGTCCATGCAGGGCGACAACGCCCGTCATCAGATCACGCCCGTATCGCCGCTTGGGCTGGTCGAGATGACGCGTAAACGCACCCGCGAGAGCCTGCAGCACATTCTGTGCGACGAGTGTCCGACCTGTAACGGCAAGGGGTTCATCCTGACCGTGGAGTCCGTCTGCTTCGAGATTTTCCGCGAGGTAATTCGCCAGGCAAGGCAGTTCGATTTTGATGAAGTCATGGTGCTCGCACACGAGGACGTGATCGAGATGCTGCTCGATGAGCAGGCACCGGCACTTGCCGAGTTGCAGGAGGAGACCGGCAAGACGCTGCGCCTGCAGAACGAGGCGCTGTATTTCCGCGACCAGTTTGACGTGGTGCTGATGTAGTCGAATGAAGACCTTCTTCGCCAAGTTGTTCAAATGGATGGCCTACACCGTCGCCGGTGTCGTCATCTTGCTGGCTATTGGTGTCGGCTTGTTGCGCCTGTTTCTGCCGCGGCTGCCGGAGTACCAGGAACAGATCAAGGTGTGGGCCGGCGATGCCATCGGAGTCGACGTTGATTTCAGCGGTATGGACGCCCGCTGGGGCTTGAGCGGTCCTGAACTCGAGTTTCTCGATGCGGAGCTGATCCGGCGCGATAACGATATGCGCATCATCGCTGCGGAGGAGGTCAGTATCAGTATCGCGCTGATCCGGCTCATTGCGGATCGGCAGGTGGCAATCGATCGCGTCGTCGTCCGCGACTCGGCAATCGAAGTGCGCCAGCTGGAGAGCGGCGGCTTCTGGGTTCAGGGCGATGCCGTTAGCAACCTGCTGCCGCAGCAGAACGGACAGACGATGGCCACCGGCGCCATCGAGCTGATCGGCGAGGACATCGAGGTTCGCTTCATCCAACCCGGTGACGAGCGGCCCAAATTGTTCGACGTATCCCGTTTCAATCTGCGCAGCGACGCCCAGCGTATCGCGATTGGCGCGTTCGTCCGTCTACCCGAGACGCTCGGTGAGGATGTCAACATCACTGCGACCTACTTGTCGATGATGCCGGAGGAAGAGCGCTTCTGGGATCTGCAGATGCAGTTGTCAGAGCTCGAATTACCCGGCGTTGCCGCGTTGGCGAGACGACCCGAGATCACAATCGACAGCGGCAGTGGAGACTTCGACGTGTCTATGGCGCTGGCCAGTGACGGCATTCGGTCAGCGGCCATCACCATGGATGTCGAAAATGTTGTCAAGGACGGCTCGTCGCCAGTCTCTGTGGAGAGCCGACTTGAGTACCGGCGCGACGACGATGGCTGGTTGCTCGCCGGCAGCCGGTTGCGACTGGGAACCGTGTCCGGTGAATGGCCTGAGACTTCGTTTCGGATCGATACCGGACTCGACGACGACGGCAAGCTGGTTTCGCTGAATGCGCAGGCGGACTACCTGAACCTGTCCGACCTTTCTCTGTTTACGCCGTTGTTCGATGACAGCAATCGCGAACGACTGCAGGCGCTCGCACCGAGCGGCGAACTGCGTGGACTGGATACCACGATTACCGGCATCGGCAGCGATCAGCTGCGTTATGCGATGTCGGTCGACCTGGACCGTGTCGGTATCGACGCGTACGACAGCCTGCCAGGGCTGCGCGGTTTCTCAGCGCGCATTCGCGCTGACGAATCCGGCGGTCGTGTCGAACTGACGTCCGATGAGCTGCAGCTTCTGCTGTTTGACTATGTGAATGTGCCCATCGACCTCGACGAGGTTCGCGGTACCGTTATCTGGCGCACCAGCGGCGACCAGACCACGGTGTTGTCCGACAACATATCCATCAGCAATGCAGATATCACGGCCGAGACCAATGTCCAGCTGACGATCGACGGCGATAACGCGCCGGTCATCGACCTCGCCAGCCGCTGGACCGTGACCGATCTTGGTTCGGCCAAACGATACATCCCGCAAAAGATCCTGCACCCGAATCTGTATCGCTGGTTCCAGGAAGCCCTGCTTTCCGGTCGGATCGATAACGGCCGTACCCGCCTGTACGGACCCTTGGACAAATACCCGTTCGAAAATGATGAAGGGCGTTTCTTGCTTGAGGCGACGGTTGAGGACACGTTGTTCAAGTACTTGCGCCAGTGGCCCACGTCCGACATCCGCCGCATGGACGTGGTGCTGGAGAACACGCGCTTGTACACCGAGTCCAACCTGTCCTACGCCGAAGGGCTCGAAACGCGCGACGCGCGCGTCGAGATCGCCGATCTGCGTGATCCGGTGCTGCGCATCGAGGGCGTGTCTACCGGTGACATGGTGTCGCTGGTGCAGTTCTCGCGAAACAGCCCCATCGACAGGCTGCTCGGCGGACGCCTGGCGTCGGTCAGTGTCAGCGGCAGTGGCCGGGCGGAGCTCGACCTGACAGTACCGTTAAAGCAGTGGCGCGAATTCGAATTTACAGCGGCCGTGGACACCCGTGATGCGTCGCTGGTCATTGACGGCCTGAAACCACCGGTCACCGACATTAACGGCCGTGTCATTATCGAAAAGCAGACCATCAGTGCGGAGGCGCTGACAGCGAATTTTCTGGGTTACCCGATCGGTATCGAACTGAAGCGCGCGCCAGAGGATATGCAGGGCTATGAAGTGATTGCGACTGTCGATGGCCGCGCCTCGGTCGAGGCGATCGGCGACGGCTTCGGCTTGCCGATCAACGGTCTGGCGGCTGGCTCGTCGGACTACACGGCGACGCTGTTGTTTCCGTCCGGTCGGGGTTCCGGAGAGCCCCTGGCCATCGGCATCGCGTCGAACATGGACGGTGTCGCCGTCGCGTTACCAGAGCCGTTCGGCAAAGCGGCCGAGGAAATCGAGCCGATGCAGGGCGACATCCGTATCGAGAAAACCGGTATCACGACGACGGGTCGAACCAACGACCTCGCGTGGTATCTGAGTTTCCTGTCCGAAGGCGGCCTGGATTTTGACCGCGGTACGCTACTGATCGGCGGCGCACCGGAGGCCGGTGCGCCGGACACTCGCGGCCTGCACGTCCGCGGAGACCTGAGTCGCTTCGATCTCGATGAGTGGCTGGCCCTGTCGTCGGGGACGACAGTCGGCACCGGGGTGATCGATCGAATCCGCTCGGCGGAGGTGACTGTCGCCGACCTGTCCCTGCTCGGGCAGCGGTATGCCGATCACTGGCTGCGCATGGACCGCAGTGCCCGGGACTGGCAGCTCCAGGTACGCGGCGACTCGGTGGAGGGCAACATCAGTCTGCCGTACGAGTTCTCTGCAGACACAACCCTGACGCTGGACATGCAGCGACTGCTGCTGCCCGGTGATGGTGAGGATGCCGAAAATGCTGAGGATATCGCCCAGGTGGATCCCCGAAGCCTGCCGGCGATTACGCTGCGCGCCAATGAGTTTGCGCTGGGACAGCGCTTCCTCGGACGTGTGGAAGCCGACATCGTGCGCACCGACGAAGGGCTGGTCGCCGAGCGCGTGATGGCAAACGACTCCAGCTTCGAAATTTTCGGCACCGGAAGCTGGCTGGCAGACAGCACCGACCCGACCGGCTATCGCACCAGCGCGATCGGCGCGCTGACGAGCACCGACATCAAGACAACGATGTCGCGACTTGACTATGAGCCGGGCATAAACGGCGAGGACCTGTCGGTGCTGTCGGATGTCAGTTGGTCCGGCGGGCCGACGAATCGGTTTCTGCAGACCCTGAACGGTGAAGTGCAGGTTCGATTTGGTCCGGGGCAGATCGACGATATCGACCCCGGCGCCGGTCGTGTGTTTGGCCTGATGAGTATCGTCGCGCTGCCGCGTCGCCTGTCGCTGGACTTCTCCGACGTGTTCCAGAAGGGATTCGGTTTCGACAAGATCGAAGGCACGTTCCGTATCGTCGATGGCGACACCTACACCTGTAACCTGTCACTTGAGGGACCGGCCGCAGACATCGGTATTGTCGGTCGCGCCGGCCTGTTGTCCGAAGACTACGAACAGACCGCCGTCGTCAGTGCGAACTTCGGTAACGCATTGCCCATCGGCGCAGCGGTGATCGCCGGGCCGCAAGCTGCGGTCGCCGCACTGATTTTCTCGCAGATCTTCAAAAAGCCGCTGCAGGACCTGAGCCAGGTGTACTACGACATTGAAGGCAGCTGGGACGAACCGAATATGTCCAGCTCCGGCGCAGAGAGTTTCGCCAACAAGGGTCGACTCGCCGGCTGCGTTGACGAGAGCGAGCAACCGTGAGCGATAAGTCGGTCCGGGTTGCCGCATTGCAGCTTAATAGCCAGCAAGATGTCGACGCCAACCTGCAGCAAATTCGGGAGCTGCTTGAGCGTGCGGCCGACGACGGTGTTCGCATTGCCGTGCTTCCGGAGAATTTTGCCCTGATGCCCGAGCGCGGTCGCGACAAAAACGCGGTCGCCGAGAACGAGGGCGACGGCCCGATTCAGCAGTTCCTGGCTGAGCGGGCAGCGGCGCTGGGGCTCTGGATAGTCGGTGGCAGCCTGCCGTTACGCTCACCGGACGAACAGCGGGTGTACGGTGCATCGGTGGTCTTCGATGATCGCGGCGCGACCCGCGCTGTTTACCGCAAGATTCACCTCTTCGATGTCGATCTGGGCGACAGCGGCGAGTCCTATCGCGAGTCGCATTCGATGTACCCGGGGGACACGCCCGTGTGTGTCGATACGCCCGCGGGCCGGCTAGGGCTGACGATCTGTTACGATCTGCGCTTTCCGGAGCTGTTTCGCCGCCTGCTCGACGATGGCGCGGAGTGGTTCACCGTTCCGGCCGCGTTCACGCAGACAACCGGGGCCGCACACTGGCACGTCCTGTTGCGGACCCGGGCGGTCGAGAACCTCGCCTGGGTGGTGGCTCCCGGGCAGACAGGCCGTCACCCGGACGGGCGCAGTACGTATGGCCATTCGCTGATTTGCGATCCCTGGGGCCAGGTGGTCGCCGAGCGCGACAGCACGGTCGGCTTCGTGGCTGCCAACATAGACCCCGCCGCGCAGGCTGGCCTGCGGCGGGAATTTCCGGCGTTGAACAATCGACGCCTGACCGGACACAGTCAGTAAGGACACCGTGTGACGACAGACTCAACCGCTCTCGATACCGTCATGTCGGCGGTGCTGGATCCTGCCGGCCTCGCCGAGCATCACCTGGACGACACGCTGGGCCATCTGCTCGCCGGTGGCGTTGACTACGCGGACCTGTATTTCCAGCTCAGTCGTGCCGAAAGCTGGACCGTTGAGGACGGCATCATTCGCGAGGGCAGTTTCAGTCTGGACCAGGGCGTTGGCGTGCGGGCCAACAGCGGAGAAAAGACCGGCTTTGCGTATTCCGATGAGCTGTTGCTGCCGGCGTTGCAGAGTGCTGCAACGGCTGCGCGAGCGATTGCGCGCCAGGGTAGCAGCGGCAGCTTGCCGGCCTGGCAGCGGCGCCTCACCGGCCCGCTGTACCCGGCCACCGACCCGATAACGAGTATCAGCGACGAACAAAAGACGGAGTTGCTCGCGCGTATCGATCGCGAGACGCGGGCGCTGGACAGTCGTATCGAACAGGTCATTATCAGCATGGCCAGCACTCAGGACATGATGCTGGTTGCAGCCAGCGACGGCACGCTGGCGGCTGATGTTCGCCCGCTGGTGCGCTTTAACGTCAGTGTGATTCTCGAAGACGACGGGCGTCGCGAGCAGGGCTACTCGGGCGGCGGTTCGCGCACGGACCTCGACTATTTCCTGTCCGGCGAGAAGCCGATGGAGTACGCCCGCGAGGCGGTTCGCCAGGCAGGTGTGCAGCTCGACGCCGTGGCGGCACCGGCCGGTACGATGCCGGTGGTGCTCGGTCCCGGCTGGCCCGGCATTCTGCTGCACGAGGCGGTTGGTCACGGGCTGGAAGGCGACTTCAATCGCAAAGGCACATCGGCATTCTCCGGCAAGGTCGGCCAACAGGTGGCATCACCGCTGTGCACCATCGTTGACGACGGCACGATTCCGAATCGCCGCGGCTCACTCGCGGTTGACGACGAAGGCACCCCGGGTGCCTACAACGTACTCGTGGAGGACGGCATCCTGAAAAGCTATATGCAGGACAAGCTCAACGCCCGGCTGATGGGTGTTGCCCCGACGGGCAACGGCCGACGCGAGTCGTTTGCGCATGTGCCGATGCCGCGCATGACCAATACCTACATGCTCGCCGGTCCGCACGATCCGGGTGAGATCATTGCGTCGGTCGACAAGGGGCTGTACGCACCGAATTTCGGCGGCGGCCAGGTTGACATCACCTCGGGCAAATTTGTGTTCTCCGCCAGCGAGGCCTACCTGATCGAAAACGGCAAAATCACCACGCCTGTCAAGGGTGCGATGCTGATCGGTGACGGTCCCGAAGCGCTGACCAAGATTTCCATGGTGGGTAACGACCTCGAGCTGGACAGCGGCGTCGGCACCTGCGGCAAGGAAGGCCAGTCGGTGCCTGTCGGCGTCGGCCAGCCCAGCCTGAAGATCGACGAACTGACGGTTGGCGGCACCGCGTAGCGTCCGCACGGCTGGACTCAGCACGGGTTCTGTGCAGAAATAAGCGGCCCGGCGAGAGGGAAAGGGATATGTGGATTGCAAAGCCGATCTACGAAGCGCTGCCGTATTTCTACCTGGCGGTCGGTGCGATCACACTGCTCGCGTCTATGTACGTGACCCACTGGTATTGGCCAACGATCTGTTTCTCAACCGGCCTGTTCTGCCTGGTGGGCGGAATCGTGGTGTTGCTCAAACGACGCGACTCGCGGTCGGACCCACGCTCTCGCTTCAGGAACTAGGCGTTATTCAGCAGCCACCGACGGCTCGTCGTCGTCGGTATCAAACTCTTCCAGCAAGTCTTCGTCGACTGGGTGGTCGCCGGTCTCGTCCTCGCTGCGAAGGTCTGTGTAGATCACTTCATGTATGCCCAGCGACACGACGTCGCCATCCCGCAGCAGCCGCGACTTGACCGGTTCGTCGTCGACAAACACGCCATTGGTGCTGTTCAGGTCCTGCACTGTGCAGCCGTCGTGGTCGGTCACGAACTGCGCGTGGTGACGACTGACAAACTTGCTCTTGATGTACAGCTCGTTGTCGGGTGAGCGGCCAACGACGACACGGCCGTGCGGAAAGCGATGCACGCCGAGGGTTTCGCCCTCGCAGCGCACTTCGAACTGGGACACCGCATCGCGGGCATTCACCGGTCGCACCGGCAGGTCGCGGAGTGCTTTATACAGACCGGAGGTGTGCGGGTGCTCCTGCCAGCCGAGCTCGTCGACGGCCGCGGACACGTCGTTGGCGTCGACGGTGGTCTTCTCGTCAGCAAACGCACACAGCAGTGCCGTATCGCACAGTGTATTGATCAGGCGAGGTACGCCACCGGTGAAGCGATGGATCGGATCGAAGCTGCTTTCCTCGAATAGCGATTCCCGTTCGCAGCCGGCGATCTGCACGCGATGTTCGATGTATTCCTGCAGTTCACGACGGTCCAGCGGCCCAAGATGAAAACGCAGGCGGACGCGCTGCACGAGCTGTTTGAGCCGCGGCGAGTCAAGCGTCTGCTTGAGTTCCGGCTGACCGGCGAGAATGATGCGCAGCACTTTTTCCTTGTGTGTCTCGATACCGGACATCAGGCGGATTTCTTCCAGTACCTTGGTCGACAGGTTTTGCGCCTCGTCGACGATGAGCAGCACTTTCTTGCCGTTGGCGTACTGTTCGATCAGGAACATGTTCAGCATGTCGAGCAGTTCGACCTTTTTCTTGTCGAACGGCTTAAAACCAAATTCGGTCAGCACGGCCTGCAGAAACTCGGTTGTCGACAACTGGGTCTGTGACACGACCGCGTAGACTACATCGTCGTCCAGCTCGGCCAGGAAGCTCTGCAGCAACGTGGTCTTGCCGGAGCCGATTTCACCAGTGATCACGACAAATCCGTCGGCCAGCCAGATCGTCGATTCCATGTATGCCTTGGCCCGGGCATGTTGCTTACTCCAATACACAAAGGCCGGATCCGGCGTGAGCCGAAACGGTTGCTCTGTCAGCTTGAAGTGTTCGAGATACGACATGGTCAATCGGCGTTGCTTAGTAGAAGTCGCATGGCTGTATTAGTGTACAAGGAATGGCCAGACCGCGCCCCTGCCGGGTCATGCGAGGCGGCGGCTTATGTCTTGCAGCAGGTCGTCGCGTACCTCGGCGGTACTGGCGGTTACCGTGATATGACCCAGTTTGCGTCCCGGTCGTTCACTCTTGCCGTAGTCGTGTATTCCGTCAAACTGGCCGCCGGGCATCCGTCCGATCAGGTTCTTCATGCCGGCATAGGCCGTCGCCTGCGGATTCCCCAGCGGCAAACCGGTGACGGCACGCAGGTGGTTCTCGAACTGGCTGCAGTCGGTGCCTTCGATTGTCCAGTGCCCCGAGTTGTGGACGCGCGGTGCGAATTCATTGGCGAGCAGGCGGTCGCCGACGACGAACAGCTCAAGCGCGACTGTGCCGACATAGGCAAAGTGGTCGACAAGACGTCGTCCATAGTTGGCCGCGAGTGCCTCCAGGCTGTCGTTATCCAGCGGTGCGACCGAGGTGTCGAGTATGCCGTCGCTGTGTGAGTTTCTGGTCAGCGGATACAGCGCGACATCACCGTCTGCACCACGAGTAACAATGATCGACACTTCGTAATCGAATGCGACCCAGGCTTCGGCGATCAACGCCTGCCCGCCGAGTTCCTCCCACGCGGCCGACAGCTCGTCGCTGCGGCGGACGACGAACTGGCCTTTGCCGTCGTATCCGAAACGCCGGGTTTTGAGGACGAAGGGCAGACCCAGGGCGTCCGCAGCGCGCTCAAGATCGTCGCGCGAATCCACGGCCCGATAGGCGGGCAGCGGGATTTTCAGCGTCTCGAACAAACGCTTCTCCGAGAGACGGTCCTGCGCGGTCTCCAGTGCCTCCGCTGGCGGAAACACCGGCGTCGAATTGCCGATAGCGCGCACGGCGGTGACCGGTACGTTTTCGAATTCGTAGGTCACGACATCGACTTGGGCAGCCAGCGTCGCGATGGCTGCCGCATCATCGAACGCGGCCTGTATCTGTTCGCCCTGCTCGCGTGCCGGCGGCCTGTCCGACGGGTCGAGGAAAATACAGGTGATGCCGAGCTTTCGGGCAGCCTGGCCGAGCATCATACCGAGCTGGCCTGCACCAATAATGCCAACGGTCCGGGTCATGGTCAGAGTTCGTCGCGTGTCGTCAGGGTGGATCGTTCAGGCGCTCGGGTCGGGATCTGCCAGCACACGCTCGGTCTGCCGGTGACGGTAGTCGTCAAGCGCGCTGGCAACGGACGCGTCCTCGTTGGCAACGATGGCGGCCGCCAGCAGAGCGGCATTGATGGCGCCGGCCCGGCCGATGGCCATTGTGCCCACCGGGATACCCGCCGGCATCTGCACGATCGACAGCAAGGAGTCCTGGCCGTTCAAGGCTTTTGACTGCACCGGCACACCGAGTACCGGCACGCGTGTTTTCGCCGCGGTCATGCCGGGCAGGTGCGCGGCGCCGCCGGCGCCGGCGATGATGACCTTCAGTCCACGCTGCTCGGCGGCCTCGGCGTATTCGAACAGCAAATCGGGTGTGCGGTGTGCGGACACCACGCGCACTTCGTGGGCGACGCCAAGGGCATCCAGGGTGTCGGCGGTGTGTTTCATCGTGTCCCAGTCGGAGCGGGAGCCCATGATGATTCCAACTTGCTCAGTCATCACTTATTCCTGTTTGTTCCTGGCGCTGTTCTGCAGCGCGTCGTGTACCTGTCGAAAGATGGCCCGCCGGGCGGTTTTTTCGTCCCGATCGCTGAATGCCGTGTTCAGCCGGTCGACCAGGTCGATCAGCGTCGTGTCGTCTATACCGTGTTGGGCGCAAAAGGCGGTGACAGCGTCCTGGCCCTCGCGCACGATCCGGTCGCGCCAGCGCTCCGCGCTGGTGAAGAGTCGTTTCTCCATCGCCGCATCACGTTCACGACCATCGAACAGCGCGCGGATCGGCGCGTCGTCGACGGACCGCATCAGCTTGCCGATATACTGCTTCTGTCGCCGCAGTGCCTCGTGAGAGCGAATCCGCTGCGCTGTCGAAATCGCGTCCCGCAGCGTCTCATCGAGTCCGAGCGTCTCGAGTTCGGCAGGCTCCAGATCGATGAGTCTTTCGCCGAGCGCCTGCAGCTCCGTCTGCTGCTGCTTCAGTGCAGTTTTGCTGGGTTTTGATTCAGTCAACAGCTAAGCTACCCGGCTTTCGGGCGCCGCAGTCTAACACGCCCCACTACAGCGAAGGAGCTTCCGCGAGATGGGAAACACGCTCGACAGCCAGGCACTGATGGCGCTCGCCCTGGACGAAGCTCGCAGGCTCGGTGCCGACCAGGCCGAGGTCGCGGTCAGTGAGGACACGGGTCTGTCTGCGACTGCGCGACTCGGCGATGTTGAGAGTCTCGAGTACACCAATGATCGCGGCTTCGGCATCACGGTGTTTCACGGCCGCCGCAAGGGCAATGCGAGCACCTCGGACCTGTCCGAGCCGGCCATTCGAGAGGCGGTTGCCAAGGCCTGCGGCTTTGCGAATCGCACGGCCGAGGATCCCTACGCCGGCCTGGCTGACGCCGATCGCATGTGCAGGGACATCCCGGACCTGGATCTTGATCATCCTTGGTCGCTGGATGCGAGTGCAGCTATCGATCTGGCCATCGAATGCGAAGCCGCGGCCCTGGCCACGGATCCACGGATCAAAAACTCCGAAGGCGCCACCGTCGGCAGCAATCGCGGCACACGCAGCTACGCAAACACGCATGGTTTCTACGGCCACTATGCGAAGACCAGCCACAGCATCAGTTGCGTCGTGCTCGGCGAGGCCGAGGGCGACATGCAGCGCGATTATTACTACAGCGCCTCACGAGATGCGGATGAACTCGAATCGCCGACGGTCATCGGTGAGACGGCTGCGCGTCGCGCCGTCGGTCGCCTTGGTGCCGTAAAACCGGAGACGCGTTCCGCGCCAGTGCTGTTTGTACCGGAGCTGGCAAAAGGTTTTGTCGGTCACGCCATGAGTGCCATTGCCGGCGGCGCGCAATACCGCAAATCCACGTTCCTGCTCGATGCACTCGGCGAAGCCGTGTTCCCGGCGTGGCTGAGCATCGATGAGCGCCCGCACATTCCGAAAGCCATGGCGAGTACGCCGTACGATGGAGAAGGCGTGGCAACCTACGATCGCTCGGTGTTTCGCGACGGCGTGCTCGAGGGTTATATGCTCAGTTCCTATTCGGCGCGCCGTCTCGGTCTCGAGTCCACCGCCAACGCGGGCGGTGCGCAGAACCTCGTGGTCAGCGCCAATGCTGAGGGATTTAACGAACTGCTGCGGCAGATGGACACGGGGCTTGTCGTCGAAGAACTGATCGGCCACGGTGTCAACGCTGTGACCGGCGATTATTCACGAGGCGCCGTCGGACACTGGGTGGAAGGCGGAGAGATTCGCTACCCGGTGCACGAAGTCACGATCGCCGGCAATCTCAAGAACCTGTATCGATCGATCGTCGCGGTAGGCAAGGATCGGGATACCCGCGGTGGTATCCGCTGTGGTTCGTTGCTGGTCGACGGAATGACGATCGCCGGCACCTGAGTCCAGGTCTAGGCCATTTGCACCGATTTGACGGACCGCGTCGCGTCAACGAACTGCGACAGCGTTTGTCTGCCGATCGATTTTGCGATCGCCATGTCCACATCCCTGGCGATGACGTCGACCTCGCTCGCCCAGGCGGGTTCCTGCAGTGAGCCGGTTTCCCCGCCGCTGCGGACAACGGCCAGGATGTCGTCCAGCGTTACGCTCGCCATGTCGCGACCGGGCAGCAGGTGTTCCTTTTCATTCGAGGTCAGCAGGCCGCCTTCTTCGAGTGCATTGATGACCGGCGCAATCGACAGGCTCGGCAACTGCAGCGCTGCGCTGATCTGCTCGATGTTGACCGTCGTGTCCGGATCACGGAACGCCTTGCCGACCATCAGCATGATGTTCAGCGCCAGACGCTCACGCACGCTGTTGGATAACTCCGATTCCAGGCGACCGTGCCGGAGATACGCCGGATGCTGCGAGTAGAACGACACCTGCGCGCCGAGCAGCAGCACGATCCAGTTCAGATAAATCCAGAACAGCGTGAAGATGGCGATCGCAAAGCTCGCGTATACCGCCTGCGTCTGCGCGGAGTTGACAATGAACGCGGTGAACACCAGCCCGAGGCTGGCCCACATGAAGCCACCGGCCGCACCGCCCAGCAGTGCCGATCGGGCTCGAACGCGGGTGTTGGGCATGAACGCGTAAAGGAACGCGAACACGAGACTGACGATGATGTACGGTGCCAGTTTGCCCGAAGCGACGAACAGCGGGCCAACGATGTCGTTGTTAAGCAGCCACTGCACGAAGTTGTCGCTTTGCAGCGATGTGATCATGCCGAGCGCCAGCGCAATGGCGAGCGGACCGACCAGCATGACAAAGGTGTACTCGGTGAAGCGTCGTGAGAAGCTGCGTGGCTTCGACACGTACCAGACAAAATTGAAGCTCTCCTCGACCTTCTGCACCATCGATATTGCGGTGTAGATGAAGAACGCGAGACTGATAAAGCCGAGCACGCCGCCGTTCACATTGTCGACCAGTCGCATAACGTTATCGGTAATCTCGGTGCCTTTGTCGCCGAACGGCTCCATGAACAGGTAGGCCTGGTCCTCCAGCAGTTCATGCACACCAAACCCTTTCAGCACCGAGAAACTGAAGGCGATAAACGGCACGACCGACAGCAGCGTGGTGTAGACGAGGCTCATCGCGCGCATCGACAGGCCGCCGGAGAACAGGTCTCGCAACAGTGCATACAGATAGCGCAGCGCAGTAGCGAGCACGCGTCCGGCGCGCCCAAAGCGACTGATCCGGTCTCCCCAGACAAAATCGTCGACCGTTTGTAACGGGCTGAACGCCATCAAATCTCTCCTGCTTTGGCGGCATTGTAGCGCGGCTGAAGGTAGATATCGTGACGGCTGCGTCGCACAATGCTCGCCCCGAGCCGATCCGGATATCGATGAGAATCCGCTACCCGCACCGTATTGTCTGCCTGACGGAGGAAACCACGGAGACCCTGTACCTGCTCGGCGAGGAACGCCGAATCGTCGGTATCTCCGGCTTCACCGTGCGGCCGCCGCGTGCACGCAAAGAGAAGCCCAGGGTATCGGCGTTCACCAGTGCGAAAATCGACAAGATTCTCGCGCTGGAACCGGATCTCGTGCTGGGGTTTTCCGACCTGCAGGCCGACATCGCGGCCGAGCTGATCCGCCACGGCATCGAGGTGCATGTCTTTAATCACCGCAGCGTGTCGGAAATCCTGTCGATGATCTGCACAGTCGGCGCATTGATTGGTGAACAGGGCAAGGCAGAGGCGCTGGCCGACGACTTGCTGCAACACCTGGCGGCGGTGAAAGCCGAATCCGCCGGCGATGTGCATCGCCCGCGCGTGTATTTCGAAGAGTGGGACGACCCACTGATCAGCGGTATCCGCTGGGTGTCTGAGCTTGTCGAGATCGCCGGCGGTGATGACGTGTTTCCGGAACTCGCCGAACAGTCGCTGGGCAAGGACCGCATCATTGCCGACCCGACGGACGTCATCACTCGGGCACCGGACATCATCATCGGGTCCTGGTGCGGCAAGAAGTTCCGGCCGGAGCGGGTGGCCGAGCGTGTCGGCTTCGATGCGATTCCCGCAGTGCGAAACGGGCAGTTGTTCGAGGTGAAGTCGGCGATCATTCTGCAGCCGGGACCGGCCGCACTGAGCGAGGGAGTGGACGCGCTACGCGCGATCATCCGCGACTGGCAGTCAGTCGCTCACGAGTCGGCGTAAGGCCTCGTTATACTTCTCGGCCGAGGCGTTGAGAATGTCATCCGGCACATCGGGACCGGGCGCCGACTTGTCCCAGTCCAGCGTTTCCAGGTAGTCACGGACGAACTGTTTGTCGAAGCTCGATGGACTGATGCCGACGGTATAGCTGTCGGCGGGCCAGAAACGCGACGAGTCCGGTGTCAGCACCTCGTCGATCAGGAACAGCGTGCCGGACGTATCGAGACCGAACTCGAATTTGGTGTCCGCAATAATAATGCCGCGTTGCTTCGCATACGCACGCGCACGTTCGTAAATGGCGACGGAAATCTGTCGCACCGACTGCGCAAGGTGCTCGCCGATCAGCTCGACAACCCGTGCGTAGTCGATGTTTTCATCATGATCGCCGACGTCCGCCTTGGTGGCCGGTGTAAACAGCGTTTCCGGTAACTGCTCGGCCTGACGTAAGCCCTCTGGTAACTCGACGCCGCAAACGGCGCCGCTGTCGCTGTAGTCTTTCCAGCCGGAACCAATCAGGAAGCCACGCACGACGGCTTCAATCGGCAATGGCTGCAGACGCTTGACGACCAGCGAGCGGTCGCGCAGCGCTTCGCGCTGCGTCACGTCGGTCACGACATCGTCGACGGTCAGTCCGGTCAGCTGATTCGGTACGAGATCCTGCATCATGCGGAACCAGAACAGTGAAATCTGTGTCAGCACGCGACCTTTGCCGGGTATCGGTTTCGGCATCACCACATCGAACGCGGAGAGCCGATCCGTGGTTACGATCAGCAGGTGGTCCGCATCAACGGCGTAAATGTCTCGGACTTTGCCGCGTGCGAGCAGCTCGAGTTCGTCGATCCGGGATTCAAACAGGGCGTCGGACATGCGCTTCTCCGCGTGAAGCCGCGCATGATGGCGCGACGCCCCGGTGCTCGCAAGCGCTTTGGCAACTGCGCGCCGCAAACGCTAGGATTCGGGCTGATGGTTCGACGGTCGATGACTTCGGTGATGGTAAGTAGCTCCCGCTGCGGCGGGCAGAGTGCGCGGCATGGTCTGGGGTAAGATCCTCGGTACATTGGCCGGACTGGCTACGACCAAGCCGATATTCGCCCTGGTGGGGCTGGTACTCGGTCACCAGTTTGATCGCGGCTTCGCTGCGCGCTACTCGTCAACCGATGACGCGATGTCCAGTCCTGGACGCTTGCCCTCAGGCTACGTGCAAATCCTGTTCGAATCGATGGGCCATCTCGCCAAGTCGGATGGCCGCGTGACAGAGCAGGAGATTCGGGCGACGCGGAAAGTCATGCATCGTCTCGGGCTTAAGCCGGCCGCTGTGCGCACGGCAATCACCGCGTTCGATGCTGGCAAGCGTGCCAACTACCCGCTGGTCGCCAAGGCCACCGAACTCAAACGACTGCATGCTCGTCGCCGTGACTTGCGGCTTCTGTTTGTCCGGCTGCTGATCGAAGTCTCGGTCTCAAAGCCGAGTGTGACCGGTCGGGAACGGGCGCTGATCTGGGACGTCTGCGATGCGCTGGGCATCGGTCGTGTTGAACTGGCGCAGGTCGAGGCGATGATCCGCGCGCAAATGGGTTTTCGCCGCTCACCGGCGGGCGATGCCGATGCCGCCCGCGTTCGTGCGGCTTACCGGACGCTCGGGCTGGCGGCCGATGCCAGCAATGACGAGATCAAAAAGGCCTACCGACGCCTGATGAGCCGGCATCATCCGGACAAGCTGAGTGGCGAGCAGGCCGATGAGGCAACGATCGAGGCAGCCGAGGACAAAACGCGTGAGGTACGCGCCGCCTATGAACTCCTGAAAGCTCGTCGTTCGATGCGCTGATCACGACCTTGCTGTACATTGCGCGAAAAAGGAGCCTGCCGTGAAACCATTGATCGCCCCGTCTATCCTGTCAGCTGACTTTGCCCATCTCGGGGATGACGTACGGGCTGTCCTGCAAGCCGGTGCCGATGTCGTGCATTTCGATGTTATGGACAACCACTATGTGCCAAATCTGACCATCGGTCCGATGATCTGCGAGGCACTGCGCAACGACGGTATCGAAGCTCCGATCGATGTTCACCTGATGATTGAGCCGGTGGACCGGATTATTCCTGACTTCGCGAGAGCGGGCGCGAGCTACATCACGATTCACCCCGAGACGACCAACCATGTGGATCGCTCGCTGTCGATGATTCGCGATCTCGGCTGCAAGGCGGGACTGGTGTTCAACCCTGCGACGCCGCTCGATCACCTGCAATACGTGATGGACAAGATCGATATGGTGCTGATCATGTCGGTCAATCCCGGTTTCGGCGGTCAGTCATTTATTCCCAGCGCGCTGGACAAGCTGCGCGAGGCGCGGCGCCTGATCAACGAATCCGGGCAGGACATTCGTCTTGAAATCGATGGCGGTGTGAAGGTCAACAATATTGGTGAGATCGCCGCGGCCGGTGCCGATACGTTCGTGGCCGGCTCCGCGATTTTCGGCAGTGACGACTACGCGGCGACGATCAGCGCGATGCGTGCAGAGATCGACAAGGTCGGTTCCTGACTGACGGTCGAAATGTTTGGTGATGCGTAAAAAAGGCCGCGCTGACCAGCGTCAGCGCGGCCTTCTGCGTTGTCGGGTTGTTACAGGTTGCGGTTCGGTCGTGCGCCGTAAACGACGATGGTTTTGCCGCTGGCCGATACGAGCCCCTGTTCCTCCAGCACTTTCAGCACTCGTCCGGCCATCTCGCGGGAACAGCCCACGAGTCGCGAAAGCTCCTGGCGGCTGACTTTGATCTGCATACCGTCGGGGTGGGTCATCGCATCCGGCTCGTTGCACAGGTCCATGATCGCGTGTGCGACACGTCCGGTGACATCGACGAAGGCGAGGTCGCCGAGTTTACGGTTAGTGCGATCGAGTCGCGTCGCAAGCTGCGTAGCGAGCTCGAAGACCAGCCCGGGGCTTTCGCTGGCGATTTGTCGGAATCGCGGGTAGGTCATTTCGGCAATCTCGCATTCGGTGCGCGTACGCACCCAGGCACTGCGGGTCGGCTGTTCGTAGAACAGACCCATCTCGCCGAAGAACTGCCCTTTGTTCAAGTAGGCCAGCACCATTTCATTGCCGTCCTCGTCCTCGATCATCACTTCTACAGAACCGTCGACGATGTAATACAGCACGTCAGGCAGGTCGCCCGCGTGAATCATTACGGTTTTGGACGGCACTGTCCGAACGCGGCAGTAGCTCAGAAACCGGTTGATGGCCGGTACGTCACTCAGTGTCTTGGCCGAAGTCTGCATACATGATCCCTCGCGTTGTCACGCTTTTTCTGGCCGTAAGGCCGTCACTCAGGGCGACTAATGCGCCGCCCAACCCCAATCTATATCCGGTAAGCCGTTTCTGTCATCACCTTCGAGGTGGCTTTCATCAGGCGCTTTAGCGCACCGGGAAGCTCTGCGGCACCGGCCTCAATGGCGTGCTGCCCGTGTTCCTGTTCTTCGTCGCGCATCTGTGTCACGACAGCGCGGCTGCGTGCGTCGTCGGCCGGCAGGCGTTCAAAATGGTCTTCCAGGTGGTCTACAACCTGCTTTTCGGTCTCGGCGATAAAACCGAGGCTCCACTTGTCACCGAGCGCGCCGCTGGCGGCACCCATGGCAAACGCGCCGAGGTACCAGAAGGGTGTCAACACACTGCGCGATGAGCCGAGTTCATTAAGACGTTGTTCACACCACGCGAGATGGTCGAACTCTTCCTGGGCGGCAGCTTGCACTTGTTTCTCGATACGGCTTTCCCGAGCGGCCAGCGCATGACCCTGATACAGACCCTGGGCGGCGATTTCGCCGGCGTGGTTGACCCGCATCAGGCCGGCCGCATGCCGCCGGTCCGCATCGCTCATCGACGTATCGTCTACCGCGGCAGCCGGATACGGCCTCGCCGGTTCACCGGCCGGTGCAGCGACGGTGCGCAGCAGGTTGTTGGCGCTGGATAGCAGGCGGTCGATGCCGTTGAGCTGTCTTTCGTGCATCCGGGAAGTATACCCAATAAGCGACGAAACCTGTGAAACAAGCCCTTGCTTTCTCCGCTATACTCCTGGCCTTTTCGCGGCAGGCACGTTTATGTTGAGTGGTCTGCCGCGCAACCCCTGCATTCCGAGGAACAGAAACGTGAAACGAGTCCTGCTACTTGTCGGCCTGTTGCTGTCAGCCGGCGCCAACGCGCAACAAGACCCGTGGTCGGGGAAAGCGACACTGGGTTTCCTGTCCACGTCCGGTAATACCGAGAATTCAACGCTGAACTCGGGCTTCGAGGTGGGCTACACAACGGGTGACTGGCTGCACGAACTCAAGGCGCTGGCGGTAAATGCGAGCGAGAACAACGACACGACCGCCGAAGCCTATGAACTCGGCTGGAAGAGTGAATGGAGTATTGCCGAAAACCAGTTCCTGTTCGGCCGACTGCAGTGGCGCAAGGATCGATTTTCCGGCTTCGACACGCAATTCTCACAGTCTGTCGGTTACGGTCGCCGGCTGATCGACAGCGAAATACACAAGCTCAATGTCGAAGGCGGCGCGGGTGCTCGTCAATCGGATCTGGCTGACGGCTCGACCGAGAATGAATTCATTTTGCGCTTGGGTTCGGATTACAGCTGGCAGATCAGCGAGACCTCCAAATTCGAGCAGTCGCTCAGCGCTGAATCCGGCTCCGAAAACACCTACCTCGAGTCGGTCAGCTCGGTGTCGGCGTCGCTGGTGGGCAACCTCGCCCTGGTGTTCTCCTACACGGTAAAACACAACACCGATGTGCCGGTTGACCGGGAAAATACCGATACCTTCACGGCAATTTCGCTCGAATACCAGTTCTAGGCAGCGCCGTCCCCGCGGGGCTGTCCGGCAGACGCGAAAATTCCACTAACTGCATGATTGCAAAGCGTGGGGGGCTCAAGTAGAATCTCGCGCCTTTCGCCGATCCGGTGAGGCCATCGCCTGCGCCCGCTCGGCAGCGACTCGCAAGTCGTTGATAGAACAAACATTTCCCGTAACAGACAGTCTCTAGGGAACGAGATAATGAAGACGTTTTCTGCAAAGCCCGCAGACGTGAAGCGCGACTGGTTCGTCGTTGACGCAACCGGCAAGACGCTCGGCCGCCTGTCGACCGAGATCGCCCACCGCCTGCGTGGAAAGCACAAGCCGGTTTACACGCCGCATGTGGACACTGGCGACTACATCGTTGTCGTCAACGCTGAGAAAGTCCGGGTCACCGGCAACAAGCTGAAAGACAAGATGTACCACCACCACACCGGCTATATCGGCAGCCTGAAGTCGATATCGCTGGAGAAGCTGCTGCAAAAGGCCCCGGAGCGCGTCATCCAGACGTCCGTGAAGGGCATGCTGCCGCGCGGACCGCTGGGTCGCCAGATGCTGTCCAAGCTGCGCGTGTTCGCCGGTCCGGAACACAAGCACACCGCACAGCAGCCGATTCCGCTGGACATCAACGCCTGATACCGGCGAGAGACGAGACAGAATTATGAGTGACTTTTTCTACGGCACCGGCCGCCGCAAGACGTCGACGGCTCGCGTATACCTTCGCAACGGCTCCGGCAATATCGTGGTCAACAACCGACCGCTGGACGTGTTCTTCGGCCGCAAGACCGCGCAGATGATTGTGCGCCAGCCTTTGGAGCTGATGAATGTCAGCGACAAGTTCGACATCACCGTCACCGTGACTGGCGGCGGCACCACCGGCCAGGCCGGCGCTATTCGCCACGGCCTGACCCGTGCCCTGATGGAATTCGACGGTGAGATGCGGTCTCCGCTGCGCAAAGCCGGCTTCGTGACGCGTGATGCACGCGAGGTTGAGCGCAAGAAGGTCGGTCTTCGCAAGGCCCGCCGCGCGACCCAGTACTCGAAGCGTTAAGCCGACGCCCGGTCTGTCGATACCCTGCGCATGGCGCCGGGTATCGAACTCGTTGGGGGATCGTCTGGCGGTAGGGCTACGGACTCTGACTCCGTCAACGGAGGTTTGACAAAACACTTAGCGTTTTGGACGCCGCAGGCGCCGCGAAGCGGTGAGAATCGACCTGAGTCGATTCGAATCAATCCCTGTCCCCGAGGGATGAGACAATTTGGAAAGATCCAGTTTTGGGGGATCGTCTAGTGGTAGGACTACGGACTCTGACTCCGTCAACGGGGGTTCTACAAAACGCGTCGCGTTTTGGACGCCGCAGGCGCCGCGAAGCGGTGAGAATCGACCTGAGTCGATTCGAATCAATCCCTGTCCCCGAGGGATGAGACAATTTGGAAAGATC
>JBCCNM010000007.1:0-47672 GCA_039025835.1 Pseudomonadota bacterium | reverse complement strand
CTGGTTGATCTCGCCCGCAACGACCTCGGTCGTGTCGCGAGCGCGGGCAGTGTGCACGTTGATCCGTATCGATCGATCGAGCGCTACAGCCACGTGATGCACATCGTCAGCGGCGTCAAGGGCGAACTGGATCCGCGCTACGACCAGTTCGACCTGTTCGCGGCGAGCTTTCCGGCCGGCACGCTGGTTGGCGCGCCGAAAGTTCGCGCGATGGAGATCATCGAGGAGATGGAATCCGTCGGTCGTGGCCTGTATGCCGGCACCGCGGGGTACTTCGGTGCCAGCGGCGACATGGACCAGGCGATCACGATCCGCACTCTGGTGTTTTCCGGCGATGAGTACAGTTTCCAGGCCGGCGCGGGTATCGTCGCCGACTCGGTACCGGCACGTGAGTACCAGGAAGTATTAGCCAAGAGCGCAATTCTGCGCCGGGCGCTCGAAATGGCAGGAGACGGGCTGTGACCGGGGAACGTTTTGATCAGGTGCGCATGCTGCTGATCGACAATTACGACTCGTTTACCTACAACCTCGTGCAGGCATTCGCGGCACAGGGTGCGGACGTGCGCGTGTACCGAAACGACGAGATCACGGTCGAAGCAGCGCTGGTGCTTGAGCCGACGCACCTTGTGATATCCCCCGGGCCCGGCAACCCGGACGATGCCGGTGTGTCGCTGGCCATGATCGCGGCGTTCGCGGACAAGATTCCGGTGCTCGGTGTGTGTCTTGGCCACCAGTGCCTTGTGCAGCATTTCGGTGGTCGTATCGTGCGCGCGCCGCGCCTGATGCACGGCAAAACCTCCACGGCCACGCACGACGGCAAACGCCTGTTTGCGGGCCTGAGCGCGGCGCTCGAGGTCGGGCGCTATCACTCGCTGTGTGCGGAGCAGGACACTCTGCCCGACGTACTGCTACTGACCGCGCAGACCGAGCGGGGCGAGATCATGGGTGTGCGCCACAAGTCGCTGCCGCTCGAGGGTGTACAGTTTCATCCGGAAAGCGTGCTGACACCCGAGGGTGATGCACTGATGGCCAACTTCATGCGGATGACGCCATGACCAAGCAATACAGCGCCATGCTCGACCGGCTGCTCGACGGCCAGTCGCTGACCGAAGCCGAAGCGCACGGTCTGATGACCCGCCTCGCCGACGGCGACATGCCACCGGCGCTCGCCGGTGCACTGCTGGCCGGACTCCGCGCGAAGGGCGAAACGCCGGAAGAGGTTCGCGGTTTCGCCTCGGCGATGCGCCAGCTCGCCGTGCGCCCCGCAATCCCGGACGGTAAACCCACGGTGGACACCGTCGGCACCGGTGGTGATGGCTCTGGCAGCCTGAACCTGTCGACCGGAACCGGTCTGCTGGCCGCGGCCTGCGGCGCGCGCGTCGTCAAACACGGCAACCGCTCGATCTCCAGCAAGTCCGGCAGCGCCGACATGCTCGAATGCCTCGGCATGAGCCTGCCACTGCACGAAGACGCAGCGATTGCTTGCCTCGAAGCCACCAACTTTACCTTCCTGTTCGCGCCGGCCTACCACCCGGCGATGAAAGCGGTGGTCCCCGTGCGAGGTGCGCTTGCGGTGCGCACCGTGTTCAACATGTTGGGCCCATTGACCAACCCGGCAGCACCGCCGTATCAGCTCATCGGCGCGTGGAGCGTCGATGCCGCGAAGCTGATGGCGGACGCTTTGTCCGGCCTGCCGATCGAGCGTGCGTTTGTTGTCCACGGCGAGCCCGGCTGGGACGAGGCGACGCCCTGCGGGGATTTCGTGCTGTTCGATGTGACGCCCGGCAGGGTGGACCAGAGCACGCGCACACCGGAAGACTACGGCCTGGCTCGCTGCACGCCGGAGGATCTTGCCGGCGGCGACGCCGAGCACAACGCCCGGGAACTGAAGCGCGTGTTTGCCGGTGAAGACACGGGGCCGCATCGCGACGCCCTCGCCATGGGTACGTCGCTGGTGCTCGAGGTACAGGGCACGGTCGACAACCCGGTCGACGGCGTGGCCATGGCCAACGCGGCGATCGACAACGGCGAAGCCGCTCGCCTGCTGGCAGCCTTCGAGACGCACTTCGCCAATGGCTGATTTCCTCGCAGGCATGGCCCGCTCCAGTCGCGCACGCGCAGACGCTGCCGGCACTTTTACCGACAGCGACTTCGATCGTCCGGTCGTGCCTCTGTCGCTCGATGGCTTCGGTGTCATCGCCGAGATCAAGCAACGCTCACCGGCAGAAGGTGCGCTCGCCAGCGTCGATTCCGATCGTGTCGGCCGCGCGAGCACCTACGCATCCGCTGGCGCGACCGCAATCTCGGTGTTGACCGAGCCCGAGCGCTTCGACGGCGCGCTGCAACACCTCGACGAAGTGGCGGCGGCCTGCCCGCAGACGCCCGTGATGCGCAAGGATTTTCTGGTCGACACCGTGCAGGTACTCGAAGCACGCAAGGCAGGCGCCAGTGGTGTGCTGCTGATCGCCGCGATGCTCGACGATGCAACACTTGCCGACATGATCGACGCGAGCTTCGAGCACGGCATGTTCGTGCTGCTCGAGTCATTCGATGAAGACGACCTGCGGCGCAGTCGCACGCTGGTCGCTCGCTACGGTGATGATGTCGTTCACGGTCGACTGTTGTTCGGCGTTAACACGCGCAACCTGCGCACGCTTGAGGTTGACCCGGATCGGCTTGAACGCTTCGCGCCACTGCTGCCCGACGGATTTAACGTCGCCGAAAGCGGCCTGACATCAGCCGGCGATGCCGAACGGGTCGCGTCCTGGGGCTATCGACTGGCGCTGGTTGGCACCGCGCTGATGCGCGCCGACGACCCGGCGGCGCTGGTAGCCGATATGCGCGCCGCCGGCAGCGGGGCCGCCGCATGATGGTCAAGATCTGCGGGCTCAAGTCGCCGAGCGATGTCGCCAGCGCCTGCCGAGCCGGTGCCGATGCCGTGGGCTTTGTATTCGCCGAGTCGGTCCGGCAAGTCACGCCGACCGGGGCAAGCCTGGCGTGCACCACTCTGAAAGACGGTGTGCAGACCGTTGCCGTCATGAAACACCCGACTCAGGCGCTGGTCGATGAAGTGATCGATGTGTTTGCGCCCGACATCCTGCAAACCGATGCCGGCGATTTCGATGCGCTGTCGATACCCTCCGGCGTGAAGCGCTGGCCGGTGTACCGCGAGGGTGGTGACGAGCCTGGCGATGAACACACGTTTCTGTACGAAGGCCCGAAAAGCGGCGCTGGTCAAACGGTCGACTGGCAGCAGGCAAAAACGATGACAACGCGCGGTCGGCTGGTGCTCGCCGGCGGCCTGTCACCGGACAATGTCGGTGACGCGATTCTCGCCGTCGAGCCCTGGGGCGTGGATGTGTCCTCCGGTGTCGAGTCGGCGCCGGGCGTCAAGGACCGGGACCGGATCTATGCATTTGTGAAAGCGGCGCGTGCCGCGGAGAAAAACTGATGACAGCCATCTTCACACCGGAGGAAGCCGAAGCGCTTCTGAAGGCCTCAATCGCCGGCGAGTTGCCCGATGAGCGCGGCCGTTTTGGCCCGTTTGGCGGTCGCTACGTGCCCGAGACGCTGGTTCCCGCCTTCGAGCGGCTTGAGCAGGGCATCAGGGATCACCTGCACACCGAGGCGTTCCAGACGGAGTTCATCAACGAACTGAAGTCCTGGGTCGGCCGGCCGACAGCGCTGACTTTCGCGCCGCGGCTCAGCGAGCGCTGGGGTGCCGAGGTATGGCTGAAGCGCGAGGACCTGGCACACACCGGCGCACACAAGATCAATAATGCGATCGGTCAGGCAATTCTCGCGAAGAAGCTCGGCGCGAAGCGCGTTATCGCAGAGACCGGCGCAGGTCAGCATGGCGTTGCGTCTGCGGCGGCCTGTGCGCGCGTCGGCCTGCCGTGTACCGTGTACATGGGCGCGGTCGATATCGAGCGCCAGGCGCCGAACGTGGATCGCATGCGTCGACTGGGTGCCCAAGTGGTTGCTGTCGAGTCCGGCGACAAGACCTTGCGTGCAGCAATCGACGAGGCCCTGCGTGAGTGGGTGTCCGACCCGCACGGGATTTTTTACATTCTCGGCTCGGCGGTTGGCGCACATCCGTACCCCTACCTGGTCCGCGAACTGCATTCCTGCATCGGCCGCGAGGCACGCCAGCAGATGATCGACCAGGCCGGCGCGCTGCCCGATGCGGTGTTTGCCTGTGTGGGTGGCGGTTCGAACGCGATCGGCCTGTTCCATCCGATGCTCGGTGACGACTGCGAAATTATCGGTGTCGAGGCCGGTGGTTCCGGCAGCGGTCTGGGTCAGAACGCGGCCACGCTCGCGACCGGCACGCCGGGCGTTCTGCAGGGTGCGTACACGATGATCCTGCAGGACAATGACGGCCAGGTGCAGGAAACGCACTCCATTTCGGCCGGGCTGGATTACTCCGGCGTCGGTCCGGAGCACGCCTTCTTAAAGGCGGTCGGCCGTGTGCAGTACGTCTCGGCTGGCGATGATGAGGCGCTCGAGGCACTGGAAGAACTGTGCGAGCTCGAGGGCATCCTGACGGCACTGGAGACCTCGCACGCGTTTGTGGCCGCCCGCGCCTGGGCAAAGGAACACCCCGGCAAGCTGATTCTGATCGGCAACTCGGGTCGAGGAGACAAGGACATGCCGACACTGACCAAATACCCGGCAAAGGTGCACAACCATGCAGCCGCATGAGCGCGTGACCGCTGCCGTCACGGCGGCGAATGACGAAGGTCGCGCCGGCCTTGTGCCGTTCATTACGGCCGGCTACCCGAAAGCGGATGAGTTCATCGACACACTGAAGGAAGTCGCCAGCGCCGGCGATGTCGTTGAGCTAGGCATACCGTTCTCGGACCCGATGGCCGACGGCATGACGATCCAGCGGTCCAGCTTCGAGGCTTTGAAGCAGGGAGTCAGTGTCGCGTGGATCTTCGACCGGCTCGACGAGGCCAAAGACGACATCGACGCGCCGCTGGTCATGATGTCCTACCTGAATCCGCTGCTGCAGTACGGCTACGACGCACTCGCCCGTCGCGCCAGGGCAACCGGCGTTTGCGCGTTTATCGTGCCGGATCTGCCGTTCGAAGAGAGCGAGGAGCTGCGCGTCGCGCTCGAAGCTGAGGGTCTCGGCCTGATCCAGCTTGTGACACCGGCCACGCCGCCGGAGCGACTGAAAAAGCTTTGCGATGCGTCGAAGGGGTTTGTCTACGCCGTAACGATCACCGGTATTACCGGAGGTGATGTCGGTCTGCCGGAGGACCTAGCGGGCTACCTCGACTCGGTCAGCGATGCGTCCGATCTGCCGGTTTGTGCCGGTTTCGGCATTCGTGCCGCGAAGGATGTGGCAGCGGTTGGCGAGCACGCGTCCGGTGCCATCGTTGGCTCCGCGCTGGTCGAGGTACTGGAGCGCGGTGAAGACCCGAAGGCCTTCCTGGATACGTTGCTGAATCGATGAAGAAGGTCACGTCAGCGGATTCGCTGATCCTCATCAATCACTACAAGAATGTGCTCGAGGCTGAGGGCATCGCCTGCGAGGTGCGCAACCAGCACCTCGGCTCGGTGCTCGGTGAAATGCCGTTTGCCGAGACATGGCCCGAGCTCTGGGTCCGCAACGACATCGACCACGACCGGGCAAAGCAGCTCCTCGACGACAGCATCACCAATGAAAGCCCGGAAGAACCCTGGGTGTGCCCCGTGTGCAAGGAAAAGAACGAGCGTACCTTCGCGATCTGCTGGAATTGCGGGTCGACCTACGCCTGAGCCGGTTCAGGATTCGTTTAGGAACAGGGCGTATACTCCCCTCGCATCCGGAATTGACTGGGGGAGAGTCATGAACGTATTCCGTTGTGCTGCCATCGCCGCAGCGATAAGCCTGGTTTCGGCGAACGCCTTCGCCAATAAGGTCACACGCCTCAACGTCTCGGCAAAAAACCAGCCCACTGTCGTCGTGTTTTCCAACAACGGCGAGCGCTATACCACGATCGACCCGGTTCACATGACCGTGGTGAAAGTAAACCTGAGTGCGCGCTGCCGTTTTGCCGGGCGCGGCAACAAGGCCTACAAGGGCGAACTGAAAATGGCCGGTTTTACCCGCGTCGGGACCAAGCAGCCCGCCAATTTTCTGATCCCGCATTCCAGCGAAGCGTCCGGCGTCTTCCGGCTTGGTGGTGAGGGTGACCAGCCATTCAATGCGGTCAAAGCTTGCAACGACGAGCTCAACAAGCGCGTCGCCACCTCCGAGGATTCGAAGTACGAGATTATGGCCAAGGGCTTCGATTTCACCTACCCGGCAGGCCTGCGGTCAACGTATGCGTTTCGCTGCAACGCAACCGGCCTCGGTCGAACCGACCTCGAGTCCAGGGGTGTCAATCTGAACACCCGCCTGCGCTGTCTCGCGTCACCGGCCGCCGCTGAGAAGATCCCGGAGAAACCGAAACCGGCACGTGCCGCGATCAAGCCGGCGCGTCTGGTACCGCTGCTGCAGGCGGCGACGTTTGAGGCTTCGCCGGAGGTGCATACCGGTGATTGCCCGGTGACGGTGCAGTTCAACGGCACGCTGACATCCAATCGTGCCGGCACAGTCGAGTATCGCTATACGAAGTACGACGGCACGCAGTCGCCGGTCTTCAAGCTGGCATTCGACAAGGCCGGCACGAAAAAAACGCGCAACTGGGCTACGACCTACAACAAACCGAACGCGGCCACCACGCTCAGCATGGGTGGCGGCGGCGCTAACGAGACGCACGATTTTGCCGGTTGGTATCGCCTCGACGTGTTGTCACCGAAGCCGACCGGCCAGATTGCCGCGGATTATCGGGTGATGTGTGGCGCGGATGATCGACCGGCGCCCGAGGAAGCGATGTTTGCACCGGCGCCCGAGATGCCGGGGAGTGCTCCGACGCCGCGACGGGCTATCCAGGTCCAGCCAAGGCAGGTCGAACAGACACTGGAGGCGCAGCCCGCCCTGCGAAAGGTCGAGCCCGCGAAGAAAAAGCAGTAGCGGATCAGCGCAGCAGCCGGTTGCCGGCAATCTCGCTGCGCAGCAGGGCCACCACTTTCTCCGGCGCCATCGGCTGGCTGATCAGGTGGCCCTGTGCCATGTCGCAATTGCAGCTTTTCAAAAACGCCAGCTGCGACGCGTTTTCGACGCCACCGGCGGCGACTTCGATATCCAGACCCTGCGCCATCGCGATCGCAGCGCGCACAATTCGCTGGTGACTGTCGTTGTCCATGACATCGGAGATCAGTGACTGGTCGAGCACGAAGCTGTCGATAAAACTGTTCTCCAGCGACTCGAACGACATCTCCGATACACCGAAGTGATCCAGCGACAGGCGGATGCCGAGCTCGCGCAGTGCCTGCATCGTTTCATGTTCGTCGGTGCGGTCGCGAATGATCTTGCTGTTGGAAATCTCAAGCTCGATGCAGCCCGGGTCCAGCGCGGTATCCGACAGGGCCTTTTGGATGACCTCGACGAGCTTGTCGTGCTTCAGTTGCTGGCTCGAAATATTGATCGACACCGTCAGGTCGGGCAATTCGAACTGCCGTTGCCAGGCCGCGAGCTGGCGCGATGCGGTTTCGATCGTCCAGTTGCCGGCCGAGTGAATCAGGCCCGAGCCTTCGAGAATGTGCAGGAAGCGTTCCGGCGCCAACAGGCCGTAGCGCGGGTGCTGCCAGCGAAGCAGCGCTTCAAAGCCAATCAGGCGGCCGGACGCAAGGTCCACGCGCGGCTGATAGTGCAGCACGAATTCGCGGCGAACCAGCGCGTGTCGCAGTCCGAGTTCCAGCTCTTCACGCTGCTCGAGCTGCGTATTCATCGCCTTGGAGTAGTACTGGAAGCGGCCGCCGCCGCGCTTTTTCGATTCGTACATCGCGACGTCCGCTGCCTTGATCAGGCGTTCGGCGTCGCTGCCGGCGTCCGGGTACGTCGCGATGCCGATGCTCGGCGTGATAAACACCTCGCTGACACCGATGTAGTACTTGTCCGACAATGACAGCAGCAGCTTCTGTGCTGCCGCCGCGGCGTTGCCGGTGCGCCCGAAGTCTTCCAGGCAGACGACGAACTCGTCGCCACCCCAGCGAGCGCAGAAATCGCCAATGCGGAGCTGGCCGCGCAGTCGCGTGGAAATCTCGACCAGCAATTTGTCGCCGATGTCGTGGCCGAGTGTGTCGTTAACCGATTTGAAGCGATCGAGGTCGATAAACAACACGGCCAGCGGTGTCGACTTGCGCTCCGAGCGCCCGACAGCGCGCATCAGGTGCTCGACGAACAGGCCGCGATTGGGCAGGCCGGTCAGCTCGTCGTACTGCGCGCGTTTTTGCAACGCGAGACGGCGTCGGCGTGCATCCGTGATGTCGCGGAAGGTCACCACGCCGCCGACAAGCTGCTGGTCCCCGTCAAACAGTCCCTGGCCGTTGAGGCTGAGCAGTGAGTCGGGCTGGTCGGAACAGCGGTAGGTGCACACGAGGCCGGAGAACTTCTCGCCGATGCGAGCTCGATTCAGCGGTAGTTCGGCGGCGTTGCGATACGGCGTGCCGTGCTCATCGAGTCCGCAAAATGAGCGGCACCAGTCGGCGTCCGGCAATTCTCGCGCTGACAGCCCGAGGATGGTGCGCGCGGCCGGGTTGATGTCGAGCGTGTAGCCGTCCCGGTCGACGACGATCACGCCGTCGTTGATGTTTTCGAGTATCGACAGCACATTGGCGTCGCTGCGCGACAGCGTGCGCTGTAATTTGAAACGATGGTAGGCGTGATCCAGCACGTGGCTGATCTCGTCGCTGTCCGCGCCGTCGACGCACAGATACCCCTGCGCGCCGGCTTTCAGCGCGGCGATGCCGCGGTGCTCATGACGACGGTCGGTGACAGCGACGACAGCGTAGGATTCCAGCGTTTGCACCAGCTGGGCGATTGGCTCACCCGGCGCAATGCTGTCTTCGCCGAGGTCCAGCAGGACGATTTCTATGCCGCTTTGTGATTCGTGCACAACCTGCAGGTCAACTGCACGGCTGACCAGCGTACAGATGGCGTCGAGTTCGGTGAGAAACGGTCGTGATGAATCGCCGCGTCCGATGTACAGAACACTGTGCCCTGGCATTACGTTGTTCTTCCCTGTCCGATCTTGGTCGGATTTGCGGCACAGCCCTTTTGCATGGCGCGTTTCAGACCCAAAGACATCTCTGCCGATGGGCGCTCATGGTATCAGATTCTTGCCCGTCGAAACCCGGAAGTTGGACTTAATACCGTTGCTGCCGGGTGCTCGACGCAGACCCTCGCAGGGTCGAACCCGACCGTGGCGGCACGGCGTATATAGGTGCACGTTATAAACGGATAAACAACCGTTCGTTCTGCAGAGCTCCAACGGCCTCTATGGTAGTTGCCGAACTCCCAACCAGGCACCGCTATGAGCGCAACCGCACCCTCCTTGCCGTTTCCGCTGAGCAACGAACAGGCACAGCGGGTAGAAGACGCTTTCTCAGACCTCGACGCGACCCAGTTGCAGTGGCTGAGCGGCTACGCGGCCGGCCTGGCAGCCGGCGCTGTCACCGCGCAGACACCACAAGCCGCCGCAGGCGAGACCTGGACGATCCTGTACGGATCGCAAACCGGAAACGGTGAAGGTATCGCTCGTCGCCTGGCGGACGATGCGCGTGCCAAGGGCTACACCGTAGCCATTAAAAGCCTTGCGGACTACAAACCGTCAAGCCTGAAAAAAGAGACCCTGGCGAGCTTTATCATCAGCACTCACGGTGAGGGTGACCCACCGGATGACGCGGAGCTGTTTCACGAGTTCCTGTTGTCGGCGAAGGCGCCGGCGCTCAACACGCTTCGCTACAACGTCCTCGCGCTGGGCGACTCGAGCTACGTGAATTTCTGCCAGACCGGCCGCGAATTCGATACCCGTCTTGCTGAGCTGGGCGCCGAGCGCGTGACACCGATTGTTGAATGCGATGTGGACTTCCAGGACGCAGCACAGCAGTGGGCTGACGCAACCTTCGATGCCTTGCCCAAATCGTCGAACGCTGCGAGTGTTGTCCCGCGACTGCGGGCAGTCCCTGATCAGCCGACCTTCGATCGTGATCAACCGTATCTGGCGGAGGTCCAGGCGGTGCAGCGCATCACGGGGCGTGATTCGACCAAGGCGGTCTACCACGTTGAGCTTTCCCTCGAGGGCTCCGGTCTGCACTACACGCCGGGAGATTCGCTGGCCGTGCTGCCAATCAATCCGCCGGCGCTGGTCGACGAACTGCTGGCGGTCACTGGTGTCGATGGTGCTGCGACAATCACCCTGGGTGACGAAGCGGTTGAGCTGCGTAGCGCACTGCAGACACGGCTGGAGATTACCGCGCTGAGCCTGCCGTTCCTGCGCGCTTGGGCTGAGCTAGCGGGTGATGACTGGCTCAAAAACGTGGCCGACGGTAACGACAAGGACGCACTCGCAAAACTCATTGACAGTCACCAGGTGGTCGACATCCTGCGCCGCTTCCCCGCGAATGTCGATGCGCGGTCACTGGCCGGATCACTGCGCCGTCTCGCGCCCAGGTCGTACTCAATCGCGTCCAGCCTCGATGCCAACCCGGACGAGGTGCACCTGACCGTCGCCGAGGTGGCCTACGAGGCGTTTGATCGCCCGCACTGGGGCAGCGCATCGACGTATCTCGGCCGTCGCTTGACCGAAGGCGATCGCGTCGCCGTCTACGTAGAAACCAACACGCGGTTTCGACTGCCGGAAAACGCCGCAGCACCGATCGTCATGATCGGGCCGGGCACCGGGGTCGCTCCTTTTCGAGCCTTTGTCGAAGACCGCGTCGAGCACGACGCACCCGGGCGAAACTGGTTGTTTTTCGGCGAGCGCAACTTCGACAGTGATTTCCTCTACCAGCTGGAATGGCTGCGTCATCTGAAGCAAGGCGCACTGCAGCAACTGGATGTTGCTTTCTCCCGAGACCAGGAAGAGAAGATCTACGTGCAGGATCGCATTCGTGAAAACGCCGAGGAGCTGGTTCGCTGGATCGATGATGGCGCTTACATCTATGTCTGCGGCGACGCGAAACACATGGCGCCGGATGTGCATGATGCTTTGCGCGATGTGCTGGCTGCGCAACGTGGCATCGGTACGGACGCCGCTGAGCAGGCCCTGAAGGACCTGCGTCAGCAGGGTCGCTACCAGCGGGACGTGTACTGATGAGCAAACTGTCCGACGTCGAACGGATCAAGTCAGACAGCCGGAACCTGAGGGGATCGCTGTCCGAGAGCCTGGAGGCTGCGATCACCGGCGCGCTGGCCGATGACGATACCCAGCTCTCGAAATTTCACGGAATCTACCAGCAGGATGACCGCGACATTCGTGCTGAGCGCAAGCGGCAAAAACTCGAACCGGCGTACAGCTTCATGATCCGGGCGCGCGTGCCCGGCGGACTGTGCACACCGGCCCAGTGGCTGAACATGGACCGTGTGGCGACCCGGTATGCCAACGGATCTATTCGCCTGACCACGAGACAGGCGTTTCAGTTGCACGGCGTTATAAAGCGCAAGCTGAAGCAGACGGTCGACGGAATCAACCAGGCGATGATGGATACGCTGGCAGCCTGCGGTGACGTGAACCGCAACGTGATGGCGCCGCCGCTGTCACCGAACACGCGGGTCTACAAGGCGGTACAGACCCATGCGCGTGAGCTCAGCGACCACCTGACACCGGCGACCGGTGCCTACCATGAAATCTGGCTGGACGGTGAGAAGCTGCCAACGCCGGACGTTGAGCCGATCTACGGCAATACTTACCTGCCGCGCAAATTCAAAACCGCATTTGCAATTCCGCCGCAAAACGATACCGATGTATTCGCCCAGGACCTGGGATTCATCGCCATTGTCGAAGACGATGAACTGATTGGTTACAACGTCACGGTCGGCGGTGGCATGGGCATGTCGCACGGCGAACCGGCGACCTACCCGAGGCTGGCCGACCAGCTGGGATTCGTCTCGGTCGATGACCATCTGAAAGTCGGCGAGGCCGTGGTCACGACGCAGCGCGACCACGGTGATCGGACCAACCGCAAGCATGCTCGCCTGAAGTACACCATCGACGACCGCGGTATCGACTGGTTTCGCGAGGAAGTCGCGAAGCGGTCGGGCGTCGAATTGCAGCCACCGCGGCCGTACACCTTTGTTGCCAACGGCGACGCCTACGGCTGGCAGCAGGATGAAGACGGTGCATGGCACTACTTGTTCTTCGTCGAAAACGGGCGGGTCAGTGATGTCGGCGAGCGTCGCCTGCTGTCCGGTCTGCGAGCGATCGCGGAGCTCGGCACGGGCGAGTTTCGCCTGACGCCGAACCAGAATCTGGTGATCAGCGGCCTGGACGATGCCGCACGTCTCGAGGTTTCTGAGCTGCTGGCGACCTACGGCATAATCAATAGCGACTGGGCCAGTGCTCTGCGCCTGAATTCGATGGCTTGCGTCGCCATGCCGACCTGCAGCCTGGCGATGGCGGAAAGCGAGCGCTACCTGCCGGACCTGGTGACAAAGCTTGATGCCGCGATGCGTGATTCCGGACTTGAGGATGATGCGATCACCATCCGTATGACCGGCTGCCCGAACGGCTGTGCGCGACCGTATATCGCGGAAATCGGTCTGGTTGGCAAAGGCCCCGGCACCTACAACCTGTATCTCGGCGCAGGCTTTGCGGGAGACCGCCTGGGCTGCCTGTATCGAGAGAACATCAACGAGACAGACATACTTGCAGCGCTGGCTCCGCTGTTTAAGGCGTACGCGACAGACCGCGAACCTGGCGAGCACTTCGGCAGCTTCTGTATTCGGACCGGTGTGATCCGGGAGGTCACTGCCGGCCTCAACTTTCACGGTGCGGTCGCATGAGTCAGACGACCTTGCACGAGCATCGCTTGTCCGTCATGACACCATCGCAGCGGGTCGAATGGGCGCTGGCGAATCTGCCTGGCGAGCACATCCTGTCGTCGAGCTTCGGTGCACAGGCTGCGGTCATGCTGCACCTGGTGTCGACGGTCAAGCCCGATATTCCCGTGGTCATGATCGACACGGGTTACCTGTTTCCCGAGACCTATCGATTCGCCAATGAACTGGTCGAACGACTGAACCTCGACCTGCGAGTGTATCGCCCGGTTATGTCTGCCGCCTGGCAGGAAGCCCGTTACGGACGCCGCTGGGAACAGGGTGCGGCGGGCATCGCCGATTACAATCGCGAGAACAAGGTCGAGCCTATGGCGCGCGCGCTCGAGGAGCTCAACACGGGCACCTGGTTCGCGGGTCTTCGTCGCGGCCAGTCGTCGAGCCGTCGAGATACGCGTTTCGTCAGTCGTTCCGGTAAACGCTACAAGGTGCATCCGATCGCCGACTGGAACGACCGCGATGTCTACCGATACCTGACGCAGCACGAGCTTCCGTATCACCCGCTGTGGGAGAAAGGCTACGTGTCCATCGGCGACACGCACACCACACGTTCGCTGGCCGACGTGAGCTCCGAGGAGGAGTTGCGCTTCTTTGGTGTGACACGGGAATGTGGCCTGCACGAGATGCCGTTCGGCGAACCGGCTTGATGCATGGATTACTTTCCCGCGTTTCTGGAGCTCGCTGATCGCCCGTGCCTGCTGGTCGGCGGCGGCAGCATCGCCGCCCGCAAGGCCCGGCTGTTACTGGCTGCCGGCGCGTCGTTGACGGTGGTCTCACCCGATGTCTGCGACGAGCTGGCTGAAGCGCGCGATGCGGGCCGGATTCGACACCTCGCTCGTCGCTTCAAGGCACGTGACATTGACGGCCACTGGCTGGTCGTCAGCGCGACTGGTGTGCCGGCCGTGGAGCGTGTCGTGTATCGCCTGGCCAGCGAGCAGCGCGTGTTTTGTAACGCGGTGGACGACAAGGCCAGCTGCAGCTTCATCACGCCGGCCATTGTTGATCGCAGTCCGCTGATGGTAGCCATCTCCTCCGGCGGCAGCGCGCCGGTGCTGGCTCGACGAGTCCGCGCAAAGATCGAGACTCTGCTGCCGTCCGATCTCGGTGAGCTGGCACGAGCGGCCGACCGCTGGCGCGATCGCGTCAAGGCGCGCTTTTCCGGCTTCACCGACCGTTTGCGATTCTGGGAGCAGTTCTTTGACCAGCCTTTTGCCGAGCACGGCAACGCGGAAGCCCGACTTGCGCAGATGGTGGCTGCGCACCAGCCGGAGACTGCCGGCGAAGCCTGGCTGGTGGGCGCCGGCCCCGGTGATCCCGAGCTGCTGACCCTCAAGGCCCTGCAGTGCCTGCAGGCGGCCGATGTCATTGTTCACGACCGGCTCGTGTCCGACGCAATCCTCAACCTCGCCCGACGGGATGCCGACCGGATCAGTGTCGGCAAGGTGGTCGGCTGCAAGCTCAACAGCCAGGAAGACATCAATGCGCTGCTGGTTCGACTGGTTGCTGAGGGTAAACGCGTCTGCCGACTGAAGGGCGGCGATCCGTTTATTTTTGGCCGCGGTGGCGAAGAAGCGGAAGCCCTGGACGCCGCGGGCCTGTCCTGGCGCGCTGTGCCCGGTATAACCGCTGCGGCGGGTTGTGCCGCAGCGTCCGGCATTCCGCTGACACACCGCGAAGTCGCGCAGTCTGTTGTGCTGGTGACCGCGCACGGCAAGCAATCCATCGATACGCTGGACTGGCCATCGCTGGCGCGCGACCGGCAAACGCTCGCGGTGTACATGGGTGTCGCCCGCTACCCGGAACTGTCCTCATTGCTGATCCGACACGGCCGCCCGCCGACCACACCCGTCGCCATCATCGAGAACGGGACAACGCCTGAACAACGCGTCATTCGCGGCACGCTGGGCCAGCTGACCCTGCTCGCCAAGGCTCACGCGGTTCGGGCACCCGCCATCCTGCTGATCGGTGACGTCGCAAACCGCGGCGCCGCCTATGCGGAATCGCCGATTCCCGCGGATCTCCCTGCCACCCAGACAGCGGTCAGCGCCTGAAACTGACAGGTCTGGAAACCGTGCGATGCGTCACAGCGCGCGGATTCCAGCGGATTTCCTTTAAACCGTTGACCCGCAACGGTCATCCAACTGTCAGATTAACGGGAGTTTTGCTGTATGACCGCACTGTCTGCCACAGTGAACAACGATACACTGGCGTTTATGGTGACCGCAGTGCAGGAAGTCGGTGGTGAGGCCAGCCTGATAGACCGGGCCAAGCGTCGCGATTCGAAAGCCTTCGAGCTTTTGTACCGACAAAATGTCGACCGCGTTTATGCACTTTGTCTGCGCATGACCAGCAATGTCAGCGAAGCCGAGGACTGTACGCAGGAAGCCTTTATCCAGGCGTGGAACCAGCTCGACAAATTCCGCGGCGACAGCGCCTTCGGCACATGGATGCACCGCATTGCGGTCAATGCCGTGCTGGGGCGCATGCGAAAGTCCAAGCGCGAGGCTTACCGACTCGAGGTGGTTGCCGAGAACACGGACCCGCAGCCGCTGGAGCAGAACGACGGCGAGCTGCGAGACCTGTCAGAGGCGATCGACAGACTGCCGGAAGGTGCGCGACACGTTTTTGTCCTGCACGCGGTGTACGGCTACAGCCACGTAGAAGCCGGCGAATTACTGGGAATCGCCGCCGGAACAAGTAAGGCCCAGATGCATCGAGCGCGACGACTGTTGGCGCAGCAACTGGCCGAGGATGGTTACAGAGAATGACAGACACGAATGACGACAAACTGCTGAGAGACGCAGCGAATCTGTCCCGCTCGATCACGCCCGAGCGTGACCTGTGGCCGGGCATCGAAGCGGCTATCGAGCAACCGAAACGCGGCGGTGATTCTCCGTCGTGGCTGTATCAGGCGGCGGCCGTCGTGCTGCTGGTTGTCGGCAGCTCCGGCGTGACCTACATCACCCTGAAGAGTGAGGAGCCGACGTCGGTGGTTGCGCCGGAGGACCTGTTCTACGAGCGTGCCGCGTTTGGCAGCAGCTATTCGCTGGGTCCGGGCTTCACCGATGCCCGCGGCGGGCTCGCAGCCAAGCTGGAAGCCCAGCTCGATCGACTGCCGCCGGAGGACCGTGCGGAAATCGAACAGAATCTGCGTCTCATTCGTGACGCAATTGACGAAATTAACGCAGAGCTTGCCAAGGATCCCGGCAATGCGCAGCTGCAGGCCCTGTTGTTAAAGACCTATCGCGAAGAGCTGACGCTGATGCGCCGAATCGGCGACCTGACGCAGAGCGTGATTTCGCGGAACGATATTTAAGTGCGGTGTGGCACTACCGAGGATGAAGTTATGAAACGATTTGGGTTAACGGTTGTGAGCGTTCTGCTGGCGAGTCCAGCGTTCGCTGACACCATCAACGAGACGCTCTCAGCGGATCCGAGGGGCGAAGTGAGTATCTCCAACACGTCCGGATCGGTTGAGGTCAGCGGCTGGTCACGCGACGAGGTCGAGGTCACCGGCCGACTGGGCCGGGATGTTGAAGAGCTGATCTTCGAACGCGATGGTGACGAGATTACGATCAAGATCAAAGGGCCGAAACGCAACATGGGCCGCAAGGACATCAGCAGCGATCTGATGATCCGGGTGCCAGAGAAAAGCTCGCTGGACATTGGCACGGTCAGCGCCAATATCGAGGTGCAGGGCGTGCACGGTGATCTCGACCTGGCCAGCGTCAGTGGTGGCATCAATACGGAAGTCTTCGACGGTGACCTCGAGGCCGGCACCGTGAGCGGCGGCATCGGTGTACAGGGCGACGGCAAAACGATCAGCGCCGAACTCGGCAGCGTGTCCGGCAGCATCAGTGCCGACGGACTCGCAGGCGATGTCGAGGCCGAGTCGATCAGCGGTCGCATCAGCGTTTCGGGTGGCATGTTTGAAGGCGTTGACATGGAGACCGTTAACGGTCGCATCATCTTCCGCGGCCAGCTGCACAGCGACGGCGATATGGCGATGGAGTCGGTCAACGGTGGCATCGATATCGACATCGCTAATCAGGTCAGCGTGCGTTATGACATCGAGACCTTCAATGGTGGCATCAGGAACTGCTTTGGCGTCAAGCCCGAGCGCACCAGCCGCTACGCGCCGGGCTACCGCCTGAATCACCAGATAGGCGACGGATCGGCGACGGTACGCGTGGAGACGCTGAACGGATCGGTGAAATTCTGTTCCGGCATGTAGCTTCATTCGGCGACAACTGGTTTGAAAAGCCCCGGCGCGCGAGCACCGGGGCTTTTTTGTGTTGGGCCGGCCGCCCGGCGGTCACCGCCTTTTGGTACTCTAGTCGACCCCAAAAAGTCATGGATGCCGGTCATGGGCAAGCTCCTGAAAACCCTCTTGCTGGGCGTTGCGGCCATCGTCGCACTCGTTGTCATCGCGGTGGTCGTCGTTGCGCTGACCTTCGATCCCAACGCGTACAAGGACGAGATCACAGCCGAGGTGCAGCAGGCAACCGGTCGGTCCTTTGAAATCGACGGTGATATCGGCCTGACCCTGTTCCCGGTACTGTCACTGGAATTCGGCGCGATCCGGCTCGGCAACGCTGAGGGCTTCGATGCTTCGGAGCCCTTCGTCTCACTGGATTCGGCGAGTGCGAGCGTGCGTGTTTTGCCCGCGCTGTTGAGCCGAGAGATTCGCATGGGCACCGTGTCGCTGCAGGGTCTCGCTGTAAACCTCGCGGTGAATGAGTCCGGCGTGTCGAACTGGGCAGACCTCGCCGACGGCGGTGATGCGCCGGCGGCCACGGACACGGAAAGCAGCAGCGGCAGCAGTGCCGGCATCGAGGGCTTCGAGGTCGGCGGGCTGGATATCGACAGCGCGTCGCTCGTGTATGCCGATGCGCAAAGCGGCAGCACCTACCGTCTGACCGACATGAACCTGAAGTCCGGTCCTGCGGCACTCGGCAAACCACTGACGCTCGACGGTGGCCTTGCTTTCTCGGCGGACCCGCAAGGCTTGAGCGGCGAGCTGAACCTGGGTGTCACGGTGACACTGGCCGGTGAGTCACTGTCGGTTCGCGATCTTTCACTCAGCGGCCGCGTCGAGGGCGCAACACCGGCGCCGGCCGTGTTCAGCCTGTCGGCGCCGTCGATTGATGCGGATCTTGATGCACAGACATCGACCCAGGGCCCGATCGAGTTCGCGCTCGGCAGCTTTTCTGCCATCGCCGAGCTTCGCCCGTTCAACTACGGTAGCGGCCTGACGCCGCAGGTCGAACTCAGCGTGCCGCCTTTCTCGCCGAAGACACTGGTCAGCGAATTGGGCCTGCCCCCGATCGAAACCGCGGACCCGGGAGCACTCGAGCGCGTCAGTTTCGAGGCTTTGTACTTCCAGAACGACTTCTTCCACCAGCTCAACGACCTCGTTATCACTGTCGACGACACCACCTTCGAAGGCGTTGCCGGCCTGCCGTTGACCGACGACGGTTATTACCGGCTTGGACTGTCCGGCGACTCGATTGATCTTGCGCGCTACATGGCGCCAGCCACAGAGGACGCGGAAGTTGCTGATGACAGCGAGGCCGCGACGGCCGAGATCCCGGTGGACCTGATTCGCGCGTTCGACACGAAAGCCAATTTCAACATGCAGGAAGTGCTGCTGGGCGGTCTCGTGTTTACTGACATCCAGGTCGTGATCGACTCCGACAATGGTCGAGCGCGCATTCATCCGATCACGGCACGCTTCTTCGAAGGCCAGTACGCCGGAGACATCACGATTGATGCGAGCACCGACAGTGTGCGTATCGCGGTCGATGAAAACGTCACCGACGTCAATCTCGGCCCGATGGTCAAGTCGGTGTTTGACGTCGACAACATTACCGGCGCGTTCAACGGCCAGTTCAGGCTGTCCGGACGAGGTGAAGACCTCGACGCGATTCGTCGCGACCTCGACGGCACGCTGGCAATCGAGTTGTCCGACGGCGCACTGCTGGGCACCGACGTCTGGTATCAGCTGCGCAAGGCGCGGGCGACCTTCACCCTGCAGGAGCCCCCGCCGGAGCCGGAGGAGTTGCGCACCGAGATTTCGACCCTGTCAGCAACCGGCACAGTCACCGACGGCGTCCTCAGCAACGACGATTTTCTTGCACAACTTCCGTTTATGCGCGTCACCGGCGGCGGCAGTGTCAACCTGCCGGAGGCGACGGTCGACTACCGTGCCACAGCATCGATCCTGGAGCGGCCCGAGTTTCTCGATGCGGCCAGTGAAGAGGAGCTGGCCGAGTTTACGGCAGCCGAGATCCCGCTGACGATCACCGGCGCACTCGCGGCCCCGTCGATTCGCCCGGACGTGGGCAAGATGTTCGAAAACCGCCTGCGTGACGAAGCGGAGGAAAAGGTGCTCGAACGCCTGCTTGGCGACGATGTCCCCGCCGAGGGCGAAACGGTCGAGGATGTGGTGGAAGACAAGCTCAAGGAGGCGGTCGGCGATCGTCTGCGTGACCTGTTTAACAAGAAAGACCAGAAAGACCAGAAAGACCAATGAAGCGTCTGTTGCTGTTCAGCCTGCTGCTGGTCTCGGCAGCGGACGCCGCCGACCTGCGCAGCGTATCTGTCGTCAAGGAAGGACCGGTCTATGTCATGAGCTCCGAGGTCTGGTTCGACGCCAGCATCGAGCAGGTGTACGCCGTGATGCTCGACTGGGATTTATCCACCGAGTTTTCCAGCGTGATTGTCGAGTCACGAAACCTGGAGCCGGATGATCAGGGTCGACCGCAGTACTACAGCCGCACCGAGGCCTGTGTGCTGTTTTTCTGCATGTCGGCAGAGCGCAGCGGGGTAGTCGAATATGAGCGCTACGACTTTATTCGCTCAACGGTCTACCCTGACAAAAGCGACTTCCATGTCAGCGACGAGCGGTGGACTTTTCGCGAAGAAGACGGCGGCACCGTGGTGGTCTACGACCTCGCGTTTCATCCGAAATTCTTTGTACCGCCCGTGATCGGCCCGTGGGCCATCAAGCGCCAGCTCCGCAAAGGTGGCGGTGACGCCATCCAGCGTATCGAGGCGATCGCGCAGGCCACCGTGATCAATGACGGCTGATTTTTCCTCCCGCGTCCTGGCGTGGTTCGACGAGCACGGTCGCAAGCACTTGCCGTGGCAGCAGCCGAAAGACCCGTACCGCATCTGGGTCTCGGAAGTGATGCTGCAGCAGACGCAGGTGCAGACGGTGATACCGTATTTCGAGCGCTTCATGCAGCGCTTCCCGACGGTTGAATCGCTGGCTGACGCGCCGGTTGATGATGTGCTGGCGCACTGGTCGGGGCTGGGCTACTACGCACGCGCTCGCAACCTGCACAAGGCGGCGATTGCGATTCGCGACCAGCACGGTGGCGTTTTCCCGCGCGCCTTTGACGATGTCGCAGGGCTGCCTGGCATCGGTCGTTCAACAGCCGGTGCCATCCTGTCGCTGAGTCACGGCGACCGCTACGCGATTCTCGATGGCAATGTTAAGCGCGTACTGGCCAGGCACGCGGCGATCGACGGCTGGCCGGGTCGCACGGCGGTGCTCAATACCTTGTGGGCGCTGTCGGAGTCGCGCACACCGATCGTGCGCGTGGACGACTATAACCAGGCCATGATGGATCTCGGTGCGACGTTGTGCCTGCGCTCGAAGCCTGCCTGCCTGCTGTGCCCGGTGCAGGACGATTGCCTTGCCCGTCGGTCCGGTGATACCACCGCCTATCCGGGCAAGAAGCCAAAAAAGGCCAAACCGCTGAAGACCACGACGATGGTGCTGGCGATGGATGGCGAGCGCGTGTTCCTGCAGCGTCGCCCGCCACAGGGTATCTGGGGTGGCCTGTGGAGTTTCCCGGAGGTCAGCGAGAGCGTTGTTGATTGGAGCTGTAAATGCCTCGGACGCAGGCCGGCTGGTGAAGAACACTGGCAGACCCTGCGGCACAGCTTCAGTCACTACGACCTCGATATTCTGCCGGTGGTCATCCGTGTAGAATCGGACCATGTGGCGGAACCGGAGAAAGCCGGCTGGTTTTCCCTGCACGCCGAGCCCCCGGGCGGCATCGCAGCACCGGTGGCCCGACTACTCGACAGCCTGCGCGATGCGCAAAGGAACGACCCGGCATGACTCGAACGGTGAACTGCGTGTTGCTTGGTGAAGAGGCCGACGGACTCGACTACGCGCCCTACCCGGGTGATCTCGGCCAGCGAATCTATGACAGTGTGTCCAAGCCCGCCTGGCAGCGCTGGCTCGCGCACCAAACCATGCTGATCAATGAATACCGCCTGACACCCATCGAGCCCGAGGCACGCAAATTCCTGGAAACGGAAATGGAGAAGTTCTTCTTTGGTGAGGGTTCGGACGCACCGAAGGAATTTGTCCCGCAGGGCGAATGACGATGATCGCCGGCATCCTGCTCGCTTTTCTTGCCGTTACTGCACAGGAGGCCGAGGAGCCGCTACCGCCGGTCGGTGACGAACCTGTGGACGAAGTGACCGTGTATGCCGAGGAAACGATCACGGTCCTGCGTCGCAAACTCCGCGTTGTCGATGAGCGCTTTTTCTCGCGCTACAACGACATCAACACGAACGACGATTTCGACATGGTCTGCAAGCGTGAGACACGCATCGGCAGCCAGATACCCCGCCAGGTGTGTCGCTCCCGGCTGCACCGCGCTCGACTGTCCGAAGCAGCCGAGGACGTCCTCGACGAAGGCGTCAGCATGGGGGAAGACTCCATAGGTTGGACCCGTCAGCATTACCGCGCGGTACGTGAGGACATCGGCAAACTGATGAAGCAGGATGCCGAGCTGCGCGGCATCGTGCGCGACCGGAAGAGCATTCTCGACGAGATCGATCGCAAGAAAAACGCGGCCGACGTCAAGGACTGAGCGGTGCCTGCCCGATTCACTGCCGCTGCTCTGTTCATGCTCCTGGCGCGGACATCCGCTGTTGCCACCGCAACGCCGCCGGTCGTTGTGGTTAATCAGCAGGATAGGCTGCCCGAACCAAGACCGATCGAGGATTTCATCGACACCCGCGGAATGAGCCAGCGGAAATTCAGTCGCGCCGTGAAAAGCTGGGAAGGCGCGACGGCCCGTTCCTTCGACCTGACCTGGAGCAGCGAACTGCAGCGCGACTTTGAACGCTGGCTGGACGGCGAGCGGGTCTACCGGATTGATGACCAGGATTTGCAGCGAATTCGCAACGGCCTGCGGGATGCGCTGTGTTCCACCCAGCCGTGCTGGCAGACCGCCGAGTTGCCGCTGAGCTTCGCTGATGATGCCACGCGCCGGATACGCTCCTGCACGATCACCTTTCGTGTCGTGGACGGTCGGGTGAACGGGGTACAGATCGACAACGACGGCTGCCGCTTCAATGCCAACGAGCGCAATACGTTGCGCTACGATCCCGAGCGCCACGAGTTACCGTCGAGGTCGGCGCCAGACGCGTCGTCGGAACCGGAATCACCGTAGGACGTCAGTCGCGAACCAGGTACTGCACGCTGAACAGCGCGTCGGCGTCCGTCCACACCTTGTCGACACGAAATCCGGCTCGGGCCGCCATGTTGGCAAACCCCGCCAGCGTGTACTTGTGCGAATACTCGGTGAGGATGCTCTCGCCCTTTTCGATCGTGATCTCGGTATCGCCGACGTGCACGTGCTGCTCGTTGGCGGCAACGAGTCGCAGCTCGATGCGCCCCGCGTCGGTGTTGTACCGGGCATCGTGCGCGAACGACTCGACGTCAAAGTCTGTGTCGAACTCGCGATTCAGATGCCGCAGCATATTGCGGTTGAACGCGGCGGTGACGCCGGCAGCGTCGTTGTAGGCCCGCTCCAGCACGTCCGGATCCTTTTGCAGGTCGACGCCGATCAGCAGGGCACCGCCCTCGCCGGCTTCGGTATACATCACTTGCAGCAGCGACAGTGCGTCATCGTGTGTGAAGTTGCCGATCGTCGATCCCGGGAAATACACAATGTTGCGCAACGGCATGACGCGTGGAGACGGAAGATCAAACGGCTTGGTGAAATCGGCGACCAGCGGAATGATGTCGAGTTCGGGGTAGTCGTCGCTGAGCGCTTGCGCCGACGCGACCAGGTGTTCCTCTGAGATATCCACGGGCACATAGGCGGCAAGCTCGTCGAGACCGCGCAGCAGGACGTGGGTTTTCATGCTCGAGCCGGAGCCGAATTCAATCAGGCTCGCCTGCCGACCGACACGTTCGGCGATCTCGGCGATGTTGTCCCGCATGATGCCGAGCTCGGTCTGCGTCGGGTAGTACTCGGGCAGCCGCGTAATTTCGTCGAACAACTGCGAGCCGACCTCGTCATAAAAGTACTTCGGCGAAATAGTCTTTTCGTCGCGAGTCAGGCCCTCGACGAGTTCCTCCAGTTCGTCGTCGGATTCGAGTGTCTGTCGTGCCGTATTGTCGAGCATGGTCCCCCCCGGGATCTGCTAGTCGTCCTTTGCGAGACGTGTCCCCAAAAACTGCCAACGTGCGTCGGCGTAAAAAAAGCTCCGGTAGCTGGCGCGCAGCTGGTCTTCGGCACTGACGCAGGAGCCACCGCGCACCGTCATCTGGTTGCACATGAACTTGCCGTTGTACTCGCCGAGCGATCCGTCCAGCGGCTTGAACCCCGGGTACGGCGAATAGGCCGATGATGTCCACTCCCAGACGTCGCCAAACAACTGAGTCTCGCTGCTGGCCATCGGTTGCCAGCAATCGGTGTGCAGCAGGTTGCCGGACAGCGGCTCACCGGACGCGGCGTTTTCCCACTCAAACTCAGTGGGCAGTCGCGCCCCGGCCCAGCGGGCGTAAGCATCCGCTTCGTAGTAGCTGATGTGACAGACCGGCGCGTGGCGATCGAGCTCGCGCAGCCCGCCGAGGGTGAATTCCGACGCGAAGTCATCCTGCCAGTACAGCGGTCGCGTCCAGCCATGCTCGTTGACCGCGGCCCAGCCGTCGGACAGCCAGAGTTCGGCGGTGGTGTATCCGCCGTCCATGATGAATTCGAGGAATTCCCCGTTTGTGACGAGGCGATTGCCGAGGCGGTGCGGCTGTAACAGCGCTGTGTGCCGGGGCGTTTCGTTGTCAAAGCAGAAACCGTTGCCGCCGGCGCCGATGCTGACGGGCCCGGCAGCGCCTTCGACAAACGTCATGGCGCCTGGCGCTGACGACGCAACGACCGTCAGGTCGTCACGCACGACAGGCAGCATCGGGTTCTGCGCGAACACGTGCTTGATGTCTGTCAGCATCAATTCCTGATGCTGGCGCTCGTGGTGCAGGCCGAGCTCAACGCGCTCGAACACCTCAGGTTCATCCGTCGTGTCGAGCAGATGGATGAGCTCTTCGTCCACGTAACTGCGGTAGCGCTGGATCGCATCGACTGTCGGCCGGGTCAGCAGCCCGCGCCTGGGGCGTGAGTGCATCTCACCCGCTGTGTAGTAGTAAGAGTTGAACAGGTAGTGGTACTGCTCGTTGAACACGTCGTAGCTGCGCGCATACGGCAACAGCACAAACTGCTCGAAAAACCACGTGGTGTGCGCGAGATGCCATTTCGTCGGGCTGACGTCCGGCATGCTCTGCACGACCATGTCCTCCGGGGCCAGCGTCTCGGACAGCCTCAACGAGTCGCTTCGCACCTGGGCAAAGCGTGCCGTCAGCGCACTGCGTGAGCCAATGTGTAAAGCCGCTGTTGCCATCCATAGTGTCCAGTGGGAATGACACCACACTAACGTATTGGCATGACATCTACCACCGCGTAGATTACGCCCCTCACGCTTTGTTTTACGCGGCTTCGGCTTGTCATAACTCACGCTGGCCAAGAGCCTGCTGTAGCGACAAATGACCGGCCAGTCGCTCCTCTCGCTTGCACGACTTAGGATGGATCAATGATGACGAGTAATTCTGCAAAAACCGCATGGCTTTGCGCTGTGTTGGCCCTCGGCACCACGCTGCTTGCCGCCCCAGCTCAGGCTAACCCGCCGCTGTGGAAAGTCTCTGATGACGACAACACGGTGTACCTGTTCGGGACGTTCCACTTGTTGCCGGAGGATGCCGACTGGCAGTCCGACGCGGTGATTAAGGCCATGGAAGCGGCCAGCATCACGGTCACCGAGGCGGACACTGAGTCGCCGGAGGCCATGTCCGGTATCCAGGCGCTGGTCGTGCAGTACGGCCTGAACCCGCCGGGTACAACCTTGTCGCAAGTGCTCGGTGACGATCGTGCCGCCAGTCTGTTCGAGATCGCCGGTGCCTACGGTGTGCCGAGTGGCATGCTTGAGCCGATGAAGCCCTGGCTGGCCTTGCTGTCCGTGACCAACGCCGCGTACATGGCCAACGGCCTGAACCCCGAGCTCGGTGTCGAGAAGATCCTCAATGACATGGCGGTGGAGCAGGGAGACTCTATTGAGCATCTGGAAACCGTCGAGCGCCAGATCAAGGCGCTGGCCGCTCTGGACGGCGAGATTGCCAATGACTTTGTGGATGTGTCGGTGGCTGAATTTGCCGAGCTGCAGACCCAGCTGCAGGTGGGTCTCGATGCCTGGCTGGCCGGTGATACCGAGGCGCTTGACGAGAGCATGATTGCCCGCGTGCGCGCGGAGTCGCCGATGGCTTTCAACCTGATCTTCGTCGAGCGCAACCGCGAGTGGATCGACCGCATCACCGCCTACCTGGACGGAGAGGCCGACACCTTTATCGCCGTCGGCACCGGTCATCTGGTCGGCGAGCAGAGTGTTATCGACATGCTCGAGGACGCCGGCGTCGAGGTCGAGCGCATCCAGTAAGTCTGTCGCGGCTCTCGCTAGCGCAGCGGGAGCCGCGTCTTTTTCTCGACGGTTCGAATCGCGACACTCGAATTCACGCGGGCGACCCCGGGCAAACGCGTCAACGCCGATCGGTGCAGCCGTTCGAAGTCGGCCATGTCGGTCACCACCACGCGCAGCAGGTAATCGAACTCACCGGTCATCAGGTAGCACTCCATGACCTCCGGGACCGACTTCACCGCTTCCTCGAAAGCCGCCAGTTCGGCTTCCTCCTCACGGTGCAGGCCAATCTGCACAAACACATTGCCCGGCAGACCCGCTTCGCGCTGGTTCAAGAGCGCCGAGTAACGTTCGATCAATCCCGAGTCTTCCAGTACCCGCACCCGCCGCAGGCACGCGGATTCCGACAGGTTGACCGCAGCGGCCAGCTGCACATTGCTGATGCGACCGTCGCTCTGCAGTGCGTCGATGATTTGGCGGTCGTATCGGTCGAGTTCCATAACAGAAAATTGCGTATGAAATTATTGGATAGCAAAAAAATACGCCAAAAACGCAAAATTTCCAAAAAGAACGCAAAGAAATACCGCTTATCCATCGGTAACGTGTCGTTTCTGCCACGAGCTTGGAGCGTTGTCGTGAAAATCGGTGTACCCAAGGAAATCAAAACCCTCGAATTCCGCGTCGGCATGACGCCCGCCGGCGTACGCGAACTCGTCGCGGACGGCCATGCCGTGGTTGTCGAAACTCGTGCCGGTGAAGGGATCGGCGTCATCGACGCGGACTATGAGGCCGCTGGCGCGCTGATCTCGCCGACGGCCGAGGATGTGTTCGCGACCGCGGACATGATCGTCAAGGTCAAGGAGCCGCAGCTGAATGAATGCGCCATGCTGCGCGAAGGTCAGGTGCTGTTCACATACCTGCATCTCGCCGCCGATCCGGCGCAAACCGAAGGGCTGGTGAATTCCGGCTGCACGGCGATTGCCTATGAAACCGTGACCGCCGACGACGGCACGCTGCCGTTGCTGACGCCGATGTCGGAGGTGGCCGGTCGCCTGTCGATCCAGTGTGGCGCGTTTGCCCTGCACAAGGCCAACGGTGGCCGCGGTGTCCTGCTCGGCGGCGTTCCGGGCGTCGCGCCCGGCAAGGTCGTGGTGATCGGCGGTGGCGTTGCCGGAGCTCATGCCGCCGACATGGCGGTGGGGCTGGGGGCTGATGTGACCATCGTGGATCGCTCACTGCCGCGCCTTCGCCAGCTTGAGGACACCTGGGGCGGCCGCATAAAGACGGCCTATTCCACCAAGCAGGCCATCGACGATCTGGTTGTCGACGCGGATCTTGTTGTCGGTGCGGTACTCATCGCGGGTGCGGCAGCGCCGAAGCTGGTCAGCGCCGATACCGTCAAACGCATGCACACCGGCGCTGTGATGGTTGATGTATCGATTGACCAGGGCGGTTGTTTCGAGACCAGCCGGCCGACTACGCACGCGGAGCCGACCTACGTCGTCGATGACACCGTGCACTACTGTGTGACCAATATGCCGGGTGCCGTACCGCGAACCAGCACCTTCGCGCTGACCAATGCGACGCTGCCGTTTGTTCGCGCGCTGGCCAACAAGGGCTGGCTTGAAGCGCTCTCTGATGACCCCCATCTCACCAATGGACTAAACGTACACGCAGGCCACGTTACGCACGCCGCAGTGGCCCGCGACCTGGGTTATCAATACCTGTCCGCGGCGGACGCATTGAAAGCCGCGTAACTGTTTTGCGTTAACTGGTTTCGCACTCCCCCTGGCGAACCAGTCAAGCCTTGAGCCGCCCTCATCGGGCGGCGTTTTTTGTACCCGTCAGGCCTTAATTTTCGGCCCGTTCGGCCGCTAACCGACAACACGGTAACGAAAGAGGTTATGCGCTGTTCCCACAGCGCCGGCCCCATGACGCTCGGACGTAAAGTTATTGTCGCCACTATCCTGTTTGGCATCGTTCTGACGATCGGTGCCCTCGCGGTATTGCGCGTAACGATTTTGCCGGCCTTCAAGGAGCTCGAGATCGAGTCCGCGGAGAAGGACCGGGCACGTATGCTGATGGGTGCGACGGCCGAATTTAACGAGCTGGTCATCCTCAGCCAGGAATACTCGCAGTGGGACCTTATCTATGACGCGATCGCCGCCGGTGACATCGACACACTGAACCGTGAGATGGGTACCGAAAACTGGCCTGATCGCTCGGTTGATGCCGTACTCGTCTACGACAACGGTGGTACCTTGATCCATGGATGGGTGCTGTCGTTGGTCGATCGCACGCCACTATCGCTGGATGAGTTCTTCAGCTTCAATGTTCGGCAGCCGCTGCCAACAACGCTGTCACAGCTCGGTGACGCGCGCGGATTTATCTCCCTGCCGACTCGCCTGCTCCGTGTCGTTGGCGCCGAGGCGTTACGCACCGACCAGTCCGGACCGTCCGTCGGTACCGTCGTGCTTGGCCAGTACTTTACCGACGCCCGATTCAATGAAATGGCCCGACAGGTTTCCGGCACGGTATCGGTCGAGTACTACCGCGACCGCGAGGAAGCCTCCAGTCGTTCGGGCGATTTCCGCATTGAGCTGAATGACAATGTCGTCACTATGCGCCAGCCAGTGCCGGATATTTTCGGCGAGCTGATCGCAGAGCTGGTCGTCGAAACGGACCGCAACATCACCGCGGCGGGCCGTGAATCCATCATGCGTGCGGTGCTGGTAATCGGCGTAGGCATCATCCTGATCTCGCTCGCCGTGCTGCTGTTTATGAACAGCCAGATCATCTCGCCATTGCAGACGCTGACCCGCATCATGCAGCGCATGCGCAGCACCGGTAACCTGAACATCCAGGCCGACAGTCGTCGGCGCGACGAGATCGGCCAGCTCGCGCGCGAGTTCAAGGAGTTGGTGACCAAGCTCGACCTGGCGCGACACGATCTCGAAGAGGCGCGCGACGAGGCGGTGGCCTACGCACTGTCCAAGAGCGAATTCCTCGCGCGTATGAGCCACGAAATTCGCACACCGATGAACGGCGTTGTCGGTATGACGGAGCTGCTCAAGAATACCGAGCTGACCGATCACCAGTCACGCTGCGTGCGCACCATCGGCGAGTCCGGTTCGACGCTGCTCTCGCTGATCAATGACATCCTCGACTTCTCGAAGATTGATGCCGGCAAAATGACGATGGAGTCCGCCGACGTAAACCTGCGCGAGTTGCTTGAGGAGACGGTTGAGGGCTTTGCTGAACACGCCAGCCGCAAGGGCCTGGAGCTGGTGTCCAACATTTCCGCCGATGTGAATGCGATTGTGCAGACCGATCCAACGCGGCTTCGCCAGGTGATCGTCAACCTGCTTGGCAATGCACTGAAATTCACGAAAGCCGGGGAGGTGGTGCTGACCGTCGGGGCTGACGCTGTCGATGATGAACTCACTGCGCACTTTTCCATCTGTGATACCGGCGTGGGTATTCGTGCAGAGGCCAGGGAGAGTGTTTTTGAAGCGTTCTCCCAGGAGGATAGCTCGACCACGCGAATGTACGGCGGCACGGGGCTGGGCCTTGCGATCAGCAACCAGATCGTCGGTCAGATGGGTGGTGAGTTGTTGCTCGATAGCACTGAGGGTGAAGGCAGCAGTTTCTCCTTTTCGCTGTGCATGCCGCTGGTGCGCCGTGTGGGTTCGCGAACTCTGCTGATGAAGGACCGGCGCGTGATCGTTGTCGACGACAACGCGAGCGCCCGAATTGCGCTCAGCCACCTGCTGCAGCACCTCGGTGCTGATGTTCACACGGCCGCGGGTCTCGCGGAGCTGCCGGAGCTTGTCGCCGCCGATATACCCGACCTGCTGTTGGTCGACGGGCGACAGCGCTTGCTGGATGACGCCATTCACCTGCGCGAGCTGATGAGCAGCAAGATGGCGCCGTCGTTGATTTTCGCCAGCCCAATCACCGACATGTTCGACGGTGGCGAGATGACGCTCTGGTCCGCCGACACCTGCATTACAAAGCCGATCCGGCTCGGTGATCTTGAGAGTGCGTTGATGAACGCTACCGGGACCTATACATCGATGCCGGTCGAGGATCAGGCACAGGATGATGACCTCATTCCGCTTGAGGGACGCATCCTGCTGGCCGAAGACAACGCCGTGAACCAAATGGTGGCGGTCGGTATCCTGCAGCATCTTGGACTGGACCCCGTTGTGGCTAACAACGGCCAGGAGGCGGTTGATATGTTCATCGCTGACGATTTCGATGTGATCCTGATGGACTGCCAGATGCCGGTGCTGGATGGTTTCAAGGCGACCCAGGCCATTCGGGAATGGGAAAAGCGCCATCAACACGAACGCATCCCGATCATTGCGCTGACGGCCAACGCGATGGCGACCGATCGCCAGCTATGCATCTACGCCGGCATGGACGACTACCTCGCCAAGCCCTTCAAGCCTGAGGAGCTGCGAGGCCTGCTGGAGACGTGGTTATCCGGTGACGGTGAGCGTGTCACGGCCTGATCGAAACGGCGTGCTAGTGCGCGCTGCTGGTCGACACGCTGGATAACGCCGACAGCATCACATCAGCCTCCATCGGTCGCACCGAGAACACCGGCCGAGCGACCAGGAAGCCAAGAATCGCATCCAGGTCATCGAGTTCCGGTCCTTCGGTGACGACAATCAATTGCTGCCAGTCCGCAAACACCCGTGCCTCGATCGGTTCCCAAGCGATCATATTGACGTTGCGATGACGGCGGTCGGTGATGATCCGATCCATCGTGTCCTCGAGTGCCTGTTGCGGACCCTCGAGTCGCTGCATGAAGTGACCGAGGCGATAGATGAGCTTGCCGGTGATGTTTAGTTGTGCGTTGCGCCGGACCGCTGTCTGCTCAATATCCTGCAGTTCGTGATGAATGCTTACGCCCGGAATTGTGCTCTGGCTTACGTAGCTCAGGGCGAACAGAGAGTCTGGCGGGTTCACGCGGCTTATCCGGCGGCTTCGCTGCCGCGTCTCGCCTTGTTCCGGTACATGCGTTCGTCGGCGATGCGCAACAGCTCGTCCGGATTGTCAGCATCGCTTGGGTAGCAGGCAGCGCCAATACTGGCGCCCACGCGCAGATCGCGTTCGCCGGCGGGTATGCCCCGATTGAGAGCCGCTTCATACCGCTTTATCAGTGTAGCGATATCGTTGTCGTCTTGGATCGTCTCGGCGATGACCACGAACTCGTCGCCGCCGACTCGCCCGACCGTGTCCGACTCGCGACTTGTCTTGACCAGGCGCTGAGCGAGCACGGCAAGCACCATGTCACCGATGGCGTGACCGTAGTGGTCGTTGATGGGCTTGAACTGGTCGATGTCGATGAACAACACCGCGAATCGTGACTGCGCGCGCTGGGCGCGGCTCAGCGCAGTCTTCAGGCGATCTTCCACCAGCCGTCGAGCCGGCACCTTGGTCAGAGGGTCGTAGAACGCGAGTTCTTCGAGCCGTCGGATGTACGCGCGCTGCTCAGATAAGTCGGTGATCACACCAACGAAACGTGGCTTGCCGTGAAAGCTGCGCCGGGCGAGCGACAGATTGACCGGGAAAAGGCGGCCATCCTTATGACGTGCCTTCAGGGTATCGGTCTCGCCGAGCGTCAGTGAATTCCGGTGCTCCAGACCGCTCATTAGAGGTGCGACAGTTTCGATCGTCGGCAGGATCAGCTTCAGATTTTCACCGAGCAAATTCTCCGTCCGCCAGCCGAACAGGTTTTCGGTGGCAGGATTCACGGTCAGAATTCGACCGTGCTTGTCGATTTCGACGACCGCTTCGACGACGGCGCCAAGCACCGCGGCGCGTTCGCGTTCAACGTCGCGCAGTGCGCCGGTAAGTTCGTCAGCCATCTGGTTAACCGCGATCGCCAGCGCCTCTGTCTCACTGTTACGGTCGACGAGCGCGCGAGCGTCCAGCTCACCGGACCGAATTCGCTGGGTCACATCGACAATGCGCTGCAGGGAACTGGCGTGACTGTCGATGTAGCGTATGGCGACTGCGGCAGCGATCACGACGCCGAGTATGGCCCCGACGCGGATCAGTGAGCTGTCGGCGTTGGCTGGAAGCTGGAAGGACAGCCAGTTACTGGCCAGGGCAAGGAGGATAAAAGCGGGGCCGCTCAGGGCAACAAGCAACATGACAAGCCTGTAGCGAAGGCTCGTGCGGTTTTGCGTACGGTCATCTCCGGATCGACTCTGCAAACCAACCCACCTCCCGGGGGGTGACGACGTAGCCTGTCAATTCAGGTTTACGCCCTTTGCACAATAAGAACGGACTAAGTTGACACAATCAGCAATGCGAAGATCCTATCATATGAGCAAAAAAACGCAAATGAGGCTATTTTCCGAAGTTTCCTACGTTATGTTAGATAAAAAGGTCGGGTACCCGAACCGTCATTCGTTGTTGACAGTCCGTTAGGTCGGCTCAATGGGATGGGCTGCAGCTCGACAGTCACGGCTCAGTACCGGGGCCGCTATCCCGACTCCCGGGCGACGTCGATCGCCATGAGCATTTCCCCAAGCTGTCGAAAACGCTGTGGGTCCTGACCGGTCAGCGACGCAATTTTCTCGAAACGCGCATACACCGTGTTGGCATGCACACCGAGCGCTTTCGCGGTTCTCTGCGCATTCATGTCCTGGTCCGCATACGCGCTCAGGGTTGCCGCCAGTTTGCCGCGCCTGTCAGCCTCGATGAACGCCGGCACCCAGGCGGGTAAGGAGCTGCGCACCCGCTCTCGCGCAACCTGCACAATGAGTTCGGTAAACGGGATCTGGCCTGCGTGCACGACGCGTCGCGCAAGGCTTGCAAAGCCCAGCGCCTGCTCTGCTTCACCGAGTGCCGCACGAATGTACGAGGTCGACGGCACATCGCCGGAGACGCCCGTGAGCACGGCATTGCCGAGCGTGCGCAGCGGTGTTGTGATGATCTCGGACACGACGGTGTGCGGACGGGTATAACCGGACTGACGGCGCGTGGCAGAGACCACGGCGACGACGAAGTTATCGCGTGTGCCCACAAGCGCACGCACCGGTGCACGGCGAAGCACATCTTTCAGCGTCTCTTCAATGCGCTGTACGCGAGCGACATTGTCCATCTCACCGGCATTCACCGCGCGCACCGCGACGACACAGTAAGTCTGCCGTTGTTCGAGGTAGCCCGAACGTCGCAGCAAGCCGGCCGCACGCGCGTCGGATTCGTCGTACCCCTCGAGCAGCAGGCCCAACAGCTCCGAGCGTCGATCACCTTCGGCCTCGGCGAGGCGGCGTGTTTCTGCAACGTATTCGGTGGTCGCGAGACTCGCGGCAAGTCCGGTGTATTCAATCGCCAGTGACGCCGTGGCGGCCACTACCTGGCGCAGTTCCGCGCGCTCGTCTGCGGCGTCGATTGCCGCATCGCGCAGACGGTCAGCGAGCACCCGGTTCAGGACGCGATAGGTCTTAAGCAGGGCATCCAGCGGGAATTTCTCCGCCGCGCTCTGGCGGGCGTGTTCGGTGACAAACACAAGCCCTGGTGCTCGTGCGTCCAGCAACAATTGCCGAATCGTGTCCGCGTGCTGCTCGAGATGGGCATCCAGCGCCGGCAGCAGCGCCGGATTGCGCGAAGCGCTGTACGCCTCGACGGAGGCGAGCACGTCATCGCGAGTGTCGGCCAGCAGCCCCGCCCGGTCGAGCGTGTCCGCAGTGCCGGGCAGCGCACCGGCATGGCGAAGGCGGCCGAGGGCGGCCTGTAATCGTTCAGAATCAAGCATATTGTGTAAAGTACACAATTTTTTTGCAGAAAATCGGTAAAAATTGCTGATGTATAGTTAAAAATTATTATTAATATCTATATCGACATCAACTGATAAGGAAAACACGCATGCCTAAGTACCTGTTTGTGTATCACGGGGGCGAGAATCCGGAGACGGAAGAAGAGGTCGCAAGGGTTCTGGATGACTGGGGCCAGTGGATGGGCGGCATGGGCGCCGCGGTCATCGACGGGGGTAACCCGGTAGGCCTGTCGAAGACGGTGACGCCGGACGGCACGGTCCACGACAACGGCGGTGCCAACCCGGCATCCGGCTACGGCATCTTCGATGCCAGTGACGAGGCCGACGCCATCGCCAAGGCAAAAGGCTGCCCCATCCTTGAAGCCGGTGGCTCTGTCGAGCTCGCCCCGATTATTGATATGTAACCACCATCCGGTCGGGCTCTTGCGGGGGCCCGGTCGTTCTCACCGAACGGCAGTGCTATCGTCGCGCTGTGGACCGCTATCACCGACAAACGCTGTTGCCCGGCATCGGCAAGGCCGGCCAGCAACGGCTGCGTGATGCACATGTCCTGCTGCTGGGTTGCGGGGCGCTTGGCTCGGTGGCCGCCGACATGCTGGCCCGCGCCGGCATCGGCAAACTGACAATCGTCGACCGCGACTTTGTCGAGATCACCAACCTGCAGCGCCAGGTTCTGTTCGACGAGGCCGATGTCGCCAATCGAAACCCGAAGGCCGAAGCGGCTTGCGCGAAGCTCGCTTTGCTGAATTCCGACGTCGAAGTCCGCGCCGTGGTCGACGACATCAACTTCCACAACATTGCGCAACTCGCCAGCGGCGTCGACGCGCTTGTCGACGGTCTCGACAACTTCGAAACGCGCTATCTGGCCAACGACTACGCGGTGAAATTCGGACTGCCTTACTTTTACGGCGGCGCCGTCGGCACCAACGGCATGACGATGCCCTTCCTGCCGCACGGCGCTGAGGATTGGAGCGAAGACCATGCGACACCTTGCTTTCGCTGCCTGTTCGAGGAGCCGCCGCCCGCTGGCACGACACCGTCCTGTGATACGGCCGGTGTTCTGGGCTCGGCCGTCGCCGTCATCGCAAATCTTCAGGTCACCGAGGTGATCAAATACCTGACCGGCAACCTCACCACGATGCGCCGCAAGCTGCTGCAGATCGATTTATGGAGCAATGACATCGTCGAGCTGAGTGTCGACGGTGCCTATGAGAAGGGTGACTGTCCGGCCTGCAAACAGCGCCGCTTCGACTACCTCGACGGTCGCGAGGGATCCGCGGCGGACGTGCTTTGCGGGCGCGATGCTGTGCAGCTCCGTCAGCGCGCAACCGGCGAAGCCGTCGATTTCACCGAATTGAAGGCCAGGCTCGAAAACCACGGTCGGGTGCGGGTCAACGACTTTATGCTGACCGCGTGGATTTCAGACGATGACACCGACTACGAGATCACGCTGTTTAAAAACGGTCGGGCGCTGGTCAAGGGCACGCAGGAAGCCGCAGAAGCGAGGAGCCTCTATGCAAGGTATATTGGCGCCTGAGCGGGAATCTTTGGGGCGGGGTCAGCGTGACCGAATTGTTTGAGCAGATGCTGTCGCGTGCACAGGTGTACGGACAGTCCGCCTTCGAATACCTGTCGAGCACCGCCGTGCTCGTACAGCTCGGCCTGATCTTCGTGCTGTTCGTCATCGCGCATATGATCGATCGTCGCGTCGAGCCCGTGCTTCGCGAGAAGGCGCGCGACATCAAGGGCATGCCCGGGCTGTTGCGCATCCTTGTTTCATTCCTGAAGAAATTCGAATGGTTGTTCTTTGCCGGCTTCCTCGCAGCGACGTACGTCGCGACATCGGTACTGGCCTGGCCGGACAGCAACTACCTGATCTACGTGGCGATGCTGCTGTCAGCAACCTGGTTGCTGATCTCGGTGGCCTCACATGCGCTGCGCAGTCAGCTGCTGCGCACGCTGTTTTCCTACCTCGCCTGGGGCTACGTCGCCGCCACGATCCTTGGGGTTACCGACGATGTCGCATCCATGCTGGACTCCGCCGGCTTCAGTGTCGGTGATGTTCGCTTCTCGATCCTCAGTGTGGCGCAGGCGCTGTTTCTGCTCGCGCTCGTCATGTGGGGCTCAAATTCGGCGGGCAACTTCCTCGACCGGCGCATCCAGAATGTCGACGAGCTGACGCCGTCGCTGCGCGTTCTGCTCGGCAAGATCGTGCGCATCACGCTGCTGGTGCTGGCTGCGCTGGTGGCGATGTCCGGGCTGGGTATCGACCTGACCGCACTGACCGTGCTCTCCGGTGCCGTGGGCGTCGGCATCGGTTTCGGCCTGCAGAAGGTCGTGTCCAACTTTATCTCCGGCATCATTATCCTCGTCGACCAGTCCATCAAACCGGGCGATACGATTTCGCTGGGCGAGACCTTCGGCTGGATTCGCGAGCTGCGCGCGCGCTTCGTCTCCGTCGTAACCCGCGACGGTCGCGAATTTCTGATCCCGAACGAAGACTTCATCACCCGTGAGGTCATTAACTGGTCGTTCTCCGACAAGTACGTGCGTCTCGACGTGCCGTTCGGCGTCAGCTACAACTCGAATCCGCACGATGTGATCCGAATCGCCAAGGAGGCAGCAGTTGCCGCCGACCACCGTGTCGACGGCACGCACAATCCGCCGGTGTGCTGGATGACCGAGTTCGGCGACTCGTCGCTGAACTTCAAGCTGCGATTCTGGATCGACGATCCGCAACAGGGCCTGACCAACATACGCGGCAAAGTCCTGCTGTCGCTGTGGGACAAGTTCAAGGAAAACGATATCGCTATCCCCTACCCGCACCGGGAAGTCTATGTGCACAACGCACCGGACGGCTTGCTGCCCGCTGCCGATAAAGGAACATCATGAGTGACGAACAAAACCTCGCCCTGTTCTGCGATTTCGAAAACGTGGCCCTGGGCGTTCGCGACGCCAAGCTCGACAAGTTTGATATTGCGCTGGTGCTTGAGCGCCTGTTGCTCAAGGGCATGATCGTCACGAAAAAGGCCTACAGCGACTGGGATCGCTACAAGTCGTTCAAGGCCGGTATGCACGAGGCCGCGTTTGAGCTGATTGAAATCCCCAACTACAAGATGTCCGGCAAAAACTCGGCGGACATTCGCATGGTGGTCGATGCGCTGGACCTCTGTTACACGAAGGAACACATCGACACCTTCGTGATTATCTCCGGCGATTCGGATTTCTCCCCGCTGGTTTCGAAGCTGCGCGAAAACGCAAAAACCGTCATCGGCGTCGGCGTACGCAACTCGACCTCCGATCTGCTGGTGACCAACTGCGACGAGTTCATTTTTTACGACGACCTGGTCGCATCGACCCAGCCAAAGAAAAAGGCCGCGAAGAAGCGCAACAAGAAAGCCAAAAAGAAAACCGCGAAGCCGGTGGACAAGGCACAGGAAGCGATCGATCTCGTTGTCGAAACCACCGAAGCGCTTTACGCCGAACGTGGCGACAAGGCCAAGCTTTGGGGATCGATGATCAAACAGACGCTGAAACGGCGACGCCCCGGCTTCAACGAGTCGTCTTTTGGATTCGCGTCATTCAGTGACCTGCTGGAAGAGGCGGCCAAGCGTGGCGCTATCGAGCTGGAACAGGATGAACGATCCGGTGGCTATATTATCCGGGGTCTCGCCGCGTCCTGATCCAGCGTGGTGTCAGGCTGCCTCGGTCCTGACAAACAGCAGCCGAAGGTAGTCGCGAAAGCGCAGTAGCTGGTTTGGCAGAATTGCCTTGTCGTCCAGTGCCCGTGACATCACGATGCCGCCCTCAATCACCGATGACATCATGTCAGCCAGCTGGTCGACGGGCTGGTCGATCGTCATTGTGTACTGCTCCAGTACATTCTGTATTTGCTCAGAGAAAAACCGGCGCCATGCCAGTATGCCGTCTGCCACCAGTCTCCGAACATCGTGGTCGAGTTGATTGGATTCGTAAGTAAACGAGGCGACCAGGCAGCCGGGGTGCGTTCCTGGCAAGTCCTCCATCGCCTCTGCCATCAGTTTTAAAAACAGCAACAACTGTTGCAGCGGGTCTTCCGTCAAATCCGCAGACCGGTCCCTGAGGGACTCGAAGAAGGTCTCATCCTGCGCAAGGTAGCGGAGTATCAGGTGCCGGGCGAGGTCACTCTTGCCGTCGAAGTGGTAGAAGAAGCCGCCTTTGGTGATGCCTGATTGGGTGATGATCTGGTCAATGGAGGTCGCCACGTAGCCGTTCTTCAGAATCAGAGTTTCAGCGACGGCAAGGATTTGCTCCCGCGTTTGTTCCCCTTTGGTGCTCATTTACTGTACCCGCAGTCCGGTTTTTTATTGGCGTCCGTCGGCCACGGCTCGCCCACTGCCAGAATGGCGACCATAACCGTCTGATAAACCGAGTTTTTTTAAAAAATTTGAAAAAAGTACCGCCCGTCCACTGGATCAGATTCGCCCTCGAACCTAGCATATCAGTCACCAACCGGTTGGCATTTTCTAACGCTTTAAGAGATTGAGTTATGCCAACACCACTCGAGATTTCGCTGGATCCCGTATCAATCGGGGTCCTGGTTTTGTATGCCCTGATGATGCTCTGGGAGGCGCTTGCGCCTGCACGGGATCTGCCTGCTGTCAAAGGTTGGCGGCTTCGCGCGATGGGGTCTTTTGTCGTTTACTTTTTCCTGTCGTCCTACCTGCCGTTGCTCTGGGACGAGACCCTCACGCAGTACCAGTTGATCGATCTGTCATCGCTCGGTGCAGTTCCCGGGGCATTGTCCGGCCTGCTGGTCTACAACGCACTGCTGTACGTCTGGCACCGGTCCATGCACGCCAACACTACCTTGTGGCGCTTGTTTCACCAGGGCCATCACAGCGCTGAGCGTCTGGACACCTTTGGTGCATTCTACTTCAGCCCCTTGGACATGATCGGCTTCACCTTCGTCGGCAGCCTGGCCCTGGCGCTGGTCGTCGGCATCAGTCCGCAAGCCGTGACCGTGTTCCTGTTCGCTGCAATGTTCATGGGCATTTTCCAGCACGCCAACGTAAAAACGCCGCGCTGGCTGGGCTATTTCGTGCAGCGCCCGGAGAGTCACAGTGTCCATCACCAGCGCGGCATACACCGCTACAACTATGCCGACCTGCCGCTGTTCGACATCGCCTTTGGAACATTCCGAAACCCGAAACACCACGCGGAGGAAGCCGGTTTCTATATTGGCGCGTCGGCGCGCATACCCGAGATGCTGGCGTTCAGGGACGTCTCCTGCCCGAAATCATCCAGGCAGGTGGCGGCATGATTGCGCCCGCGATGACACTCCGGGCCGCGTCCCGGCAGGATGCGGCCGCGATGACCGACCTCGTCAATTTCGCCGGTGAAGGCATGCCGCTGTACCTGTGGAGCGGGATGGCCACAGGGGGCCAGTCGCCCTGGGAAATCGGTCGCGAGCGCGCAATGCGTGAAAGCGGCGGCTTCTCCTATCGAAACACCACGGTCTGTGAGAGATCTGGTCGCATCGCGGGCGCCCTCATCGGGTACCCGCTGGATCCCGAACCGGATCCGGATTCAACGCGCGACATGCCACCGATGTTTGTGCCGCTGCAGGAGCTGGAGGACCTCGCTGCCGGTACCTGGTATGTCAACGTCCTGGCGGCCTATCCGGAATATCGCGGCATGGGCGTGGGCACGCAGTTATTGATGGCCGCCGACGATCATGCGGCTCGGGCGGGCAATATCGGGCTCAGTATTATTGTCTCCGATGCGAACACCGATGCGCGACGACTTTACGAGCGCCTGGGATACATCGAGCTCGCGTCGCGACCCATCGTCAAGGACGGTTGGGACACCGACGGTAAAAACTGGGTGCTGCTCGTGAAAGACCGTAGCGCTGACAAGCGGCGCTAGTGATAGGCGACAGGTGACGTCGTCGCTGTCCGGTGTCGACGCCAGATAAGGGTCAGCGACCCCACACCGTAGGACAATGCTGCTGCACCAAGACCGGTAATGATCGCTTCGCCGGCGGCGTGGTGGCCGATCATACCCGGGTGCACGAAGTAGTCGACGACAGCCGTGACAGTGCCGAGGATCGCCGCCACCGCGAGTCGGTTACGGGCGCGCGACAGTGCAATCGCCGTGGTTGCCGCTGTCCCGGCTATCAGGCCGGTCTGCGTTGCCGTGATCCAGTGGGTCAGTCCGATGAGCAGCAGGTTGCCCTGCACCATCGTCAACAGGCAGGCCGCGCCAGACTCGGCGATGTTCTCAAGCAGGGGTGTGAGCTTCTTTGTCATCGTATCGGTGTTCGTTTGTGTGCCTCCGTCAGTAATGACCCGACGGCGTTGCGAATTATTTCGCGCAGGCGGCCGGCTGCTTCCTGATAAACTCGTCGCTGGTTTTATCGCTGAGTTAGTCTGCATGTCTGCCACCCGAATTACCCTGTTTCCTGCTGTTTTGCTGTTTCTCGCTGCCTGCAGTGGAGACGAGGCGGCTGTCGAGACTACCGAGTCGAATATCGCCACTGAGCTCGAAGCGATCTACGCCGAGTACAACGAAGACAACCTGAAGATGAATCCGGTGCTCGCGACCTTCCGCGGTGACGCGCGGTACAACGATCGGTGGGGTGTGGATACGCTGTCGGATGAATACAGCGAGATGAGTCTCGCTATGCACCGCAAGTATTACGACAGGGTGACCGCGATCGATCCGGACAGCCTCTCGGGTCAGGATCGACTCAGCTACGACGTGTTTGTGCTGGCACGCCGCGATGCGATCGAAAGTCACGAAAAGGGCTATACCAGGCTCGGCCAGATGTTGCCGATCAACCAGCTTTTCAGTACGCCGACTTTCCTGGCGCAGCTCGGCTCTGGCCAGTCCGCGCAGCCGTTCCAGACAGCAGAGGACTACGACAACTGGCTGTCGCGCTCCGGGGGATTCGCCAATCACGTTGACCTGATGATCGCGCGCCTTCGCGAAGGCGTGGAGGCCGGTATCGTACAGCCGACGATCCTGATGGAGAAGACGCTGCCGCAGCTTGCCGCCCACATCGTCGACGATCACGAAAAGAGTATTTTCTGGCAGCCGATCGTGAACATGCCGGGCCTGATCATTGATGAGGACCGCGAGCGGCTCGCCGAGGCCTACCGCACGCACATCACCGACGTACTCGTGCCGGCCTACGAGAGACTGCACAAGCACATTCGTGACGAGTACATGCAGCACACTCGCGACACGATTGCCCGATCCGCACTGCCGGGCGGAGAGGAGTGGTACGCGTGGCTGGCGCGCCAGTCGACAACCACAACACTGACGCCGGAAGAGATTCACGAGATCGGCAAACGCGAAGCGGCGCGCCTGTTTGATGAAATGAAAAAGGTGCGTGACGAGGTCGGCTTCGACGGTGACATGAAGGCGTTCTTCGCGTTTCTGCAAAGCGACCCGCAGTTCTTTTTTGCGAGCCGTGAAGAGATTGTCGAGGCGTACGACCAGCTGCGCGACGTGATTGACCCGACGCTGGATCAATTGTTTGCAACGCAGCCGAAAACCAACTACATGCTGAAGCCCGTCGAGGCTTTTCGCGAGCGGGCCGCACCCGCGGCGTCGTACCAGCCCGGTACACCGGACGGTTCACGCCCGGGTGTGTTCTACATCAACACCTACGACCTGAACTCGCGTCCGAAGTGGCTGATGGAGGCCCTGTCGATTCATGAGGCCTCGCCCGGACACCACTTCCAGGTGTCGATCGCGCAGGAAGTGGACGCGCTGCCGGCGTTTCGTCGTTTCGAGTCGGAGACGGCCTACGTCGAGGGCTGGGGGCTTTACGCCGAGTCGCTCGGCAAAGAGCTTGGCTTGTACACCGACCCGTACCAGTATTTTGGCTCTTTGTTTGCCGACATCTGGCGCGCGAACCGGCTGGTGGTCGATACCGGCATGCATGCGCTCGGCTGGACCCGCGAGGAAGCGATCGAGTTCATGCAGTCGAATTCACCGATCGCCGATACCGACGTCGTTATCGAGGTGGAGCGCTATATCGCCATCCCGGGCCAGGCGCTGGCCTACAAGATCGGGCAGATGAAGATTCGCGAGCTGCGCGAGCGCGCCGAGGCACAACTCGGCGACCAGTTCGACGTGCGTGAATTCCACGACCAGGTGCTGACCACCGGTTCGCTGCCGCTGATCGTGCTTGAGGCGCACATCGATCGCTGGATCGCATCGAAACGGGACGCAGCCTGAAGCGATGGGCAGCGGCGGTAACGACCATCGCCTGATCGTTTTCAGCGACCTGGACGGTACGCTGCTCGACCACAACACCTACGAGTGGCAGGCAGCGACGCCGGCGCTGGCGCGGCTCACGGATCGGAACATTCCGCTCATCCTGGTCAGCAGCAAGACGTACGCGGAGCTCAAGGGGTATCGCGACGAACTGCAGCTCGACTACCCCGTTGTTTCTGAAAACGGCGCGGCTATCCACGTTGCGGGCCGCGAATTCCCTGAATCCCTTGCCGTCGACGGCGCAGTGTCGCGCGAGGAGCTGCAGCGCATCTACCGTGAGATCAAGGCGGAGTCGGGCTGCCGCTGCGAGGCGTTTTTTGAGCTGGGTACCGACGGCATTGTCACGCAGACGGCACTGCCGAAGGCGCGCGCCGAACTGGCGAATCAACGCGCAGCGTCGGAGCCCATACTCTGGCTCGACACCGACGCGCATGCCGCCGAGTTCATCGACAGGGCGGTTGAACGCGGCCTGAACTGCGTGCGCGGGGGCCGCTTCCTGCACCTGATTGGGCAGACTTCAAAAGAGAAAGCCGTGCAGCAATTGATCGATGCGTACGCCGATCGTTATCCGGACGATCGCGTGCTGTCCGTCTCACTGGGCGACGGCCCGAACGACATCGGCATGCTGGAGACTACCGACATCGCCGTCGTCATTCCCGGCAAGCATCGCCACGACATGACGTTGACGACGCAAAACCGTATCGTAAGGCCTGCGGCGTACGGCCCGGCGGGATGGAACGAGGCCATGCTGGCGCTGCTCGCCGAACTCTAGAACAACAACACGCGGAGAACGCCTTGGGCGACTTTCACCAGAACGGCAACATCGCCACGCTGCACAACCTGACCGATCGTTCGATTGAAGAGCTGGAACGCGAGCTGATCGAGTTCTCACGCTACCGGCCAATGGGTCTCGTGATCCCGTCGCTGTTTTCCGAGCTGGAGACGCCGGCGCTCGACAACATCGTCAAGGAGTTGCACGCGGTGCCTTACCTGAATGAGATCATCATCGGTCTCGACCAGGCAACCGAGGAGCAATACCGCCACGCTCTGTCATTTTTTAGCCGCCTGCCACAACACCACGTGGTGCTGTGGAACGACGGCCCGCGCTTGAGGGCCATCGATGAGAAGCTGAATCAAAAGGGCTTATCGCCGACCGAACCCGGCAAAGGACGCAACGTCTGGTTCTGCTACGGCTACGCACTCGCGACCGGTCGGTCGGCGTCCATCGCACTGCACGACGCCGACATCAAAACCTACAAGCGGGAGATGCTGGCACGATTGATCTACCCGGTGGCCAACCCGAATTCCGGCTTCCTGTTCAGCAAGGGGTATTACGCGCGGTCCAACGGTGAGAACCTGGGCGGCCGCGTCACGCGCCTGCTGGTGACGCCATTGATCCTCGCGATGCGCATCGTCTGTGGTCGCTCCGAGTATCTCGACTTCCTGCACAGCTTCCGTTACCCGCTAGCCGGTGAATTCGCCTTGCGACGAGGCGCGATTCGCGATCTGCGAATTCCCACCGACTGGGGTCTCGAGATCGGCGTGCTCTCGGAGATGCACCGCAATCACTCCCTGAACAATATCTGCCAGGTCGATATCGCGGATGTCTACGATCACAAGCATCAGGACCTGAGCCCGGAGGACGCGACGCGCGGCCTGTCGCGTATGAGTGTCGACATCGCCAAGGCGATGTACCGCAAGCTCGCCATCCAGGGGGAGACCTTCTCGATGGACAAGGTGCGCACGATCAAAGCGACCTACTACCGCGTCGCGCTGGATTTTGTCGAGCTGTTTCGCGCCGACGCCGAGATGAACGGCCTGACTTTCGATCGGCACAAGGAGGAGAAGGCCGTCGAGTTGTTTGCGGCGAATGTTATGGCAGCGGGCGAGGCATTCTTGAGTAACCCGATGGACACGCCGTTTATCCCGCCGTGGAATCGTGTTGTGAGTGCCGTGCCCGATGTCATGCAGGAGCTGCAGGACGCGGTTGAGGAAGACATGCGGGAGTTCGGTGGATGAGTGACGCCGTCCGCGCGCGTCTCGAGTCGCGCGTTCTCGCGCACCTCGTCCTGATCTACGGCGACAAGGCGCCGGACCTGGTCGCGCCGGTGATCGACGCGATGGATTATCACGATGCTATCGAGGAGCCGCTGCCGTACCAGAACTACTGGGACGAAAACGACTGCTGGATGATCACCTACGCAACCACTTTCAAGAACAAACACAAGGGGCTGCAAAACCTGCAGGCCTTCTGTGACAAGCACCTGTCCGACGTGATCAACGGCATGCACATACTGCCGTTTTACCCGTGGAGCTCCGACGACGGTTTCGCCGTTAAGGACTACCTGGCCGTCAACGACGAGTCCGGCGAATGGGATGACGTGCGCTCGATCGCCGGCAAGTACCGCTTGATGGCGGATGTCGTTATCAACCACGCGTCCAGCCAGTCGACATGGTTCCAGAATTACTTGTCGCGCAAAGATCCGGGCAGGGGCTACTTTAAAGAGACGTCGCCCGAAGAGGACTTGAGCCATGTGGTGCGTCCGCGCTCCACACCTCTGCGCACGAAATTTGAGACCGTCGATGGCCCGCGCTGGCTGTGGTGCACCTTTGGCCCGGACCAGGTCGATCTTGATTTCGGTAACCCGGAGGTACTGCTCGAGTTCGTCCGCATCATCCGTTTCTACCTGCAAAACGGTGTCAATGTGCTGCGCCTCGACGCGGTGGCATTCCTGTGGAAAGAGACCGGCACGAGCTGTCTGCACGACCAGCGTACGCACGAGATCATCAAGCTGCTGCGCACCTTGATCGACTTCTTCGATCCGTCGGTGATGATTATCACCGAGACCAATGTGCCTAACCGAGACAACCTGACCTACTTTGGCAACTCGAACGAAGCACACGCCATCTACAATTTCTCGCTGCCGCCGCTGTTGATCCACACCTTGTTGAGTGGCGACTGTCGTCATCTGAAGACCTGGATGATGAGCATGCCGCCGGCGCGGGATGGCACGACCTATTTCAACTTCATCGCCTCGCATGACGGTGTCGGCATGCGACCGATCGACGGCCTGTTGAGCGAGGCCGAGCGAACACAGCTCATCGAGACGCTGCAGACCTTCGGCGGCAAGGTTTCTTTGCGCTCCGGTCCGGACGGCTCGCAGAAACCTTACGAGGTCAACATCAGCCTGATCGACGCGCTCGCCGGCACCGCCGAAGGCGGCCCGGACGATCACCAGGTTGATCGCTTTGTTTGCGCACACGCCATCATGATGGCGTTGGAAGGTATCCCCGGCATTTACGTGCACAGCCTGCTGGGTACCAGCAATGACTATGAAGGCCTGGCAAGTACCGGCCGCTACCGCTCGATTAACCGCTACGAATGGCCGCTGGAGAAGATCGAGGCGCGGCTGGCAGACCCGGAGAGCACGCAGCACCGGGTGTTGTCACGCCTGAGCCACCTGATCAAGCTGCGTCGCGAACAAAAGGCGTTTCACCCGAATGCCACGCAGTTCACGATGCAGCTCGGCCTGCAGGTGTTTGGCATCTGGCGCCAGTCGTCGGACCGCTTCCAGGACGTGTTCAGTGTCAGCAACATCAGTAGTGAACCGCAGCAGGTCGAGCTTGCCAACCTCAACCTGATCGTGACCGATCACTGGTGGGACCTGGTCACCGGCAATGACATCGTCGCAGGCCAGACGACCCTGGAGCTTAAGCCCTACCAGACTGCCTGGATTACCAACAAGGCGCGCGACGGCTCGTGACCGCCAAACCAACCCTGGACGCCTTTCTCGACAAACATCGCTTGCCGTCTGTCTTCACCGAATCGGCCGAGCGCTGCTACCTGCCGTGTGCCGACTGGCTGCACCGGCAAATTGCCGATCACCAGGGTGACGGGCTTACCGACGCTTTCGTGCTGGGCATCAACGGCGCACAGGGCACCGGCAAGTCCACGTTGGCCGATTTACTGGCGACCGTACTGGGCGAGCAGCACGGCTATCGGATTGTCGTGCTGTCGATTGACGACCTGTATAAAACCAAAGCCGAGCGTGAGGCGATGGCGCGCGACGTGCACCCGATGTTTGCCACCCGCGGTGTGCCCGGTACGCACGACGTCGAGCTTGGCATCAGAACCATCGACGCGTTGCATGCGCTCAAGCAGGGCGAGACGCTGCGCGTGCCGCGTTTCGACAAGTCCGTTGATGATCGGTACCCCGCGTCGAACTGGACCGAGGTGACCGGCCCGATCGATGCGGTGATCTTCGAGGGCTGGTGTGTCGGCTCACGTGCCGCTGAGGATGCGGCTTTGCTGGAACCGGTTAATGCGCTGGAGGCGGAACGGGATGCGGACGGCTCCTGGCGGCGTACGGTGAACACAGCGCTTGCTTCTGACTACCGTCGCCTGTTTGCGCTACTGGATCGCCTGGTTTTGTTGCGCGCTCCGGATTTCGACTGCGTGCACCGTTGGCGCCTCGAGCAGGAACACAAGTTGCGCGACGCCGCCGGGGATGCCGCCGGTGTAATGACCGACGCGGAGGTCGCCACCTTCATCGAGTATTACGAGCGCATCACGCGTGACAACCTGATGCGTCTTGAGGACTGGGCGAACGTCGTTATCGAACTGGCCGACGACCACTCGGCCGTGTCGTTCCGCGCCTGAAAAAACGGCCCGCAGAGCGGGCCGTCTTTGCAATCGTCAGTTCCCGGACTTACATGTCGTCCGGCACATTGAACGACAGCTCATCGTCAAATTCCCAGACTGTGAAGTCCGACGACACCTTGCCGGCGGAGAAATCGGAGAACTTGCCCATCACCTCGGCTTCCGACTCCATCTCAGCCATCATGAACTCGAACACGGTGGTTTCCGGCTCGGCCATCGCGGCCCAGCTGTCGAACGATGTCACCATCATGATCACCGGCTTGCCGCCGACGCGGTTCAACCACATCCAGTTGTTCTGGTCGCTGGCCCAGCCGTCCTTCAGCATCATGCTGACTGAGCGACGCGCGTCACCGGCCTGTGGGTTGACGCTTTCGTCCATGTACCAGGTCGTGACACCGTAGTACGGACCGTTGGCGCTTTCCGGCCAGTGGCTGTGCGCCAGGTCGGACTCTTCGATGTAGCGTTCCATGTAGCCGACGTGCGGCGCGACCTTCTCAACAAAGATCGAGCCGGTCTCATAGGCTTCGACCTTCTCCGCGTAGCCGTCCATGTCGGCCCATTCGCCGGCAATGCGGCGGAACTGAATCCGGTTCATGCCTTTGCCCAGCAGCGTCTGGTAGGCGTACCAGGTGGCGTCATCGCCGGCGTCGGCACGTGCTTCCCAGAATTCCGTCATGCCGGCCGTGAAGTCCGCCATAGCTTCCGGCTCAATGTGGAAGATCCAGACGTCGGTGATCAGGTCCTGAACGTCTTCGTGACCGTCGGCAAACGCGGCAAACGGCAACAGGCTCGCCGCCGCAGCGACGAAAATCGTACGTAGTTTCATGCTTATCCCCTTGTTGTTGCTTATAGAGGTCCGGCTGCGGGATCGGCGGGTGAGCTCCATCTAACTCTGCCGATGTTGTGTGAGGGTGCAGCGGACGTGCAGGCACACTAATGCTTTTCGGTTATGATAGCCAGCACTTGGACTGGGTCTAAGTCCTTGTTAGCAAACAGAAAAGTTGTACAAACCGGATGGATTTCGCCGTTGTCGACGGAGGGTCGGCAGGGTGTCATCGTTGGCGAAGGGAGTTCAGGATAGCGCTATGACACTGATCGTTCGCATGGGCCAGGCCGCCCGCTTTGCCTTGCTGGCCAGCGGCTTTGTCGCGGTGGCTCTGGCGACGCTGATGTCAGCCTGGAACTGGATCGACAATCCGTCCGGCATTTTTCAAAACGACAGCGGCACCAACTGGTCGTTT
>JBCCNM010000006.1:0-49701 GCA_039025835.1 Pseudomonadota bacterium | reverse complement strand
GGTGCTGCCGCTGGCGCTCGGCGAGGATATTCGTCGGCACCTGGACGAGGCCGGCTACGCCCCCGAGTGGCACAGCTACCCGATGGCTCACGGCGTCTGCCCGGAAGAGATCGCGCACATCAGCGCGTGGTTACAAAGCGTGTTCGACTAGCGGCCGACAGACAACACGACATCGCCGTCGTGTTCGCCCGTCGCAGAAAAGCGCCGTTCATTGAGCCAGACACCGCCGTTGCGCTGCAGCCGGACGATGGTGCTGCACCGTGTGCCGTAACGCGCGTTGATAATAAAGGGCGCTGTCAGCTGGTGCGCAAAGTCCGGATCGAGGCCGGATGCGGGAACCTCCGACACGTCCGATCGTTGCTCATTGCGCAGCAGGGCGAACAGCGCCTCGTCGGTTGGCAGCGCGTTCATCAGCAGCTCACGCAGGGCTCCCCGTGCGTATTCCACCTTGTGCCACGGTGTATCCAGTACCGCATTGCTGACCGCGTAGACACCCGGCGCGAGTTGCCTGGGTCGATCGATTCGGTTGCTGCCGTAGGCCACGCTGTCACCGTCACTCAACACCAGGTTGAAGCCCGCGTAATCGTCACCCTCGAGTTTCTCCAGCCAGGCGAGTGGTGACAGGTCGGAGTGCAGAAAGTCCGTAACCAGCAAACCGCGGGAGCGGAGGTCTGCCGATGACGGCACGGCATCGCGCGCATTGGTGACGGTCGCGAAACGGCCGCTGCGGCTGGCCGCGAGCCAGGTGCCGCCCGCCTGCAGATCGCGCCCGCCGATCACATCGTCGTCGTCCTCCCAGGTCGCCAGCGGACTTGCCGGCCGGGCATGGAACTCGTCGCGGTTACCGGCCAGCAGCAGCGTGGTTCGCTCGTCCGGGGCAACCGCGAAAACGACCAGGCACATGCGCTAGCTGCCGTCGAACAGCCAGGCGTCGACCAGACGCCGCGCGATGGAGATTCGAAACGGCAGTTTCGGGAACTCGGAATGCAGTTCCTCACGGGTGAACCAGCGGGCATCTTCGAGCTCCGCATCGTTCAGCACGATGTCGTCCGATAGCCCCTCCGCGTGAAAGCCGAGCATCAGTGAACTCGGGAAGGGCCACGGCTGTGAGCTGTGGTAGCGCACCTCACCGACAAGAATGTTGGTCTCTTCGAACACTTCTCGACGGACCCCGTCCTCGAGGCTTTCCCCCGGTTCGACGAAACCGGCAATCGTCGAATAGCGGCCTTCCGGCCACGATGCCTGGCGCCCCAGCAGGCAGCGATCACCGCGTGACACCAGCACGATGACGGCCGGATCGACTCGCGGAAACAGGGTGTTGTCGCAGGATGAACATCGACGTGCATTACCGGCGGCGTGCGAGCTCGCCTTGCCGCCGCAGCGACCGCAGTAGAGCTGCGACTGGTGCCAGAGCACCAGCGCTCGCGCGTGAGCAGCCAGGTTGGCCTCGTCCGGTGACAATTCCGTGCCGATGGTTCTCAGGTCTTTGTAGTCGCCGAGTTCGGGAAACGGCGGAGGCTCTTCGCGCGGCACAGCGAAGGCGAACACGGGGCGGTCGCGAAACAGGCCGAGAAAAATCAGTTCATCGAGTTCGATCAGGTCCCGGACATCAGCAAACGGCAGCAGACAGCAGGCCGGCGTCTCGGTATTGACCAGGCACCGGTCACCCCAGACCGGCAGAAACAGGCTTTTTTCGGCATTGACGGCATCCGCCAGCCACTCGGGATCCTTGCGTCGTTCACCGGCGCGGTCGACAAAGGCGCCGGCAAACACATTCTGGTCCTGCATTGATGTCTCGCTAATCCCCCTGTCGGGCCGGGAGTTTAACCGATGCGCATTCAGTGCACGATCAGACCGGATTCGCAGGCCGGACACAGCCCGTTGTCGAGCGCATAGGCGTCGCGGATGCACAGACTGCCGCAGGCGATGCAGCTGTGAATGACGAGTTCGTCGTTGTAGCAGATATTGAAGTACAAGCTGTAGGCCCACTCAAAGTTGTACAGGCGCTGCGGATGCAACAGGCAGTAGGTCTCGAAGGCGCGGCACAGGCGGTGGCCGAGTTCCACACCCGGCCGCGGCCAGCAATTCCGGACCTGGTCGTCGCGTTCGATCCGCACGAGACGACCGGTGTGATACAGGGACACGAGGCTCATTGCCTGCGAGCGGTGCTCGGGACTCTTGACAAATCGCTGTACCTGGCGCGGCGATTTGCCGCGCCGTCGGCGCACCCTGCCGTTGCCGTGATCGCGAAAGTAGGTGGTGTATATCTTGCGGATGCGATCGTCAGACAGGCCCGTGCATTCGCGGATGGTGTGTGTTCTCGCCTCGTGGCCGATCATGCGCATCGCAAGCTGAAACTGGGCTTGTTCGCCAGAATAACGGTCATCAGTGAAACGCATTTCCTCTCCTTTTGTGAACAAAATAAACCATATATAATACCTTAAGGCAAAATATAATGGATTCTGGTCGATGAAGACCGTTTCGTTTCGGGTGACAGACTGAAGATTTTCGCTGAAAACAACACCAATCAAAGGGACACGAATGACCTATCACTGCCCCCAGCCGGCCGATATGGCCGACGTCAGCGCGCTCAACCATGCGTTTCTTTGCGATCTGCGGGACAGGCAGCACCGCGCGCTCGATGATCTCGCCGGAGACGGCCACCAGGCCCTCCGGCAGCTGGCGGACGTTCCTTTCCTGATCTATCGACTGCACGCACCCGACCCCGGCTTCTGGCAGCGAACATTCGCCGGCGCCAACGACCTGGTCGATGCGGCTGAGACCAGCCCGGCGCGGGAAACGGGGCAAGTCGCCTCAACATTGGGTTTTCTCTGGCACCTGTCCCGGCGTGACGCGCACGCTGCCCGGCTGTTTACCGGCAGCTCCGGCGAGTGGTGCCGACAACTTGCCGAAACCCCGCTCGTGCACCTGATCAATCGCTCGCTGGCCTGCGGCCTGCGGCCGGCACTGCGACTCGACGCCGATGATCCGCGCTGGCGGGCGATGGTGTGGTCCGCCTCGGGCGGCAACAAGGCGGATCGACTGGTGGCTGTCATGCGCGTGTTCCAGGCGTTGCTGATCGCTGGCGAGCAGGCAGCGCGTCACTCGGCTGCCGCTTGCCGGTCGCGATCTCCGGCGCGCCAGTTCGCCGTTCGGGAACGACGCTAGGCCGACACGACGGGGCATATCGATCCACCGGGCGCGTCGGTACAATACGCGGCCTTATGAAAGCTCTGTCACTCAAAGACGTCAGAAAAACCTACTCGAACGGCAACGAGGCGCTGAAGGGGATCAGCTTCGATGTGGAAGCGGGTGAATTCTGCGCATTGCTCGGCCCGAACGGTGCCGGCAAAACCACGGCAATCGGCATCATCAGTTCGCTGGTCAACAAAACCAGCGGCGAGGTTGAGATTTTCGGCAACAACATCGACACACAGCTGGCGGCGGCAAAAAGCTGCCTTGGCCTGGTGCCCCAGGAGATCAACCTGAATCTCTGGGAGAAGGTCGGCAGCATCGTCTACACACAGGCTGGCTACTATGGATTGTCCGGACCCGTCGCGGCCGAGCGTAGCGAGAAATACCTTAAGGCGCTGCGTCTATGGGATCGTCGCAATGACGATGCCCGGTCGCTGTCCGGAGGCATGAAACGACGCCTGATGATTGCCCGTGCGCTGGTGCACGAACCCAGGCTGCTGATCCTCGACGAACCAACCGCAGGTGTGGATATCGAGATTCGCCGATCGATGTGGGAGTACCTGCGAGAGATCAATGACGCCGGTACAACCATCATCCTGACCACTCACTATCTGGAAGAGGCTGAGTCGCTGTGCCGTCACCTCGCTATCATCGACGGCGGACGGATTATCGAAGACGCGCCGATGACGTCCGTGCTGCGCAAGTTGCAGCGCGAAGTGTTTGTGCTTGCTGTCGACGGGCCCATGGAATCGGCACCGCAGCTGTCGGGTTTCGAGACTACGCTGCGCAAAGACGGTGACCTGGAAGTGGCCACCGACAAGAAGCGTCAGCTCAACGAACTGTTTGCGGAACTCGACCGCCAGGACATCAAGGTGGTCAGCCTGCGGAACAAGGCCAACCGCCTCGAGGAGCTGTTTATGGGACTGGTTGAAAACAAGACGGGCACAGCATGAACCTGGCACTGAATCTGGTCGCGATCCGGACACTGGTTCGCAAGGAGGTCGTTCGGGTGTTCCGCATCTGGGTGCAGACCATCGTGCCACCGGCGATCACGATGACCCTGTACTTCATCATTTTCGGCAATCTGATAGGCAAACGCATCGGCACGATGGATGGCTACGACTACATGCAGTACATCGCACCGGGCCTGATCATGATGTCGGTGATCACAAACTCCTACGGCAACGTCGTGTCGTCCTTCTTCGGCGCCAAGTTTGGCCGCCACGTTGAGGAAATGCTGGTGTCACCGATGTCCAATGCATCGATCATCATCGGCCACGTGGCCGGTGGTGTCCTGCGCGGCCTCGGTGTGGGGCTGCTGGTTACCTTGATCGCATTGTTTTTCACGCGCCTCGAGGTTGCACACCCGCTGATCATGCTGTCGATGGTGCTGTTGTCGTCGATCGTGTTTTCGCTGATGGGCTTTATCAACGCGGTATACGCGAAAAAGTTTGACGACATTTCCATTGTGCCAACGTTTGTGCTGACGCCGCTGACCTACCTGGGTGGCGTGTTCTACTCAATCAGCCTGCTGCCGGAATTCTGGCAGGGCGTCTCGAAAATCAATCCTATCCTGTACATGGTGAATGCGTTCCGCTACGGCGTACTCGGGATCTCCGATATCAGCATCGTCACCGCCTACGGCATTGTTGTCCTGTTCGTGGTCGTGCTGTTTACGTTCTGCCTGACCCTGATGAACCGCGGCGTCGGCATTCGCGAATAGCATGTGCGGGCGCTTTGTCTTCTATTCCCCGCTGCAGGCAACCGCCGAGCTGTTCGGCGTGCATACGCTGCTGGAGTCGGAGCCGCGCTACAACATCGCGCCGACGCAGTACGTTCCGGCGATTCGGGAATCCGACGACGGGCGCGAGCTGGCGATGCTCAAATGGGGGCTGATCCCGTTCTGGGCCAAAGAGGCGTCGATCGGCAATCGCATGATCAATGCGCGCGCCGAAACCGTGACAGAGAAACCCTCGTACCGGAATGCATACAAGCACCGCCGCTGTCTGGTTCTGGCCGACGGTTTCTACGAGTGGCATCGAGACGGCGACAGCAAGACGCCGTACTTCATCTCGCTGGCCAGTGGTGAGCCCTTCGCGTTTGCCGGGCTGTGGGAACGCTGGAAAGACAAGGCCGCAGATGAGGTCATCGACTCAACGACACTGATCACAGCCGAGGCCAACAATTTCCTGTCGACAGTGCATCACCGCATGCCGCTGATGCTCACACCGGAGACCGCGAGTCGCTGGCTCGCGGGTGATGATGAGCTGATCCACGAAATTCACGACGTTACGCCGCCGCTGAAGGCCTGGCCGGTGTCGCGGCGCGTCAACAATGCGCGCAACGACGGTGATGATCTGGTCGAGCCGGACGGTGAGTCACTCGCCTAGGCGTCCACTGGCTGCGTCGACACCACGAGTGTCCCCGGCCCTCCGTGCACACCGATCGCAGTACCCAGTTCGCTAATCGTCAGGCGACGAATGTCTTTTATGTCCTGCCGGAATTGCTCAGCCATGATTTCGGCGTCGTCCGGCGCAAGCGCATGTGCAATCGAAATATCCAGCCGCTTGCCGGCGGGTGAGCGTTTGGCAACGAAGCGTGCGAATCGACGGGCACGGGCGCGGCGGCCGAACAGGAATCCCGCGGGCTTGATGCTGCCGTCCGGACGCGTGTGGATAACTGCCGTCAGGTTCAGAGTCTCCGCCACCAGTTTCACCCACCCCGGTACGCGACCGCCGCGAACGGCGTAGCGCAGGTGATTCAGCAATGCGAAGGTCCGCGTCTCCGGACGCAGGGCCTCGAGGAATCTGAGCGTTGTCGGAACATCGGTGCCAGCTGCAGCGAGCTCCGCTGCGCGCACGGCGAGCATGCCCTGGCCGGTCGATGCGTTCAGTGAATCCAGCACGTGCACATCGCCGTGCGCATTGACCCGGCCGGCGGCGGATTCCGCCGCCTGCAGGGTTCCGCTGGCCTTGCTCGTGACATTGATCGACACGACATCGCTGTAGTGGCTGGCGAGAAACTGAAACTGCCGACGGAAGTCGCCCGGTGCCGGCTGCGACGTGGTCGGATGCACGGCGCTGCTGCCCAATTCATCAAAGAACTCTTCCGGTGTGATGCTCACCTTGTCGAGGTAGCCGCGTTCTCCGAACTGGATGCGCAGCGGGACAATATTGATGTCGTGCTGTTCGAGCTGCTCGTCCGGGATGTCGGCGCCGGAGTCGACGACGACAGCGAATGAGCGTTCGACGTTGTGTGTGGTACCCACCTGGCGGTGCATGTCGTCGGCTTTCTCGCCGGTCACGTCACCGTAGTTCGCAGCGAGCTGGAACACCTCATCAGGGTCATTGACGTGAATATGGATTTTCGCCTTTCGCTTGGTGCCGGCAAGTACCAGCGAGTCGCCCATGTCGGACAATTTCTCACGCAGCCTGCGGCGATCGATGTCGGTACCGGTGACAACGCACTCGGTGCAGTAGCGGTAGGCCGAGTTTTCGTGGTCGAATGCCGTTGCCAGATTGTCCTCAATAACCAGGTCCTTGAGGTTTGGCTCCTTGTGCATTTGGCCGTGCAGCAGGTAATCAGTCGCGCCGCTGATCATCGCCACGAAACCCTTGGCGCCGGCGTCGACAACACCGGCCTTTTTTAAAACGTCGAGCTGTTCCGGGGTCTGCTCCAGCGCCTTGCGGATGTGTTCCACTGCGTTCGCAAGCACGACGTTGAATTTGTCCTCGTTTCCGTCAATCGACTGCCGGTGGACGCTCGCCGCAAATGCGTCGATGACCGACAGAATCGTTCCTTCCCTCGGGTTCGACAGTGCGTCGTGGGCGTAGTCGCTGCCTGCTTTCACTGCCTTGCCGAAGGTGTAAGTCGTGAATCGACTGATCTCGCCCGCCGAGTCGCTCATGCCTTGAAAAAACTGCGCCATGATGGCGCCAGAGTTGCCGCGTGCACCATCGAGCAGCGCGTCAGCGAGGGCGGCCAGCAGGGTGCCGAGGTGCTTGTCGTCGCCCTGCTTGAGCAACGGCAGAGCTGAGCCCAGCGACAGGCTCAGATTGGTGCCCGTATCGCCATCGGCAACCGGAAACACGTTGATCTGGTTGAGGGTTTCCTGCTCGGCGATGACTTGATGGATGCCGGAAACGACGGCGTTCGCGAGGGCGTTCCCATCGATGTGGGTGGAGATCATGAAAGTCCTTTTTCGCTATTGACGGGGCAGAACAAAATCCCTGCCGCGGTAGTTCAGGATCACGCCGTCCTGCGTAATCTCCCGGACGGCGAGGCCGTCGGACGTGGACGATCCCTCGCGGTGCTTGACCATATTGATGAACACGAATCGATCTGCCGGGTTTTCGCTGTAGACATGAATGTCGAGACGAAGATCGCCGAGGGGTAATGCTCCCGTGGCGCGGAGCTGGTCAATATCCGGCAGCTCGTTTACGACATCGACCGCCGACGCTGCAACGGCTGGTGATGCGATGGCCGATGATGCGGTCGTCGGTGTGATCGTCGATGCAGGCTCTGACGCCGGGATCACCGGCTGCGAGGTGACCTGGGCCGTTTGTTCCGGCGCTGGCCGAACGGTTGGCTGGGTTTCGATGGCGCTGCGCACACGGTCTTCGAAGCCCACCTCCTCGCCACCGGCTGTCGGTGTTGGGCTTGCATTGACCGTCAGCGGTTGCGATACGCCGGGACGCAGCAGCAAGCCGACGATCACCACGAGGTTAATCAACAGCAGAGCGACCAGCAGCCAGAGCCACGCGGGCGGACGACGGGAGCCGTCACGGACCGGGACACTGGCGAAAGCGGACTGTCCCTGTTGTTGTCGCTCGGATTCGGATTTTTTCAGCGCATCGAGAATGAACGACATAGGGTCAGTCCTTTGCCAGTCGTGCCGTCGTCAGACGAGGCATTGTGCTCTCGGCCAGCAAGCCGTTGATAATGATCTGCGTCTGGCGTCCGGCGAGACCGTCCACATCCAGCCGGTGATCGCGCTGGAATGCCATAACCTGGCGTTCGAGCCCGGCATCGTAAACCGTCGAATCGAGCGGTGGCGCCGAGTAGCGAACATCGATAACACTCAGGCTCTGCCGCAGCCATGCCACATTGGGATCATCGACACCCGGGACAAGCGCGACCGAGCGGCCGTTGGGTGGCTGCCAGACCATCAGGTACTGACCGAGCCACAGTTCCGCCAGATCACCGGTCCGGTGACTTTCGACCACGCCACCCATCGAGATGTCTGCGTACTCGCCGCGCAGTGCGGACAACACGACGTGGTGTGACTCACCGGTCTCACTGACCAGCGTCAGCACCGCGGGACGATCGAGCTGGCGCAGGCTGCCGAGCGAGCCGCGGGCTTGCAGACAGCTGAAACCCAGGTCACTGAGGTCGCTGCAGACCAGTCCGGTGTCGAGTCCCCAGGTGTCGAGCAGCGTCGAGAACGCGGTGGATTCATCGGTCAATGCCGTTGCCAGATCCAACTGTTCCTCGAGTGTCGGCTCGGGTTCGGGAATCGGTTCCGGCGTCACCGCAGTGCGCTCGATCGGGATGATCCGACCCTGCACGGCAACCGGCTCTGTAACCGCAGGCGGCGCGTCCCGCTGCGTCCAGACAGCCGCCGCCCCGGCAGCGATGACGATGGTTGCCGCGGCGGCCATCGGCCGGAACCAGCGACGCCACGCAGGTACGCCTTCGTCCCCAGCGACCTCGGCCGCAGCTCGTCGTACCATGCGTGCACTGACCCGGCTCTGTTCCCGGGAGTAGCTGCCGAGCAAGGCGCGGTCACAAATGACGTTGACCAGCCTCGGTACGCCCTGGGTCAGGCGGAATATCTCGCGCAGTGCAGCAGCTTCAAATACGTCGGTCAGTGCACCGGCGACTTTCATTCGGTGTGCCACGTAGGCGGCGGTTTCCTGCCGCGACAGCGGTTCCAGGTGGTAGCGGCCTGTGATGCGCTGTGCCAGCTGACGGAGATCATTGCGCGACAGCAGCTCTCGCAATTCCGGTTGGCCGATCAGGATGATCTGCAGCAGCTTCTGTTTGGAAGTCTCGAGGTTGGTCAGCAGTCGCACCTGCTCCAGCACGCTGGGTGCCAGGTTTTGTGCCTCGTCGACAATCAGGATCACACGCCGGCCTTCGGCATAGGCGTCGAGCAGGTAGCGATTGAGCGCGTCGGTCAGTGATTTCAGGCTGCTCGCATCAACACTGTCCTCAACGCCGAGTTCCTCGACGATGGTCGCCAGGAATTCGGTCGCCGACAGCTGCGGGTTCAGTACCACGGCCACGTCGGCGTTGTCCGGCAGGCGATTTTGCAGCAGTGTGCGCACCAGTGTGGTCTTGCCGGTGCCGACCTCACCGGTGAGCTGGATAAAGCCGCCGCTCTCGGTGACGCCGTAGACGAGATGGGCCAAAGCCTCACCGTGGCGCTCGCTCATGAACAGGTAGCGCGGGTCGGGAGTGATCGAGAAAGGCTTCTCGTTCAGGCCAAAAAAGCTCGTGTACATATTGTTGTGGTCGTCGGAGCCGGCCTGCGATTCTACCCTATTCCGGCGTATCGAGGCTCCGTGCCCGCCCGACGGCGGCATCGCCGAAGCGTTCCCGGATGCGATCAACAGTTTCGTCCACGTGGTCGGGGTTGGCGTCTTCGGCGAACAGATCCTGCTGCCCGGCCGTACTGAGGTCGCTGCCGCCAATGCCGAGCAGTCGCAGGCGCGACCCGGTGTGCTGGGCGCGCCATTCGGCGACCAGCTTGCGGCCGCTCGAATACACAACGTCTGTGGACGCACTCGGCGGGCGCAAGCGCATTTGTCGGGTGTGGGTCGTGAAGTCAGACTCGCGGATTTTGACGTGGATGGTACCGGGCTGCAGGCCGGCTCGACGCATCCGGGTCGTGGCCCGCTCGGCAAGCTTCAGCAGGGCACGTTCGACCTCGGCGGTCGTCTCCAGGTCGCGATCGAAGGTTTCTTCGGCGCTGATCGACTTTTCGTCGCGATCCGGTTCCACCGGGCGATCGTCGATGCCCGCAGCGCGCGCCCGTGTCTTGTCGGTGTAGCGACCGAATACCGGGCGCAAAACGGCGTCGTCCGCCTGCCGAAGATCGGCAACCGTGCGGATACCGCGTTGATGCAGACGGGCCAGCGTTTCCCGTCCGATACCGGGAATCACGGCGACGTCCAGCGGGTCGAGGATTGCCGGTGTTGAGTCACCGCGAACCACGACGAGCCCGTCCGGCTTGTCGAGATCGGAGGCAATTTTTGCGACGAGTTTGTTGTCGGCGACACCGACCGATGCAGTCAGGCCGGTCGCCTGCAAAATGTCCGCCTTGATGTGTCGCGCAATCTGCTCGCCATCACCGAACAGCGACAGGCTGCCGGTAACGTCGATAAACGCTTCATCCAGCGACAGCCCTTCGACGATCGGTGAGTAACGGCGAAATACGTCGAACACCTGTCGGGAGACCGATTTGTAGATTGCCATACGCGGCCTGACCGCGAGCAGCTCCGGGCAGCGCCGGCGGGCTTCGCGCATCGGCATCGCCGAGCGAACACCGAAACGCCGCGACTCATAGCTGGCGGCGGCCACCACGCCGCGGTTGCCGGTGCCGCCAACCACCAGCGGCTTGCCGCGCAACTCGGGATTGTCACGTTGTTCGACAGAGGCGTAAAACGCGTCCATGTCGACATGCAGGACGCAGCGGTCGGCCATCAGTAGCGCCGTTCGACGATGTAGTGGGCCAGCGACCTGAGCAGATCGGCGCGCTCGCCGAAGCGTTCGATACCGTCCAGCCCGGTCGCCATCAGCGCCTCGCAGCGCCTGTGCGACTCCTCCAGTCCGACGACCGACGGATAGCTGGCTTTCTGCAGCTTGGCGTCGCTACCGGCCGGTTTGCCGATCTCGTTGGTCTCACCCTCGATATCGAGAATGTCATCCTTGATCTGGAACGCGAGACCCAGTGAATGCGCGAAGGTCTCCAGCGCCTTTTCGTCGTCCGCGGTCAGATTGTCCGCGAGTCGCGCGGCTGACATGACCGACGCATGAATCAGCGCGCCGGTCTTCAGGGAAAACATGGTTTCGATGTCTGCCGGGCTTAGCGAGACGCCCTCCGCTTCGAGGTCAAGTGACTGGCCGCCGGTCATGCCGAGTGAGCCGCAGGCCGTTGCCAGCAAACTGACCAACCCGACTCGCTGCTCGGCACTGGCGTGGCCGGATTCGGCCAGCACGGCAAACGCCAGCGGCTGCAGTGCATCGGCCGCGAGAATGGCCGTGGCTTCATCGAATTTCCGGTGGCAGGTGGGTTTGCCGCGGCGCAGATCGTCGTCGTCCATGGCCGGAAGGTCGTCGTGAACCAGCGAAAAGGCGTGTATCAGTTCGATCGCACCGGCGGGCGCGTCGAGTGCCTCGGCGTCGACGCCGAGGCACTCGCCAGCCGCATACACGAGCAGCGGACGGATGCGCTTGCCACCGTTCAGCACGGCGTAACGCATAGCGTCGTGCAGCCGCTCCGGCGGCTGTTTCGACCCCGGGAGCACCGCGTCGAGCTTGCGCTCTATCCGGTCGGTGTAGCTGTCGATCCGTTCGCGGAATGTTTGTTCGTCGTTTGCGCTCATGCTTCCCCTTCCTGTCAACGAGCGAAGAATACCGCATTCCCGCTGCGCTATAATTCCGTGCCTGACTACCTGCCGGGGGGCAACATGCAGGCTACGGCGATCGCCCAGCCCAACATCGCGTTGATCAAATACTGGGGTAAACGTGATCCGTCTTTAAATCTTCCGGCCGTGGGTTCAATCTCGATCACGCTGTCCGATCTGTACACGCGCATGTCCGTCGAGTTTGTCGACGACGCTGATTCGCTGCAGCTCAACGGTGAGAGAAATTTGAAGCTGCTGCCGCGGTTGAGCCAGGCGCTGGATATTGCACTGGGGCAGCAGCGCCCCGGCGCGCGCATTGCCAGCGATTGCAATTTTCCGATTGCCGCCGGGCTCGCCTCGTCTGCGTCGTCGTTCGCCGCGCTCGTCGTTGCCGCGGCGGAAGCGCGGGCACTGGAACTGGATACGTCGGCACTCGCCAATCTTGCGGGTCGCGCGTCGGGCAGCGCAGCGCGCTCGCTGTACGGTGGCTTTGTCGAGCTCAGCAACGACGACGACCGGGTGGTCGTGGAGACCTTGCTCGATGCTGAGGACTGGCCGCTCGAGGTGATCGTCGCGGTAACGGCGACGGGACCGAAACCCACCGGCTCGACCGAGGCCATGGAAATCAGCCGCCGCACATCGCCGTTTTACGAGCGCTGGGTCAGCGACCAGCCGGACGACCTGGCGGCGGCACGCAATGCCATCGCTGCGCGGGACTTCAGATCGCTCGGTGCCATCACCGAACATAACTGCCTGAAGATGCACTCGGTCATGTGGTCGTCCCGGCCGCCGATCGTCTACTGGAACGACGCAACGCTCGCCTGTCTGCAGACGATTCGCGGTCTGCAGGCCGATGGCGTCGACGTGTTTTTTACGATCGATGCCGGCCCGCAGGTGAAAGCGGTCTGTGCACCGGACGCGGTCGCGGATGTGCATGCTGCACTTGGCAACACCGACGGTGTTCGGGAGTTGCTGCACACCGGGCTCGGAGACGGGGCGCGCCTCGAGTCGTGAGCAGGCAAGTGTCAGCGTCGGCGCCGGGCAAGGCGCTCGTCAGCGGCGAGTACGCGGTTCTGCACGGCGCTCCGGCTGTGGTCATGGCGATCGACCGACGCGCCCGCGTCACGGTTGATGACAGCCGAAGCGATGACCACGAGGTGGTGGCGCCGGGTTACTCCGATACCGTCGGTCGCTTTGCGCTCGACGTCGGCCGGCTCACCTGGCGTGATGGTGATGTCGAGGCTTATCACCTGTTCGAGTCGGTGGTAGAGGCGGCATCGCCCGAGCTTGCTCGGCCCCGTCGCTTCAGTCTCGACACCCGCGCGTTCTCGGCCGCAGCCAGCGGCCAGAAACTGGGTTTCGGGTCCAGCGCGTCGCTGGCGTCTGCATTGGCGGTTGCGCTGGAAGCTGTCAGCCAAAACGATGTGTTGGCGCTGCTCGCGGCTGCCAGCGGGCATCGGGAGTTTCAGGCCGGGCAGGGCAGCGGCGCCGACGTGGCCGCTGCACTGGCCGGTGGTCTGATTGAGTACCGCATGGGCGAGAGCGGCTGGACCGTGCTCGACTGGCCGGTCGGTCTGCGCTATCGCTATTTCTTTTCCGGTGTGTCTGCCAACACACGACAACATATCGCCAAGGCAGCCGAGAGCGGCGAACCGCCGACGGCACTCATCGAGGCGTCACAGCTCGTCGCGGAGAGCTTTCGCATCGGTAATCCGCGCCTCATCGTCGAAACACTGCGACGTTACGGCGTTGTTCTGCGTGACTACAGCGATGCACTCGGGCTCGATGTTTTCGGCGCCGGACACGACCTGCTTGCCGATGCGGCGGACGACCTGGGCGTCGTCTATAAACCCTGTGGCGCCGGCGGCGGCGACATCGGCATTGTGCTCGCGCACGAGGACGACGGTATCGACATGTTTTCAGCGCTCGCGAGGGCCAATGGTTTCGAAGCGCTGGATGTGGAACTTGACCCGTTGGGCGCGCGTGTGTCGGAATGAGCAGCATGGAAGGATCACGAGTGTCCGGTCTGTACCGGCTCAGCGTCGCTGAACGGATCGACGTCCTGCAGGAGCACGGTTGGCTGGATGCCGCGGCCGCAGACACACTGCGTGACGGCCGCCATATCATGTCGCCGACGGCGGCCGACAAGGTGATCGAAAACGTTATCGGTGTGTTCGCTCTGCCGTTAGCCGTTGCCCCTAACTTCATCGTCAATGAACAGGACTACATTGTGCCGCTGGTGGTCGAGGAGCCGTCGATCGTTGCCGGCCTGTCGGCGGCCGCGCGCATGGCGCACCACACCGGTGGATTCCGTGCGCACTGCGATGAGTCGCTGTTAGCCGGCCAGATCCATATCGCCGAGGTGGCCGATACGGCAACAGCGATGCAGAATCTTGAGGCAGAGAGGTCGGCTTTGCTGGAGGCAGCCAACGCCGTGCATCCGCGACTGGTTCAACGCGGGGGTGGCGTCCGCGACATCGAGTTCGTCGAGTTGAAACTGCCGGGCGCGAACGACGGCATGACAGTTAACGTGCTGGTCGATACCTGCGACGCCATGGGCGCCAATCTCGTCAACACGATTTGCGAGGCGCTGGCACCGGACATTGCCAAAATGTGCCGCGGCGAGGTCGCGATGCGCATCCTGTCAAACCTCGCAGACCGGTCGCTGGTTACAGCGTCGGTCACCTATCCGTTGTCGGCCCTGCGGACTCCGGGCCTGTCATCCGAGGCCTTGAGAGACGCCATTGTCCGTGCCAATGATATCGCCGAGGCTGATCCGTACCGGGCGGCGACGCATAACAAGGGCATCATGAACGGCATCGATCCGCTGGCGATCGCAACGGCCAACGACTGGCGGGCGATCGAGGCGGGTGTGCATGCCTACGCTGCATCCACCGGTCGGTATCGACCGCTGACGACGTGGAGTGTCAGTGACGACGGCGACCTGCACGGTGAAATTCGACTGCCGCTGAAAGTCGGCATCGTCGGCGGCACGCTGGCCGCCAATCCCGCCGCCGAGCTCGGGCTGGCGATGACCGGCGTCAGCTCGGCCGGTGAGCTCGCACGCCTGATGGCGGCGGTCGGGCTGGCGCAAAACTTTGCCGCTATCCGGGCCCTGTCGAGCAGCGGTATACAGCACGGTCACATGCGTCTGCACGCGCGCAGCCTGGTCGCAGCCGCCGGCACACCGGCGCACCTGTTCGATGAAGCAAGTGCCAAACTCATCGCCAGCGGTGAGATCAAGGACTGGAAGGCGAAAGAGATTCTCGACCAATTGAAGTCGCGCGAGCTGGAGCAAGGTCCGACAGCAGGTGCTGCTGCCGGCAAGGTGATTCTGCTCGGTGAACACGCCGTGGTGTACGGCAGACACGCGGTGGCGGTGCCGGTGCGAGACGCGGTGTCAGCGCAGGTCACCCCGGCCAGCGATCGAACCATGGTTGAGGTGCCGGACTGGAAGGCGCGCCTCGAACTCGCGGCCGATCCCGCCGCGGATGAGGGCGCAGCCGCGGCAATCCGCAAGGTCATTGAAGAACTCAAACTGACAGACCGGCATTTCCACGTCCTGATCCGCTCGTCATTGCCGCGCGCGATGGGGCTCGGGTCCTCAGCGGCTGTTGCGGTCGCCGTCGTGCGTGGTTTCGACGAGGCCTTGTCGCTGCAGCTTGACGATGCCGAGGTCAATCGCATTGCCTTCGAGTGCGAGAAGCTGGCACACGGCACACCTTCCGGCGTCGACAACACAGTGTCCACCTACGCGCAGCCGATGCTGTTTCAGCGTCAGCAGGGACTGCAGATTCGTGAGCTCACACTTTCGGAGCCGCTACCGCTGGTCGTGGCCTCCGGTCACCAGCGCGGACTGACGCACGAGGTCGTAGCCGGTGTTCGTGCTCGCGGCGCGCAGGACGGTTCACGCTACACGTCGATGTTCGATGAGATCGACGCACTGAGCCTCGCCGGCGCGGACGCGCTCGAGAATGGCAGGTTTGTGGAGCTGGGACAGCTAATGAATGTCTGCCATGGTTTGCTGAACGCCATAGAGGTGTCGACCCCCGAGCTGGAGCGCATGGTCGGCATCGCGCGACGTGCCGGTGCGATCGGCGCGAAGCTCACCGGAGCTGGCGGAGGCGGATCCATCGTCGCTCTGTGCCCGGACCGTCAGGACGCCGTGGCGGCCGCCCTGCGGCACAGCGGTTTCGAGTGTATAGAATTGACGCTTTCCTGATCATGGATGCTGTCGGCATGCAAAGCACCCGCATCGTGTCTTCCGAGGCTGAGGCGCTGATCCTCGTGGACGCCGACGACCAGCCGCTTGGCGAGATGTCCAAGGCCGAGGCGCATGACGGTGCGGGTGTCTTGCACCGCGCGTTTTCCGTATTCCTGTTCAATTCGCGCGGCGAGTTGTTGCTGCAGCAGCGCGCACCCGGGAAACGCTTGTGGCCGGAGTATTGGTCCAACAGTTGCTGCAGTCACCCCCGCGTCGGCGAGACGATGGCAATTGCCACGCAGCGGCGTCTCGACGATGAGTTGAATCTGGTGACCGAGCTCGAATACGTATACCGCTTCCAATACCAGGCAACCTACAGCGAAGCCGGCTCCGAACACGAGTTATGCCACGTGTTTCTCGGGCGGTGTCCGGATGAGATCGCCGTCAATGAAAGTGAGATCGCGGCCGTCCGTTTCGTGCCCGCGGCCGATGTGCGACGCATGCTCGACGACGCGCCGGAGCGCTACACGCCCTGGTTCAAGATGGAGTGGGAACGGTTACGCGGCGAGTTTGCCGACTCGCTGCGTCGCTATGCTGTGTAGCGGTAGTACTCGATGCCGTAGTCGGTGAACGCGCGTTCCTGCGCGGTGCCCACCGTATCGATCACGAACTCACGGCTGGCGACGCGCTCAAGGTCGCGTGGCAGCAGGCCGTCGTGCAGAGCTTCGTACTGCGGTTGCGACAGGTCGCTAACCGGCTGCAGACACTCTGCGAAGCGGATTTTCGACGCAGCGGCCTTCCAGTCGTCGGCCACAAAAAACGGAATCACCTCGGCGGCATCGCCGCTGCCGTAGCCCATTGTCAGGATTTCCTCGCCGACATTCAGGCCATCGTTATCGAGCGCCTGCTCGAAACCGGCGGCCATCCACGCCGGCAGCGCCGCCGTGTACAGATTACCGAGATCCAGCATGGGGTCTGCGCCGAGCGACAGTTTGTCCATGACGTCGACCTGGTAACTGGCTTCGCCGCGGAACACACGGCTTACTGCCATAGTCAGCGGGTAGGCTTCTTCCTGGTGGCGCTCAGCGGTCGCCAGAGCCGCCACGGCCGGTTTGCTGGACAACTCCGTGATCAGTGCATCGGCTGTGACACCGGCCTTGTCGCAATAACGCTTGAGGTCCGCAAAATCGCTGTCGCTGCCATTGGCTAGCGCATACAGCCAGGACACGGCCCAGCCGGTTTCCGGCATGCGGCGGTACGGACGGTGCATGAAGACGTGTTTCAGCGAGCGCAGGTAGTCGGACGGCGACAGTGAACGCTTGTCGTACATGTCGGCCAGCGCATGCAGAGTCTCATCGACGTAGCAGGTGGTCGAGTACTTGCCGTTGAACACCGGGAAGTCCTGCACGTGGTGTGTTTCACCGGGTGCCTGTGTCTTGAAGCGCAGCATCGGCTTGCGGAAATCCATGACCCGGTAGTCCGACGCCGAGCCGGAGTTGACGAGGTCGACCACCGCGAGCTTCGGGTCTTCCTCAAGCAGCATGGCCACGGCGCCGGCGCCCTGCGTCGGTTCACCGCTGCTGCCGCGCGCATACTCCGCAATATCGGCACAGACGACGATCGCCTGGCTGCCCGCACCGTCGAGCGCCAGATGCCGGATAGCGCCCTTCATACCGTACACGCCGCCCAGGCACGCATGCTTGAATTCGGGAACTTCGCAACTGCGCGCGATAGGCGGTCTGCCCTGCGCCTGCAAGGCACGGTCGATCATGCCCTTGACGATGATTGCGCCCGCTGAGTTGTCGGCACTGGATTCGGTACCGAGTCCGAGAAACTTCACCCGCGACGGGTCGACGTCGTACTGCTCGATCAGTCGCATGACGGCCGTGGCCGCCATCGTGTAAACGCTGTGTTCCGGGCCGCGCACGCGAAAGCTGCGACCAACGACACTGGTGATCTTGCTCCAGGGCTGCCCCGTCCACTCGCACCAGTCCTCCAGCCACACACGGTAAGGTGGCGTATAGGCGGCCAGGCCACTGATGCCTATGGGTTTTTTGTGCGCGGAGGTCGTCATAGCTGTCAGTCGTCGCGGGGCGCCGATTCTAGAGGCCCGCTACAGGCGGCTCAAGTGCTTTATTCCACCGTGATCGTGATTACGTCGGAGTAGACCGCCGGGTCATGCGGCCGATGCAGCCAGTCGCCGAGCAGCAGTTGCAGCGTGTGTTCACCGGGCTCGAGGGCCAGTTCGGCGGACGAGCTGCCGTCACCAAAGTGGCGGTAATTGTTATCCGAGGGCACGGCCATCGTCAGATCCGGCAGCGGCGCGTCGATAATCAGGTGGTGGTGACCCGAGTTTTCCGTATCGTCGCCGGCGGTCGTCACCGTCATGCCTTCGAGGCCGAATTCCACCGTGAACGGACTGGACACGGTGTCGCCGTCCGCGATATTGACGAAAAACACGCGGGCACCCTCAGGCGATGCGATGGCGGGCGGCATACCGGTGCCGGCGGCGGATTCCTCGGCCATGTCCGCGGGTTTCGCAGCCATTTCCGGCTCCGGCGGCGTCTCGCTCGAGCACGCGGCGAGCAGCAGGGGTGTGAGGACTAGCAGCAAACGTTTCATAGGGGACTCCGGAGTCACGGTCAGCGCGGGTGCGCGACCTAGATCGAAAAAGCAGCGATTACGGCTGCTGCAAATATTGTAAGTCCGATGCCCAGCATGTAAACCACCAGCAGGATGGAGTACTTGAAAAAGGTCATGAAAAATCCCTGCCCGTACACGCGCCGCATCGCCTTGAACAGGTACACCGGGATGTAAAAAGCTGTTACGACAATCGGCAGTACCAAGATCGCTTCGTGCAGCCCGAGTGCGTTGATCAGGTCCGCCCAGAGGATCTGAAGGGTCAAAATCAGGAAAAAGAACGCGTGGAAGTGCACAAAAAACAGCAGGTGCTCGACGTAGTAGCGCCGCGACAGCGGGTACAGCAGTTTCAGCGCAAGGGCTATCAGCGGCAGCAGGACGATCAATGCCGCCGGGATATTGTCGAGCAGGCTCTCGAGCATTGAGGCTCCGTCGTCAGCCTGCATCTTTTCGCAGATCCGGTTAAGACGCTCTTCGGTCAGCCGACGCTGGAAGTACTCCGGCCATTCCTCGATATCGCCGAGGTCGACTTCGCAGTCCGAGTCGTCGAGATCCTCATCCTGGATGCTGATATCGACCGGCGGACCTTCGTCGACTGTTTCGACGGTGTCGGGGACATACAGGAAGGCGAGCTCTTCTTTCGGATTGAAGAAGGCGACCAGGAAAAACAGCAGGCTGAGGACCAGGTACATGCGAAACGGCGGCATAAAGCGCGCACGTTTGCCCTGCAGATAGTCGTAGGTGAGTTTCCCCGGGCGGATCAGCAGCGGAATCAGTGTTGCCCACAACCTGGAATCCAGCTCAAACAAGTCGCCAAAAGCGTCCCGGATTAATTCCCACAGGCTGATCAGGCGGCTGCGTGCGCGCTGGCCGCACTGGCCGCAGTACTGGCCGCGCAGCGGTGCGCCGCAGTTCAGGCAGTTGGTCTCACCGGGCAGGTTCTGGGTCAGGTCTTCGCGCAGAATACGCGTGCTTTGCAGCGTGTCCTTACCGCCCAGTTCCTCGATCGACGCCTGGAGCTTCGAGGATCGTCCGGCGAGAAACTCGTCGAGCCACTCATTGTCTTCAAAGCTGAATTGAAGGACGAAGCCGGCGTCGCTGTCCTCTGACTGGAACAGCTGGGCGTCAATGATGCCGGCGTCGCCGCGGTAGGCATCAACCAGCTCGGCGAGGTCGTCGCCGAGCTGGTCCGGATCGGCAGAGGCCGCGAAAACCGTGTTTTCGTAGATCGGCCCGCTACGCATGGGATGCGCCCGCTATGCGGTTTTCTTGCTGACTTTCTTGGCCGCGGTTTTCTTGCGCGGCGCTTTTTTCTTTTTCGCGGCCTTGCGCGGCTTTGTCTCCGTAGCCAGCGGCACACGAGCCAGTTCCTCCGGCGAGAAGTCATCGACGGCCAGCAGCGCAGACACCTTGGCGTGGTAGCTTTTGAGTTGCTCAGCCTCGGCGCTGGTAATCACCTCAGCCTTTGCAGCTTCGTCGATCTGGTTGCCAAGGTACTCTGACTTCAGCAGGCCTTCTCGATTGGCCTGACGCAGTCGTTTCTCCAGCGGCGCCATCTCGATGGACAGTTTCAGCGCTTCCTCCAGCAGGCCGAGCGGGTTGCCCGGTTCCACGGCGGTGTACGCGAGTTCACTGAGTCGATCCCGCGCCTCACCAGGTACGGTCACCAGATCGACGATTTTTTCCCCGATCTGATCCGACGGCGCCGAGTACGTTCGACCGCGCGGGAAGATGCAGATCCGCAGGAAACCGGCAACAAATCGATTCGGGAAATTGCGCAGGAAGGCGTGCAGAGCCTCCTGGGCGTTATACATCAATGTGCGTACCGACCATTCGACCAGCGGCAGGTCGGTGGCGCGACGGCCCTGGTTCTCAAAGTGCTTGAGCACCGTGGATGCCAGGTAGATCGATGCGAGCACGTCGCCCAGTCGTGCAGACAGCAGCTCCTTTTTCTTCAGCGCGCCACCGAGGGTCAGCATGGCGAAGTCGGACGCCAGTGCGAACGCCGCACTGTAGCGATTGATGTTCTGGTAGAAGCGGCGTGTCGGTGTGTTCAGCGGAACCTTGCTGAATTTCGCGTGCGTCAGCGCGAGCACGAACGAGCGCGCCAGGTTGCTGATCGCGTAACCGATATGCCCGAACAGGGCGTCATCGAATTCGATCAGGCCGCGATCCCGATCCTCGTCCGCTGCCGCGTTCAGTTCACGCAGCACGTACGGGTGGCAGCGCACGGCACCCTGGCCGTAGATAATCAGGCTGCGGGTCAGAATGTTGGCGCCCTCGACGGTGATTGCGATCGGCGTTGCCATGTAACTGCGGCCGAGGTAGTTACCCGGGCCCATCATGACGCCCTTGCCGCCGTGGACATCCATGGCGTCGTTCGCCACTTTGCGGCCCATTTCGGTGCAGTGGTATTTCAGGATCGCGGACGGAACGGCAGGCTTTTCGCCTTGGTCGATCGCGCCGGCGGTGACAGAGACAGCTGCGTTCATGATGTAGCTGTGGCCAGCGATGCGCGTCAGTGCTTCACCGATGCCTTCAAAGTTGGCAATCGCCGTGTTGAACTGCTTGCGGATGCCGGCGTACGCCCCGGTCGAGTAACTCGCGGCCTGGCCGCCGCCCGACGCGGTCGACGGCAGCGTGATGGCGCGACCGACCGACAGCAGCTCGACGAGCATCTTCCAACCTTTGCCGGCCATATCCGGGCCACCGATGATGTAGTCCAGCGGCACGAACACGTCTTTGCCCGATGTCGGACCGTTCTGGAATGCGATAGTCAGCGGGTAGTGGCGACGACCGATCTCAACGCCCTTGGTATTGGTCGGGATCAGCGCGGCCGTGATGCCGTATTCGTCCTGCTCGCCCATCAGGTGGTCGGGATCGTACAGCTTGAAAGCGAGACCGAGAACGGTCGCGACCGGCGCCAGAGTGATGTAGCGCTTGTTCCAGTTCAAGCGGATACCAACAATCTCCTTGCCTTCCCATTCGCCTTTGCAGACGACACCGGAGTCGATCAGCGAGGCGGCATCCGAACCCGCCTGCGGCGACGTCAGCGCGAAGCACGGGATCTCGCTGCCGTCCGCGAGGCCAGGCAGGTAGCGATTTTTCTGGTCTTCGGTGCCGTAGTGCAGCAGCAGTTCGGCCGGACCCAGCGAATTCGGCACGCCGACGGTCGAGGAGGCCGTGGCGCTGCGGCCGGCAAGCTTAGCGGTGACACAGGAGTTGGCATAAGCCGAGAATTCCAGGCCACCGTATTTCTTCGGAATGATCATCGCGAAGAAACGGTGCTTGATGATGAAGTCCCAAACTTCCTTCGGCATGTCAGCACGGTTGTGGCAGATGTCCCACTCGTCAAGCATGCGGCACAGCTCTTCACACGGGCCGTCGAGGAACGCCTGTTCTTCGTCCGAGAGCTTCGGTGCCGGGTAGCTCAGCAGGCGATCCCAATTCGGCATGCCGGAAAACAGCTCACCGTCCCACCAGACGTTGCCTGCCTCGAGCGCTTCGCGCTCGGTGTCAGACATCGACGGCAGCATGGTGCGGTATACCGCCAGCGCCGGCTTGGTGATTTTTTCGCGGCGGAAATCGTCCAGATTCAAGATCAGCAGACCGGCGAATGCGGCCCACAGGAGGGCCAGCCACAGGAAGCCGCCGCCGCCAAACAGGGTGTAGGCGACCAGCGCGGCGCCGGTCAGGAAAGTCGATGTTCGAAGGTCAATACGCTGGTAGGCGAGATAGAGTCCGCCGCCGACGAACAGCAGAAGCCAGAAAGCTGAAAGCACGAGACACCTCGGTGAGGGGTTGTCAGAATTATCCCAACCCTATCACCGACTTGCGGCCCTTACCAGTTAGTAAGTCGCTTTTGATCGAGTTACAACAATTCTTCAATCGCGCTGCGTTCTTCGCGCAGTTCGGTCTCGGTGGCGTCCATCCGGGCGCGGGAGAACGCATTGATCTCAAGTCCTTGAACTATTTCGTAAGAACCGTCCTTGCAGCGCACAGGGTAGGAGTAAATCACACCAGGTTCGATGCCGTAGCTACCGTCCGACGGGATTGCCATGCTGACCCAGCTGTCACCGGTTCCCAGTGCCCAGTCGTGAATATGGTCAATCGCAGCCGAGGCGGCGGACGCGGCGGATGACGCGCCGCGGGCCTCGATGATGGCGGCACCGCGCTGCTGCACGGTCGGGATGAAGTCGCTCTCGATCCAGTCCTGGTCGACCAGCGACGCCGCAGCATCCCCGGTCACCGTGGTGTGGTGAATGTCCGGATACTGCGTCGCCGAGTGATTGCCCCAGATGATGAGACCGCTGACGTCATTCACGTGTTTGCCGGTTTTCGCCGCGAGTTGTGCCATCGCCCGGTTGTGATCGAGCCGCGTCATCGCGGTGAAGTTTCCGGCCGGGATGTCCGGTGCGTTGCTGCTCGCGATCAGTGCATTGGTGTTCGCCGGGTTGCCAACAACCAGCACCTTGATATCGCGACTGGCGTGATCGTTGATCGCCTTGCCCTGCACCGAAAATATCGCCGCATTGGCCTCGAGCAGATCCTTGCGCTCCATCCCTGGTCCGCGCGGACGAGCGCCAACGAGCAGTGCGTAATCACTGTCCTTGAAGGCAATGTTCGGGTCGTCGGTCGCGACGACACCGGCCAGCGTCGGGAAAGCGCAGTCGTCGAGTTCCATAACCACGCCGTTAAGGGCACCCAGCGCCGGCGGGATTTCGAGAAGCTGCAGAATGACCGGCTGGTCGCTGCCAAGCATCTGGCCTGAGGCAATACGGAACGCAAGCTGATAGCCGATCTGACCGGCAGCTCCGGTGATCGTGACGCGGACGGGTGTTTTCATGTGTGATCCCCTGCAAACAGTAATGTGTCGCTCCCTCAGCGACGCGAAATTCTAGCATTCGCCTGCCGGGGGTGGGGCGCTCGATCCTTTTTCGGACGCATGCATTTTCGGTCCGGGCAATTAACGGATCTCGAACTCCGGATGCGCCGAACGCAGCAGGGACAACTCGAACGCGGCCTCGTCGACTCGACCTTCTTCGCGCAGCCGCAGCACACAGGTATACCAGCTCGACGCATCGACAAGTTCGATGTTCTCGCAGAAGCGTTCCGGTTCCAGTTCGATCCGGTAATCGTCCAGTTCTTCGAAAAACCGGGCCGTGGGCGCTGTCGGAGCGACGTCCAGGGTTTCATTGATGGCGGCTTGTTCCTGCGCCGACTGCAGCGACCGGTTGCGGGGCTCTGCAATGAATGACTCAGCCGACGGACTCGCCTTGGGTTGCAGCGCCGCGTCGCTGGGCGGTTGTGCAACGTGCATGGGCCCATCCGGTACTGAAGCGGTTGGCACAACCCGGTCTTCGCTCGTGCCGCTTGTTTCGCGCTGCAGTTCCAGCACCAGCGCGACGCTTAGCACGGTAATGGCCGCCCAGGACAGAGGCTTCAGGGCCAGCAGTTGACGCAGACCGGCGGACGGTTGCGCAGCCTGAAGTATTTTTTCGTCGAGTTCCGGTGTTGTCGTCTCGCGAGACAGCTCCGCGTACAGCGCGCTGACCTCGGCGTCTCGTTCGCTGTCGTGACGGTCATTCATGATGTGGCTCCGTGTTCCTTGAGCACCTTTTTCAGTTTGGCTACGGCGTACCGCAATCGACTCTTGGCGGTTTCGCGATTGACGCCCGTAACGCCGGCAATCTGCTCGATACTCAGGCCGGCTTCCTCGTGCAGCAGAAACGCGTCTCGTTGTTCATCCGGCAGCGTGCGCAGGCCCTGCTGGAAGCGTTGCCGTGCGAGTTGCCGTTCTGTTGACTGCTCAGGCGATTCCGCGTCATCCGCTGCCGTATCGTCTCGAAACTCCAGTGCGCCACTGTGTCGGGTGTTGCGGCGCAGCCAGTCGATGAAGCAGTTATGCGCAACTCTGTATAAGAAGGTCGAAAACTTGGCGCTGGGTCGGTAGCTGCTGCGCGAGCGAATGATCTTGCCCCAGACATCCTGAAAAATATCCTCCGCCGACTCAGCGTGATTACAGTGCCGATACAGGTAGCGATACACGCTGTCCTTGTGGCGGCGATACAGCGTCTCGAAGGCCGCAACATCGTCGTGCCGGGCGTAGCGGAGCATTAAAAAGGAGTCGTCGTCGCCGGTCATAGGGCAAGCATAGGACACTGTTTTCGTCGCCGAAAGGGGGGATGAAGCTCTTGCTGACACGGCCATGGAACAGGAATTGGCCGTCATTCCCTGCTCCTTATTCGGCGCTGGAATAAAAGATAAGTCATTGATTTATTGAGTTTTAATGTGTTCACAAGCTCTGTAAACGCAGCGACGGGTGGCCGCGGGGTTAAATACGCTGAACGAAAAAGCTTGCATTCATTGGTGTTATAGTTGACTATAACACCAAGTCACCGATTAGGGAGATGGCCGATGAAGCAGTTTATTAAGCGATACCTGAACGAAATAGTCGGTCTGGCTGTGCTCGTGATGATGGTTATTGCATTCGTCGATGGCCAGCTCGTCAGCGAACGCGTCCAGACAGAAACACCGACCGTCACGGCGACGGTATCTGTAGATCCGATCCGCTAGTGAACGTACCGAATTCCGTCAGAAAGGCGAGTAAAGCGTTGACGGACCTTCTGCGCCGGCCCTTCGGGTCGGCGCGTTTTTATCGTGCCGGCTGACGCCAGGCGATCGTATCAATGAGTTTTGCAGCAAGCGGAGTCCAGATGGATCCGAAATGGAATGAAGACCAGCCCATCTACCGGCAGCTGAGGGACAGGGTCATAGCGATGATCCTTGAGGGCATCCTCGGTGATGGTGATGCGCTGCCGTCGGTACGCAATGTCGCTGCCGAGTATCGGCTCAATCCGCTTACCGTTCTCAAGGGTTACCAGGAGTTGGTCGACGAGGGCCTCGTAGAGAAAAAGCGCGGACGCGGCATGTTCGTCACCGACGGTGCCCGACAGCGCTTGATGACCGATGAGCGTGAGCGCTTTATCGAGGTCGAGTGGCCGAAAATAATGGAAACCATTGAGCGATTGGGATTGAGTGCTGACGACCTGCTCGGCACTGCGGTTAAAAAAGACGGAGAACAAGAATGACCAGTCTCGTGACGGCGAGAAACGTCTCCAAGCACTTCGGCGCAACCCGCGCTGTCGACAACGTCAGCTTTGATATCGAACAGGGCAAAATCCTCGGCTTGATCGGACCGAACGGTGCAGGCAAGACCACACTGTTAAAGGCCCTGCTCGGTCTGACCGATTGCGACGGTGAACTGAGCGTGCTCGGCCTCGACCCGTTTCGACAACGCCGCGAACTGATGCAGAACATCTGTTTCATCGCCGATGTGGCGGTACTGCCGCGCTGGATACGCGTCAGCCAGCTGCTCGATTTCGTCGAGTCAGTGCACCCGAATTTCGACCGCAAACGCGCAGAAGAGCTGTTAAACGACACCAAGATCAAGCGCAACAGCAAAGTTCGCGAGCTCTCCAAAGGCATGGTTACCCAACTGCATCTGTCGATCATCGCCGCGATCGACGCACGCCTGCTGGTACTGGACGAGCCGACTCTCGGCCTCGACATCATTTTCCGCAAGGAGTTTTACAGCAACCTGCTGTCGGACTACTTCGATGAAAACCGGACCATTCTCGTCACGACGCATCAGGTCGAGGAGATCGAGAACATCCTGACCGACGTAATGTTTATCGTCGACGGGAAAATATTGCTGGATTCGCCTATGGAGACGATCGCCGAGCAATACGTCGAACTATTGGCGGCCGGTGACAACGCTGACAAGGCCAGAAACTACAAACCGATCCACGAGCGCGATGTGTTCGGCAAAAAGGTCATGCTGTTCGAGGGAACAGATCGAAGCATGTTGTCGCCGCTGGGCGAATTGCACACGCCATCGATCGCCGATTTGTTTGTCGCCAAGGTCAAGGGAGCCGTCGCATGATTGTCCAGAACCAGCTTGCATTGGTAAAACGGGAGCTGTGGGAGCATCGGGCGATCTACCTGACCCCGCTGTCGATTGCCGCTGTCATGATACTGGCGGCTCTGACCGGTCAGGTCAGCCTGTCAGCGTTCGGTTCCGCGGTCGAAATCGCAATGATGGGCGCGCATGAGCTGGATGTGGATCCGGAGGCGCATCGCGCTTTGCTCACCGGTGCTGTGTCCGGTCTCGGTGGCGTCTTCCTGGTCGCGATGTGGATCCTGACGATTTTCTACTGCCTTGACGCCCTGTACGCCGAGCGCAAGGACAAGAGCATCCTGTTCTGGCGGTCGCTGCCGGTGACCGACGCAGAGACGGTGATTTCCAAGCTGGTCGTCGCGGTCGCGGTCATCCCGCTGGTGACTTTCCTTGTGATCGCTCTGACCCAGCTGGTGACGCTGATCCTGACCAGCATCTGGTTGTCTTTCGTGGGCGGCAACGCGTCGCTGCTGATCTGGCAGGCGCTGGACCTGGTCGATATCTGGGGTGGCACGCTGATCCTGGTGTTCGCAATTCCGCTCTGGTTGTCGCCGTTTATCGGTTGGTATCTTCTGGTATCCGCCTGGACTCGACGAGCGCCACTGGCGGTCGCGTTTCTGCCGATTTTTATCCTGCCGATGATCGAGAAGATCATTCTCGACACGACTCTGTTCGCGAACCTGTTTTTCGAGAGAACGTTTGCGATTATCGAGTTGATCGAGGTCTTCGGTGACGGCATCGAGGACTTTGTCGAAAGCGATATCGCGGTCGATCCATCCTCAATCAGCCTGGTCGGGGCTATCGATCTCGGAGGCTTCGTCCTCAACCCGCACTTGTGGGGCGGCATCATCGTCTGTGCCCTGTTCATCGGCGCAGCGATCTGGGTCCGACGCTATCGCGCGGAAGCCTGAGCTCAGGTCGGCGCGGTCGGTATGCTGAGTTTTTTCAACCGTCCGCGTAGCTGGTCGTAGCTTAAGCCGAGCAGGTCGGCCGCCATGCGCTGGTTGTATTTCGACCGTGTCATGGCGGCAACGATGCACTCCTTTTCCGTCTCACGCATTCGGCTCTTCAGGTCCATGGGCAACAATGGTGCGAGGCGTGCAGGTGTCGGTGCCACAGTCTCACCGGGGTTCGGCGCTGGATTGAACGGCGAGTCAAACGGGTCGAAGGCGATCTTCGCCAACGGTTTGTTCGGGTCGGAGGCGCGATAGACCGAACGCTCGATCGTGTTTTTCAGTTCCCTGACATTGCCGGGCCACTTGTGTTTCAGCAGTTCGGATGACGCCCTCGACGTAAACCCGGCAAACAACTCGTGCTTCAGTTCCGCGGCCATGTTCACAGCGAACGCATAGGCGAGCGGCAGAATGTCTTCCGTCCGATCACGCAACGGCGGCATCGTAATGACGTCGAAGGCCAGGCGGTCGAGCAGATCATGGCGAAACCTGCCCTCGTGGGCGAGTTGTCTCAGGTCGGCGTTGGTCGATCCGACGATTCTCGGGTTGACCTGGATGGTTTCATTGCCGCCGACGCGCTGAATTTCCCCGTACTCGATGGCACGCAGAATCTTCTCCTGCATGCGCACGGACGTCGTGCCGATTTCATCCAGCACGAGGGTGCCGCCGTCCGCGCGTTCAAAGTGACCGATGTGCTCACGAACAGCACCGGTAAATGCACCCGCTTCGTGCCCGAACAATTCGGATTCGAGAATCGACTCGGTGAGCGCGGCGCAATTGACCTTCACCAGCGCGCTGTCCCATCGGTCCGACAGGAAATGCAGTCGGGATGCGATGAGTTCCTTTCCCGTGCCGCGCTCGCCGACAACGAGCACAGGCTTGGTCAACGGCGCGGCGCCGGAGACGTGTTCCAGCATTTCGAGAAAGGCTGGAGCTTCTCCGATGATCTGCTGAACGGGGGTTTCGGTGGTCATGGCGGCAGAATAGGCCAAATGTTGGCATAAAACACCAGAAAATGGTGAAAAATACCACTCCAGGATGTGCTGATGTCGCCGCAGAAGATCTATAAATTATTGTAAATATTAAGAAATTATGAGTTTTCCAGCTCTTGGCACGGTAACTGAACAACTACAGGCACAAACCACCAATCAGAGGAAACAGACATGGGCATTTTCACGAGATTCAGTGACATCGTGAATTCGAACATCAATGCGATCCTGGACAAGGCCGAGGACCCGGAAAAAATTGTCCGGCTCATGATCCAGGAGATGGAAGACACGCTGGTGGAGGTTCGTTCAGCTGCCGCACGTTCCATCGCCGACAAGAAAGACCTGAACCGCAAGCTCGAGTCCCTCGACCGCGAGGTCGCTGACTGGGACGAAAAGGCGGAACTTGCAGTCCGCAAAGGCCGTGATGATCTGGCCAAGGCGGCACTGGTTGAGAAGTCCCGCGTGAGCTCTGCGGCTGACGCTGTGAAGCAGGACTACCACGCCGTTGACGAGGGTCTCGCGAAACTGAACGAAGACATCGCCAGGCTGGAAGCCAAACTGCACGACGCCAAGGCGCGACAAAAGGCGTTGCTGGCGCGCCACAAGACGGCCAACAGCCGACTCGCGGCTCGCAAGAAGATCCACGACTACAAGATCGATGACGCGATGGTTCGCTTCGAGCAGTACACGCGACGCATCGATGACGTGGAGGGCAAGATCGAGGCCTACGACATGGGCATGCCGAAAGATCTGAACCACGAGTTTGCGAGTCTGGAGGCGGAAGAATCGGTGCAGAAAGAGTTCGACGAACTGAAACGTCGCGTCTCCAACAACGACGGCCAGTAGGCCGGGAGCTGATCGATGAGCGACGTACTTTTCGCACTCGTCATCGTCTTTATGGTGGTCTGCCTGCCGCTGATCATCATCCTGCACTACATCACCAAATGGCGGCAGAACCGGGAGATCTCCGGTGATGACGAGCAACTGCTCGAAGATCTGTGGGCTATGGCCCAGACCATCGAGGACCGCATTGACACGCTGGAGCGGATTCTCGATGACGTAGACGACGAAAACTGGAGGATGAAGCAATGACAAGACCGACCTGGAATATCGACCTCGGACCGCTGAGAGGCCTGTATCGCGATCGCGAAAACGGCTGGGTGTTCGGTGTTTGCGCGGGTCTTGCCGATCGCTTCAATCTTCAGGTCGCGACGATACGTCTGGTTGCCGTCATCTGCCTGATCGTGTTTTTCCTGCCCACTGCGCTGATCTATATTGCGGCAACGCTGCTGATTCGTGAGAAGCCGCTGATCTACTCAGGCAGCCGCGCAGAGTATGAGTTCTGGCGGCGCGACCGCGATGAGCCCTGGAGTCACTCATGAGAATCCACGAGTCCAACGGCGGCGGACAGCGATTCACCCGCAGTTCCGACGGCGGCATTATTGGTGGAGTCTGTGCAGGCCTTGCCGACTACTTCGGCTTTAATCTGACAGCGACTCGATTCCTTGCCGTGCTGTCACTGTTCTTTGCTTTTCCGCTGACCATGCTCGCATACTTCGGCGCTGTCGTGCTGATACCGGCGAAACCCACCCGCAGCCCGGATCCGGAGTTCCGACAGTCCCTGCGCTCGTCGCCGAGACAAACGATGACCGACGTCCGCGCCCGTTTCAGGACGCTGGACCGACGCCTGGCGCGACTGGAACGCTACGTCACTTCATCGCGGTATCAACTGGACCGGGAGTTCAGAAATCTGGAAAAAGAAAAATAAGAACAGCTAATTGAAGGGAGTTAGATGAACGTTTTTCACATGGTGATATGGATTGTCGCGATCGTCTCGATTGCGAGTGTCCTGGAAAAATACCTGAAGGTACGAGCAAAAAAAGAAGGCGATGCCGTATCTCTGAACGAAGAGTCACTGGCGCGTATCAACGAGCTCGAGGAGCGTATCCAGGTTCTGGAGCGCATCGTGACCGAGAACAAATTTGATCTGAAGAAACAGATCAACGACCTTTGAGGCATGCGCCTTGATGACGATGAACTTGACCGGCTGCTAGCGCAGCTCAACCCGAAACCCGAATCGCTCCTCATCCTCGGGGCGACCGGTAGGGCGTCGACCCGCAACAGCGTGGTCGGCGCCTTTTCGTTTCGGGAATTCAACGACACAGACAGCACTCTCCGTGCGGATCTGGGCGTGATCGTCGGCGGGACACCGGACGACGTCAGCATCATTGCCAGGCTTCGGGACCTGCATTGTCGACGCGTCGTGTTATTGGCGGCCGGGGAATGGCGCGAAAACGATCTGCTCGGCCTGGGTTTTCAGCGTATCGAGTTTGACGCTGCGAAAGCTTACCTGTGCGACCCGAACCTGACACCGCTTCGCGAGTGGAACAATGCCGAGCACTGGGCGCATCCGCAAAACTTCGACAAGTTTCGCGAATGAACAGTCCGGCGTAATCGGGTCGATTTATTCTGAACGAGCCTTGTAGGCGCGGACCTGCAGATTGAATTCGTCAGCGATGATTTCCATCTCTTCCACGGCGGCGTTGTGCTTCTTGTTCAGCGCATCTTCCATCTCGGCAAGCTTGCTCTCGTCCGGGCTCTCCATGCTGTCGCGCGCCGACTGTTCCTCTTCGGCAATGCAGGTCAGGTAGGTCTCCATCGCTGCCATGTAGGCTTTCACTGACTTCTGGCTGGCGATCATCTCTTCCTTGGACGCTGTCGCGCCGTCAGCGATTTTCGCCCTCGCTGGGTAGTTGCATTCCGCGACAGCGGTCTGGGCGGCGAACAGGGCAATCAGTGCAGGAAGAATGAGGTTTTTCATAGGCTGGATCGTGCGTGGTTGGACAGAGTCGACATTAAAACACGCCGCCCCGAATAGGGGAAACGCAGTCATAACTATCTGAAAATGAATACTATTCGTTTATGCGAACAAGGTGCGGTAGGCGTCCGTACCCTCCAGTTGGGCCAACAGCAGTTCGAGATAGTCATCGGCGCTCATCGGATCACCAAACAGCAGTCCCTGTACGTGTGTGCAACCCAGCGATTGCAGGAACGCCAGCTGGTCCTCGGTCTCCACACCTTCGGCGACGACGTCCATGTTCAGGTTTTGGCCCATCTGCACAACCGTGCTGACAATGGTCGCGTCATCTTTATTGAACGCCACGTTGTCGACGAAGGATTTGTCGATTTTCAGTGTGCTGATCGGAAATTGTTGCAGCGCGCTCAGTGATGAGTAACCGGTGCCGAAATCATCGATCGCGAGGTGCAATCCGAGAGCGTACAATTCATCCAGCAGCTTGATCGTTTTCTCCGGGTTCTCCATCAGTGTTGTCTCGGTAATCTCGAGCTCGAGACTGGTCGGCGACACCTCGTAGTTGCGCATGATGGCGCTGATGCGTTCGCTGAAATTCTTTTGGCGGAGTTGTTTCAGGGACAGGTTGACCGACACGCGGCCCGGTGATGATACGGAGCGCTGCCAGAAGCGGAAATCCTCGCAGACCTTATCCAGCACCCATTCCCCGATGTCGATGATCAGGCTGCTCTCTTCGGCAATCGGAATAAAGTCTGACGGCAGGATCATGCCACGCTCGGGTAGCTCCCAACGCACCAGCGCCTCGGCGCCGATTACATGGCCGGTATCGATATTGTATTTCGGCTGGTAGTGCACGAGCAGTTCATCGCGCTCGAAGGCTCGCTTGAGCTTGCTCTTCGTCATCAGCTTTTCGACCGCCGCTTCGTTCATCTCCGGCATGTACTCGACGTAGATATTGCCGCCGGACTTCTTCGCGCTGTACATCGCAGCGTCGGCATTGCGGATCAGATCGATCACGTTCGCTGCATCGCGAGGGTAGAATGCGATGCCCATACTCGCAGTCATAAACACCTCATGACCCTGCACAAAAAACGGTTCAGCCAACTTGTCCAACAGGCTGCGTGCAAGTTTGTAGATCACGTCCTTGCCGGGTTCGTCCATCTTCGGCGTGTCGATGATGACGGCGAATTCATCGCCGGCCAGGCGACCGATAATGGATTTGGCAGGCAGTGAGGCGGTCAAGCGTTCGGCCACGGTTTCCAGCGTTGTGTCACCGGCGAGATGTCCAAAGGTATCGTTGATGTCCTTGAAACCGTCGACGTCGAGATAAAAGAGGCAAAGCGGCCGTCCCGAACGTCGCGACTTGGCGATAGCGCGCTGCAGCAGGTGCTGGAACTGCATCCGGTTCGGTACCTTGGTCAGTGGATCAATTCTTGCCAGGTAGCGAATACGTTTCTCGGCGCGGCGTCGTTCGGTGATGTTCTGCGCCGAGAAAATTCGGTCACCCGACTCCGCTTCCTTGCCACCGAGAAACGAGCAAGTGAAAGATACCGGGATGTCTTCGCCGGATTTGCTGACAAAAAAGGCTTCACGCGGCAGACCGGAGGGCTGCTCGTCGATCAGTGAGCCACTCTTTTTGGTATTGACGATCAGGTCGATCGATGTGTGCGCCAGCTCCTCGTGCTCGTAGCCGAGCATCGTGGTGGTTGCCTTGTTAATGCGTTTGATTGAGCCGTCTTCGCCGGTGACGATGATCGCGTCGTTCATACTCGACAGGATGCTGTCGACGTAGTCACGAGACAGCGTCGTCAGCTTTAGCTTGTCGCGCATGTCGTTAAACACAGCAGCGAATTCTCCGAGCTCGTCGCCTTGCAACTCGGGCAGTCGCTCGCCGAAGTCATCGTCGCGCAGTTTCTCTGCCTGGGTTTTCAGCTCGCGAATGCGCGTGCTTTGCAGGCGGTTGGCCAGCGAAGTGGAAATCACCCACCAGGTCAGCAGCGCCAGTGCCAGCGTTCCGGCAACGGCAAACACGAGCAGGCTGTTGCGATTCTCCGCCGACGTCATTGTGGCCTTGAAGCGCTCCGGATTGATTTGCGGAAACACGAAGGTCGCGACAACGAGTCCGCCTCTCGGTCCCGGCACGACGTCTTGCACGGTCAGTGTATCGATCGATAACCACTGTGCACCGGACACGATAGTCGGACCCCCGTCACCGGTGGGTTCGAGATACTGAATGTCCTGCAGATTGGCCAGTGACGCCATCGCACGGTCGAGAATCTCAGCGTCATCGTCGGCGCTGGCGACGCGCTCGGCGATCGTCCGAAGCTCGAGCACCGCATTTTCACTGAGGCCTTCCTGCAGTGCTTCAACGAACTGCTCCGTGCTGTTCTCGATAAGATTTCCGGTCAGCCAGCGTGACTGCAGGACAAACAGAACCGAGAGCAGGACGAGCAAGGTGAGTCCCGCAATGGCTGGATACAGCAGATAGGCGGGAATCTTTCTGCGCATGAATCTCCCGGTGTTTTTTCTTGACAGTCTAGCACTACGACCCGGTCAGGTCGTCGGCAGTATCAGGCGAAACCTTTTTTCATGACTGACGTTTTTCGGTGAAAGAGGTGGGCTTGCCCTTGCTGGTCGTGGTCATGTCGCCTTCGACCACGGCACCTTCCGCCACCGCGATCGCTTCCGCCGTGACGGTTCCGTTGATCTTTGCCGTCGTGCTGACCTCAACCTTGTGACGCGCGATGACGTCGCCATCGATTTCACCGGCAACAATCACGTTGGTTGCGCTGACCGTCCCGGCCCATGAGCCCTGCTCAGCGAGGGTCAACGTGCCGGTGATGTCACAGTTACCGTCCACCGAGCCATTGACGATCACGTCGCTTTCCCCGCTGATGACGCCTTCAATGCGGGCACCATCGGCAATGAGTGTTGTCGATGTGCGAGCGAGATCGCGTAAGCGGCGTCTGGGTGAATCGATCATGGGTTCGAGCTCGGGCTGGAATCCGCGCTAGTCTAGCCCTCGAATGTGACGATGTCAGCAGCTCTCCTGTACACTGCGCTCGCCCTCATCCCGCCGAGATTCAATGAGCAAGGTTTTCGATCAGCGTCTGGACGCGTTGGCAGCGATCGCGCCGCAGCCCTGCAAGGACTGCGTCCGCGGCGTCGAGAAGGAATCATTGAGGGTCTCGCAGGACGGTCGGCTGGCTCAGACCACGCACCCCGAGGGTCTTGGGTCGGCACTGACCAACAGCTACATCACGACGGACTTTTCTGAAGCGCTGCTCGAATTCGTAACCCCAACTTTTTACTCCATCGATCACGCCCTGACGCGCGTAAACGATCTGCACCAGTTTGTGCACTCGAAGCTTGGTGACGAGTTGCTGTGGGCGTCCAGCATGCCCTGCGTCATCGCCGGGACAGACAACATCCCGCTGGCCCGCTACGGAACATCGAATGTCGGCAAGATGAAGACCGTCTACCGACGCGGACTTGGCTATCGCTACGGACGACCGATGCAGACCATCGCCGGGGTTCACTACAATTTCTCGGTGCCGGCGACCTTCTGGGACACCTACGGCGATGTCCTGGGTCGTGACGACAACAAGCTGCGTTCCGAGCACTACCTCGGTCTGGTCCGGAATTTCCGTCGCTATGGCTGGATCATTCTTTACCTGTTCGGCGCGTCGCCGGCTGTTTGTCGTTCATTCGCTGGCGACCGCAAGCTGGACATGCCGTTGATGAACGGTGATACCTACTACGCACCTTATGCGACGTCGCTGCGCATGAGTGATCTCGGGTACAACAACAAAAATCAGTCACGAATACGGATTTCGCTGAACGACCTCGACGACTACATTCGCGACCTGTCCGCGGCGATTCACACCCCGGAGCCGGACTACGAAAAGATAGGCGTGGTTGTTGACGGTCGTTATCGGCAGCTCAATACCAACCTGCTGCAGATTGAGAACGAGTACTACAGCGCGATCCGCCCGAAGCGAGTGGCTAATTCGGGAGAACGACCGACAGCGGCATTGCGTCGTGGCGGCATCGAGTACATCGAGGTTCGCTCACTCGACTGCAATCTGTATGAGCCGTCCGGTCTGTGTGCCAATACCATGCGATTTATCGAGGCCTTCCTGGTGTACTGTCTCCTGGAGAACAGCCCGTTCGTCGATGATGCGGCGCTGGACGAGATGTCGGCAAATCAGCTGACCGTCGCGAGGCGTGGCCGTGACCCGGACTGCGAGCTGGTCAACAATGGGCAACCGATTCGCTTGCGCGACTGGGCAGCGGCGCTTATCGATAACGTCGACAAGGCCACCACCGTCATGGACGAACCCGAGCTGGCACGTGAGGCGGTAGCCGAGATGCGTCAGCGGGTAGAGGATTCATCACTGACTCCCTCGGCTCGCGTTCTCGCCGAACTGCAACGAGAAGGCAGCAGTTTCTTCGAGCTGGCAATGCAGCAGAGTCTTGCTCATGCTCGCTACTACCGCGAACAACGCTCGATGGATCCTGACGTCAGCGCGATTCTCGAGCGCGAATCGACGGAGTCCCTGCGCCGCCAGGCTGACATCGAGTCGGCCGATGCGATCAGCTTTGAGCAGTACCTCGAAGCGTATTTCGCTGCCGACTAGTCCGGGATCGGAGTGGCGTGTTTGAACGCATACTCCCGGTGATACTGCTGAAGATCTTTTGTGACCGCACCGCGACGGCCATCGCCGACCTGGCGACCGTCCGCTTCGAGCACCGGTGTCAGCTCACCCATGGTGCCGGTCGTGAATACCTCGTCGGCCGAATACAGCTCGGTCAGCGACAGGTTTTTCTCTTCACAACTAATGCCCCGCTGACGACAAATGTCGATGATCATCTGTCGCGTCAGTCCCGGCAGGCAGGCATCTGCGTGCGGTGTCATGACCGTGCCATCCGACACCAGGAACAGGTTCGTGTCGTTGGTCTCTGCGATGAATCCGGCATGGTCGAGCATAATGGCACTGTCCGCGCCCGCGACGTTGGCCTCAATGGCGGCAAGGATGTTGTTCAGCAGGTTGTTGTGGTGAATCTTCGAGTCGAGGAAGGCCGGCGAGTTGCGCCGCGTTGATGCCGTGATGACTCGAATCCCGTCGTCAGAGTAGACGGGTGGCTTCCACTCCGCCAGCACAATCAATGTGCAGCCTGACTGATTGAACTTCGGGTTCATTCCCGACGTGACTTTTTCGCCGCGTGTCAGCGTCAGTCGAATATGCGCGTCGTCGGTCATGCCGTTGGCTTTCAAGGTTGTGAAAACGGCGTCACGAATGTCATCGAGGGACGGTGTTCCTGCGAAGGCCAGCGCCTTTGCGGAATTCGCGAGCCGCCTGAGATGTGCCTCGAATGCTGCGATTCGGCCGTTGTAGACGCGCAACCCCTCCCAGACTGCGTCGCCGCCCTGTACAACACTGTCGAAGACGGACACTTTCGCGTCGCTACGGGGTTTCAGACCGTCGCCGACCCATACCTTGAGGTCGCTATTTCTCGGGTCTGTCGCTGCTGTCGAGGTCATGCGCTGTTGTCCGTCCGGATGGCCTTGTCGAATAACTGTTGGTACCACGGTTCGCAGTCTGCCAGCAGTTCACAAAGATGTTCTGGAAATTCGGTCTTCGCACGATACGCCTGAAAGCCGCTGCTCTGATGCACCGCCTGATACCAGTAAGGCGCCCAGACGCCGTCTTCCGGTCGGGCGCCGGGCTCCCAGCGCAGCATACGCTCGGAGAAGGACAGGCCTAGACGCTTGCAGAGCGTTGCCAGAACGCCGGCCGGGTCGATCAGCAGTTGCCTGGAGTCAAGCACCTGCGGCGCGCGACCTTGGGCCTCAAGTTCGAGATACAGCTCCCACTGCTGTTTCAGGCCGGTGTCTGCGAGGGTTGCGTTCGGCAGTTGTACGGTCAGCGACGGCAGCATTTCCCTCGGGTCCCTGACCAGCAACACATTGTGTGTATTGTGCAGAAAGGCCCGGTCGAGATCGATGAGATGATGCGCCATCTGCTTGGCGAACACCCAGCGATTGGCAGGGATCGTCGACAGCAGAACACGCATGGCCGCGTTACCGTCATTGTCCTGGCTTGCGAGAACGTCGTCGCGGCCCGGGTGGTCCCGCCCGGTGACACGCAGGTAATGCGCGTAAAGCGGTTCGTCAACGACACTGACGTCGGCGTGTTGCGCGAAACTGTACATCAGCGCAGTGGACACGTTCCTCGGGCCCGACCACAGGCAGATCAACCGTTCCGTCATGTAAACCCCTCCCCCTGCCGGCAAAGCGCTCAACGTCATGTGCTCTTCGTCACAGTTTGGCGCCGACCCGGTAGCTGTCTCCGTTAATTTAACTAAACTCTGGTCTCTGGTTCAGCTTGACTCCGGAAACGACTGACGTGTTCAAGACCTTCCTCTTCGGCCTAGTGCTCGGTGTCATTGCGGCATTCGCCGCGGTGTACTTCGTGCCGGTTGTCGACCAGGCGCGGGAAAACTCCGTGATCACGGTGCTGCCGAATGGCGGCAACGCCGAGTCCTATCACATCAACATCCCGATGGACCGCGTCGCGGTGGGCGCTGCCGAGCAACCGGTCCCGTTACCGCCGGGAATCGAGTGGCCGGACGACTTTGCCACCAGCAGCGCCGAGCTATACAAGGTGCGTAACATTCATGACGCCGTAATCGGCGTGGCCAGCCGAGTTGTCATCGACAATGGCGACAGCGGAAACGCGATTGAATGGGTAATGCACTTCCCCGCTCGTGGCTCGCTCTATGTCAGCATGCGAACTCAGGTTGAAGCCGGACAGCAACGCAGCGGTGCCATCCTTTCCGGTACGCGCGAATTCAGTCGTTTGTCGGGCGAGGTGACCGAAGCCTACGTGCCGCTTGAAGGCGACGATGAATTACGGCGCGGCCGCATCGAACTCGTATCCAGCTATAGAAGCATCGTCGGGGAGGAATCGTGAAATACCTGATCGCCCTGCTTCTCGGATTCCTGGCCGGTGTGGTGATTGTCGCCGCGCTGCTGATCTACAATCCAACCGCCGGTACAACCCGCTTGTCACCGCTGTCTGTCAGCAGTCAGTCCCTGCTGCAGCTCAGCTACTCCGGAGTCACGGAGCGCAATATTGCGCACACGAACAACGGCGAATCGGCGGCCAAGCCTTACCCGGCCAAGATTTTGCAGCTCTGGGAGGCGCCCGTCCGCAAGACCGATGTGAAGGTCGCAAACCTGCTCGACGCCCGCGGTCGCCCGGTAGGCTTCGGTATCAAGTACATGTCCGATTCTGAAGCCAGCAACCTGCTGCAGGGCAAAGCCATCGTTGATTCTGCCTGGCACGTGGTACTGCCGGGCCGCGGCAGCTTCTTCATCGAACAGTCCGAAAATTATTGGGGCTACCTTCGCAACGTCGTGCTTCCGGCGCACTGGAGTTCAGCGGACAGCTGGAAGGGTAACTGGACCGGCAACACGACGGCAGGTCCGGGTGCACTGGGTATCGCTCGGGTGACCGGCGGCTCCGGCGAATTTATCGGCCGCACCGCCGATGCGGTGGAGATGATCAGCGCGCGGGCGTACTCGACGCGCATTGGGCCGGTCTCGCTGGAGGGTAACCTGATGATCGAGCTGCACTCGGAGGACACCCTGGTCGCAGACGAGCAGGGCGAGTAGTCCTCACGTCAGGCGTCGACCAGTGACGCCTGGATATCCCGAAACGTCAACTCGGTGTTCGCAAGCACATCCTTCGCGATGATGGGCAGTTCAGCGAGCACAGTCTTGGACTGCATAAAATCCTTCGGTGAATTGATGCAGTCGATCGCGATGAAGCGGCCGCCTCGCAGGTAGACACAGGAAAAGCTGCCGTCGTCGGGCGAGCCTCTCAGAACGACGTCATCGTAGCCGGTCGACAGCCCGGCGATCTGCAGCTTGAACTCGTACTGATCGGACCAGAACCAAGGCACCTGGTTGTAGACTGTATCGCCGCCGGCGATGTTGTCCGCGGCGGTCTTGGCCTGTTCCAACGCGTTGTGTACCGACTCAAGGCGCAGCGTTTCGTTGTAGATCCTGTTGGGGTGTCGCGTGCAATCGCCAATTGCGAAAATCATCGGGTCGCTGGTCCGACAATGGTCATCGACCACAACGCCGTCGTCGACATCAAGCCCCGCATCGCCAGCCAGTTGATCATTCGGGGTGATACCGATTCCGACAATCACCACGTCCGCGTCGACGATGTCACCGCCGTTTGTTTCGATGCCGGTGACTCGCCCGTTGTCGCCGATGAATCGCACGAGGCCGGTTGTCAGTCGAAGATCGACGCCACGCTCGCGATGCACGCGATCAAAGAACGCAGACACGTCCCGGGAAACGACGCGACTCATGACGCGATCCGCCATCTCCAGCACCGTGACCTCGTGTCCCAGCGTGCGTGCCACCGCAGCGACTTCGAGTCCGATGTAACCCGCACCGACGATAACGACCCGGCTGTCGTCTGGCAGGTCCCCGCGGATGCGGTCGACATCGGCTATGTCGCGAAGGTAATGAATGCCGGAAAGCTCTGCACCCCCACAGTCGAGCCGCCGGACGCTCGACCCGGTGGCCAGCACCAGCGCATCATAGGAAAAGGTATCGCCCGTTGACGTAGTCACGAGGTGTCGTTGGCGATCGATGCTGTCGACGCGTGTGTCGAGGCGCACCGTCACGTCATCGTAAAACGCCGGCGGCTTGAACAGCAGCCGCTCTGCCGGCAATTCCCCGGACAGGAATTTCTTGGACAGCGGCGGGCGTTGGTAGGGCAGCCACGCCTCGTCGCCGATCAGCGTAAGGTTGCCTTCGTAACCCTTCTGTTTCAGCGAAGCGACGAGTTGGCCGGCGCCGTGGCCGGCACCGACAATGACGGTTTGGTGGGGCATGGCTCTAGGCGGGCGTCAATGGAAAGAAGATTGGCAGAAGCAGCATAACAGCGATAAACACCACGATTGTCAACGGCACGCCGACTTTCAGGTAGTCGACGAAACGATAACCACCCGGACCCATGACGAGAATGTTGGCCGGGTGTGAGATCGGGCTCGTAAAGCTCGCCGATGCCGCCATCGCCACCGCCATCATGGCGGTTTCCGGTGAGTAGCCCATGTCATTCATCGCGGACAGCACAATCGGTGACATCAGCACCACCAACGCCGCCGTGGGAATGATCATAGTGGCCGCCGCCGTGAGCACGTACAGGCCCATGATGACCGGCCACGGGCCGGCGTCACCGAGCAGGCGCATGACCTGGTCGGCCAGGTAGGTTGCGGCACCGGTGTCCTGCATGGCGATACCCAGCGGCAGCATTCCCGCGATCAGGAAAATCGCCCGCCAGTCGATGGCGCGATAGGCCTGTTCCATGCTCAGACAGCCGGTCAGCACCATGATCGAGCCGCCGACGACCGCGGCGACCGAGATTGGCGCGTAGCCGGCCATCACGCTGAGCACCACGCCGGCCATGATCAGCGCGGCTATCGGCGCGCGTCGCGTATCCGGTGGCCGCGAGCCAAGGTCGCTGAGGATCAGGAAGTCAGAGTCGTCGCCCAGGAGTTGCAGGCGATCGCGCGGGCCAAGCATCAGCAGCGCGTCGCCGACCTGCAGGCGTTCATCGCCGAGTTCGGCGCCGAGGGTGTCGCCCTCACGCCAGATGCCCGCGAGCTCGATGCCGTAGCGTTCGCGAAAGTTCAGCTCGCCAACTGTGCGACCGACCAGCGATGAACGCGGATCCAGCGTTGCGTCCAGCAGCGACAGTCGGTCGGACTCGAAGGCACCGAGATTGGCCGGCACGGACGTATCGATATCGAGATCCTGCATGCCACGCAGCACGTCCAGGTCGGCCGGCTGGCCCTCGATCAGCAACAGATCGCCGCCGTCCAGCAGTGCGTCGCCGCCGGGCATGACGTCCAGTTCGCCTTCACGGAAGATAGCGAGCACGCGAAAATCGAAGGCATCACCGATGCGACTGGCCGCGAGCGTCGTGCCGGCGAGTTCGCTGTCTTTCGGAACGCGTACCACAAACAGGCGTTCGTCGGACTGGTAGCGCTCCTCGAGTTCGGACTCGGTGAAGTGCGTGACGCTGTCGAAATCAGCAACCCGGTCGAGCGCCCTGATCGCGTCTGTCTCGCCCTGCACCAGCACACGGTCGCCGGAGCGCAGCGGCACGTAGGCGAGATTGGTCATGCGGTAACCCCCCTTGCGTTTCAGCCCGACGATGACGACGTTGAAGCGCTTGCGGAAATCCGCGTGCCGAACCAGTTCGCCGACCAGCGGTGAACCGTCAACGACCGTGACCTCCGCATAGGCCATCTTGGCAGCGACCATCGACTTCAGGACCGGCGCTTCACGTTCAATCACCAGGTCGCTCCAGCGCCGCAGTTCCCGGAACTGGTCCACACGGCCCTGCACGAGAATGCCGTCGCCGCCGCGCAGCACGGTTTGCCGACCGGGCAGGGTGTCGCTGCGGCCTTCACGCATGACCGCGAGAATAATCAGGCCCGTTGACTGGCCAATGCGACTTTCGCCGAGCGTCTTGCCGACCAGGATGGAGTCGCGCGGTACCCGCATCAGGAAGGTGCGCTCGTGCAGCTTGTACTGCGCACGCAGGCTGCGCTGCGACACGGCCTTGTCCTTGTCGGCCTGTTTCGCCGGCAGCAGAAAGCGACCGAGCAGCGCGACAAACAACACGCCGATAATCATGACCGAGCCGCCCAGCTCCGTGAACGCGAACAGTCCAAACGGTTGATAGCCGTTCTGCACCATCGCCTCGGAGATCAGCAGGTTGGGTGGAGTGCCGATCAGTGTCGTGAGGCCGCCGAGCAGCGTTGCGTAGGCCAGCGGCATCAGCAGGCGCGAAGCCGGAATTTTTGTTCGCCGTGCGACGTCGACGACAACCGGCAGCATCAGCGCCGCCACGCCGATGTTGTTCATGAAGGCGGACAGCACGGCCGCGGTAATCATGATGACGAGGATCAGCGGGATTTCCTTGCCGCCGGCCAGGCGCATGACTTGCACACCGATAATGTCGGCAATGCCGGTTCGGGTCAGGCCTTCGCTAAGGATGAACATGGCCCAGACGGTGATCACGGCGGCGTTGCTGAAACCGGCGAAGGCTTCGTTACTGTCAACCAGGCCGGTAACCGCCAGCGCGCCGAGCACGAGCATGGCGACCAGATCCATGCGAATCACTTCGGTAATGAACAGGACCAGCGAGACGAGCAGGATGCCCAGGACCAAAGCGATTTCGAAGGTCATTTGTCGATAGGCATGCGGGTTGGACCAGGCTCGGGCATGCCTGATGTTATACACCACGCGCGTGAGCGTTTCAGCTTTAAGGAATTGAGAAACCTGATTTTTTTCCCCAAACTTGCGCGGAATCGAGCGGAGCGTGCAGAGTGAACCCAAGCTATCAACCGGTACGGCTACCGACGACATCGACGCATCGCATTCGTGCGATTGACTACCACGTGACGGAGTGGGGTCCGACCGACGGTGAGCGGCTGTTTTATCTGCACGGCTGGGGCGATACCGGCAGCAGTTTCCAGTTTGTCGTCGACGCGCTGCCGGATGACTGGCGGATAATCGCGCCGGACTGGCGGGGTTTCGGTCGATCCGGGCGCAATTCGACGTCCTACTGGTTTCCGGACTATCTGGCCGACCTCGATGAGTTGCTGGCGATTTACCAGCCAGACGAACCGGTTCGCCTTGTCGGTCACAGCATGGGATCCAACGTCGCCGCGCTGTATGCCGGTACGTTTCCCGAGCGGGTCGCGGCGATGGTCAATGTCGACGGCTTCGGCCTGCCGGATGCAGACCCGGACGAGGCGCCGGAGCGGTACCGACGATGGGTCGAACAATCCCGGGCACCACAACCGTTCCGGGACTTCGCCGACGCAGGGCAGCTCGCTCGCCACATCCGCCGTAGCAGTCCTGCGATGACCGAGGAACAGGCGCGCTTCGTCGCTGCTTGCTGGGCCGAGACGACCGACACCCTGTCACTGCTGGCAGACCCTCGTCACAAACTGCCGAACCCCACGTTGTATCGGCGTGCGGAGGCGCAGGCCTGCTGGGCGCGGATCTCCGTGCCCGTGCTGCAGGTCGTCGGCGGCAAGAGCCGGTTTGCTGACTATGTGGACGAGTTTACCGGGGCGCTGAAAGGACTCGGTGTCGAGCATGGCGAGACGGTCGTTGTCCACGAGGCCGGCCACATGGTGCACTTCGAGGCGCCGCAGGCGCTGGCTGACGCCATCGACGGATTCCTGCGCTTGTAAATACATCCAGTACTGTATAGAAATACAGTTTTGGGTGTCTGTATGCCGACCACGCTAAATGCCGCGCAACGTGAGGCCGCCGAACACGGCGACGGACCGCTGCTTGTTATCGCGGGCGCCGGCACGGGCAAAACCATGACACTCGCACATCGGGTCGCGCACCTGATCCGTCAGGGAGCGAGTCCCGAGCGCATCCTGTTGCTGACCTTTACGCGCCGCGCCGCTGAAACGATGATCTCGCGCGTCAGAAATATCGTCCGTGCCGATAACCAGCAGGCGCGTATCGATTTGCCGTGGGCCGGTACCTTCCACTCGGTGGCCAATCGCCTGCTGCGCCGTTTCGCCCCGAATGTCGGTCTGGATCCCGGATTTTCGGTGCTCGACCAGTCCGATGCCGCGGACCTGCTCGATGTCGTTCGACATGAGCAGAAGCTGTCGTTGCAATCACGACGCTTTCCGAAAAAGAACACCTGCCTGGCTATTTACTCGCGCTGCATGAACACCGGTATGCCGCTTGCCGACGCGCTCAAAGAGGGCTGGCCGTGGTGCAGCGACTGGGAGGCGGAGCTGAAAGCGCTGTTTCGCGGCTACGTGGAGCGCAAACAGGCGACACTGTCGCTGGATTATGACGACCTGCTGATCTACTGGGCGCACCTGGTGGCCGATGCAGAATTTGCGGCGGATATCGGCAGCTGGTTTGACCATGTGCTGGTCGACGAATACCAGGACACCAATCGACTGCAGGCGTCTATCGTGCATGCGCTGAAACCCAACGGTGAGGGTGTCACGGTTGTCGGAGACGACGCCCAGTCGATCTATGCGTTTCGGTCTGCCACGGTCGACAACATCCTGTCGTTTCCGGACCGTTTCGAGCCCCGTGCTGACGTCGTCACGCTGGAACAGAATTACCGGTCCAGCCAGCCGATTCTCGACGCGGCCAACAGCCTGCTGTCGGAGGCGAGTCGCCAATACCAGAAAAAGCTCTTCACAACGCGAGACGGCGGTGCGCGGCCGCATTACATCACCGTGGAGGACGGCGACGCCGAGGCCCTTTGCGTGGTCGAGCGAATTCTCGCCAATCAGGAGCAGGGGGCGCTGTTGCGCAAGCAGGCTGTGTTGTTTCGCAACGCTCACCACAGCGACCGGCTCGAGATCGAGCTGGTGCAACGCAACATTCCGTACGTGAAGTATGGCGGCCTGAAATTTCTCGAGGCCGCGCACGTCAAGGATGTCATCGCCCTGCTGAAGTGGGCGGACAATCCGAAGAACGAAATAGCCGCCTTTCGCGTGCTGAAGATGCTTGACGGTATCGGTCCCCGGATTGCGTCGAAGTGCTATCACCATCTCGCGAGCCGGGGATACCGGATCGACGCGCTGAAGACGTTTCGGCCACCGTCGACGGATGCCGACGACTGGTCGGCGTTTTGTGAGCTGATCATCGGCCTGGCGTCGTTCGAGTCGGCGACGTGGCAGTCGCAGTTTGATCTCCTGAAGCGCTGGTACCGACCGCAGCTCGAGCGGCTATACGATTCACCGGATACGCGCTGGGCCGATGTCGAGCAGCTCGAGCAGGTCTCGGCGCGCTACGCAAGTCGGGAACGTTTCCTGACCGAGTTGACACTGGATCCGCCGTCCGCATCGGGCGATGAGGCCGGCGCGCCACTGGTCGACGAAGACTACCTGATCCTGTCGACGGTGCACTCCGCAAAGGGCCAGGAGTGGGATCACGTTTTTATCCTGAATGTGACTGACGGCAACTTTCCGTCCGAGTTCGCCACCGGTGATGCCGGCGCTATCGAGGAGGAGCGACGCCTGCTGTATGTCGCGATGACCCGAGCGCGCCGATCATTGTCGCTGCTGGCACCGCTGAAGTTCTTTGTCACACAACAGCATCGCCACGGCGATAGTCACGTGTACGGTGCCCGCAGCCGATTCCTGAGCAATCCGGTAATGGGTTGCTTCGATACGGACTTCCATGCGCGCGACGAGCTGCGGCGACGGCAGCTGGCCCCGACCAGTGGTCGTCGCCTGGACGTCGCGGGGTCACTGAAGTCCATGTGGTGACAGCACACAAAAAGAAGGCGATGGAAAACCATCGCCTTCAACACGAAACAAACGGCATAAGGGAAGAAATCGTTTGTTACGTCAACGCGGTGAGCGGCCGGTTCACCGACCCCTCGATGTTCTCTAAGCGCTTGTAGCGCACCCGTGTCGATTGGGTTACATATTGGATGCGTGCACGACTCAGATGGTTGCTTCCATTTTGGAATAAGCGTGCCATCCTAGGTGCACCGAGTGGATGACGTGTGGGGGGACTTATCATGACGGAATCGGAATTGCGTGCCGACCTGGCGGCGTGCTATCGACTCATTGCCTTGTTCGGTTGGGATGACCTGGTATTCACCCACGTGTCCGCCCGCGTGCCCGGCGATCACGAGCACTTTCTAATCAACCCCTACGGCATGATGTTCGAGGAAATCACGGCGAGCGCGCTCGTCAAGGTCGACGCGGACGGCAACAAGGTGTCCGACTCGGAGTTTCCGGTCAATCCGGCGGGATTCGTGATTCACAGCGCCGTGCACGCGGCGCGGCCGGATGTGGCCTGCGTACTGCACACGCACAGCAAGGCCGGCGTTGCCGTGTCGGCACAGAAAGACGGCTTGCAACCGCTGTCGCAGACATCGCTGTTTGCGTACGCGTCACTCGGTTATCACGACTACGAAGGCGTCGCACTGAATGACGACGAGAAGCCACGACTGGTTGCCGACCTCGGCGACAAGACTTGTCTGATCCTGCGCAATCACGGTCTGTTGACGGTCGGCCCGACGATTGCAGATGCGTTTCTGATGATGTACGTCCTCGAGACGGCCTGCCAGATTCAGCTGATGGCGCAGTCAACCGGCAATGAGCTGATCCCGGTGCCGCAGCCCATCGTCAACGGTATTCAGGCCCAGGCCGAGCAGGTCACCAAGGGACTCGGAGGTTCGCTGGTCTGGCCCGGCCTGTTGCGCCGGCTGGATCGGGAAATGCCCGGCTACGCGGAGTAATCAGCCGAGGAATGCGCGGTAGGCCGGGTTGTCGGTCTCGTCCCAGTGCGGATAGCCCAGTTTCTCAAGGTGTGACGCCAGGTCACCGGTCTCCGCATCGGGTACCTGGATGCCGACCAGCACGCGTCCGTGGTCCGAGCCGTGATTGCGATAGTGAAACAGGCTGATGTTCCAGCGTTTGCCGACGGCATCAAGAAACTGCAGCAGTGCGCCTGGACGTTCCGGAAACTCAAAACGGAAAAGGTGCTCATTGGTAAGCTCGGGCGCGCGTCCACCGACCATGTGCCGAACGTGCAGCTTGGCCATCTCGTTGTCGCTCAGGTCTTCGAGCCGGTAGCCGTCCTCGCGCAGGCCGGCGAGGATCTGTTGCCGTTCGCTGCCACCGTGTTTCAGTTCGATGCCGACAAAAATTCGCGCTGCATCGGCATCGGCGTACCGGTAATTGAACTCGGTGATACTGCGTTTGCCGACTGCTTCGCAGAACTGCCGGAAGCTCCCGGGTCGCTCGGGAATCTCAACCGCGATCAGCATCTCGCGTTCTTCGCCGACGGCGGCTCGCTCCGCGATGTGGCGAAGTCGGTCGAAATTCACGTTGGCACCGCAGTTGATCGTGACCAGCACCTGCCCTTGCAGCGCTTTGTCAGCCACAGTCTTTTTGAGGCCGGCCACGGCAAGTCCGCCCGCCGGCTCGACGATGGAGCGCGTGCATTCAAATATGTCGCGAATCGCAGCGCACACCTGGTCGGTCGTCACCGTGACGATATCGTCGACGTAGGCCTGGCACAGGCGAAAGGTCTCGTCACCCACCCGCCGGACCGCGACCCCGTCGGCGAAGATGCCGACGTGATCCAGCTCCACCGGTCGGCCGGCATCCAGGGAAGCGGCCATCGACGCTGAGTCGACCGGTTCGACACCGATAACGCGAGTGTCCGGGTGCTCTGCCTTGAGGTAGCTGGCGATGCCGGCGATCAGGCCGCCGCCGCCCACCGGAACGAAAACCACGTCGATCGGCTCGTCGCATTGTTCAAGAATCTCGGCGCCGATGGTCGCCTGACCGGCAATGACGAGCGGGTCGTCAAACGGATGCACAAACGTCAGATCATCCTGTGCCTCCAGCCGCCTCGCGTGCTCGTAGGCATCGTCGTAAGCATCGCCATGAAGCACGACCTTGCCGTCGAGGGCGCGTACGGCATCCACTTTGATGTCCGGCGTCGTCACGGGCATGACGATCGTTGCATTGATACCCAGCTCGCGGGCCGCAAGCGCGACCCCCTGCGCGTGGTTGCCGGCCGAGCTGCAGATCACGCCGCGCGCCCGGTCTTCTGCGGGCAGCGACGCGAGTTTGTTGTACGCCCCGCGCAGTTTGAACGAGAACACCGGCTGCAAATCCTCGCGCTTCATCAGCACGGTGTTGCCCAGTCGCTGCGACAGTGGCGCGGCGGGCTCCAGCGGCGTACGTACGGCGACGTCGTACACCGCGGAGGCGTCGGCCATCGCCTTGTAATGCTTGGCATCCATTGAGATTTCCCACAGTCCGGCCGGTTATATCGCACAGCCACTGCGGACTCGCAAAAGTTTCATTTGATGTTAGAGTTTCGGCATCACTGTCTGACCGCGTAAAGGCCCGTCTTGAGCAAGCTTCTGATTACCAACGCCCGGCTGATAAACGAGGGCACGATCCAGGAGCTGGACGTCCTCGTGAACGGCGAACGCATCGAGAGAATCGCCGCTGGGATTCCGGCGGGCGACGGCGTTGAAGTCATCGATGCGGACGGCAAGTACCTGATGCCCGGCATGATCGACGACCAGGTGCACTTTCGTGAACCCGGCCTGACCAACAAGGGTGACCTCGCCAGCGAGTCAGCTGCCGCAGTTGCGGGTGGCATCACAAGCTTCTTCGACATGCCGAATGTCAACCCGCAGACGACGACACGCGACGCACTGAATGCCAAATACGAGCTGGCGCCCGGCCGTTGCCGCGGCAATTATGCGTTCTACTTTGGTGCGACCAACCGCAACATCGAGGAGATCAAAGCCTTGCAGGTAAACGAGGCCTGCGGCATCAAGATCTTCATGGGCGCGTCGACCGGCGACATGCTCGTTGACGACAGTGAGGCGCTGGACAACATCTTCCGCGAGGCGCCGGTCATCGTCGTCACTCACTGTGAGCACACACCAACGATCCGTGACGCCGAGGCGGCGGCAAAAGCGCAGTATGGCGACAACGTCCCGCTGGAAGAGCATCCCAACATTCGCTCGGCGAACGCCTGCCTGCTGTCGTCCAGCAGCGCCATCGAACTCGCCCGGCGCCACGATGCGCTGTTACAGGTCCTGCACCTGACAACAGCGATTGAGATGAACCAGTTTTCCAAGGCGCCCCGCACCGAAAAACGCATCACGGCCGAGGTGTGTGTGCATCACCTGTGGTTCGACGAAACCAGCTACCCGGCTTTGGGTACCCGCATCAAGTGCAACCCGGCCATCAAGTCCACCGCGGATCGGGAGGCCTTGCGCAAGGCGCTGGTGGACGGTCGCATCGACATCATCGCCACCGATCATGCCCCGCACACGGCCGCCGAAAAGGCGCGCAGCTACTTCAAGGCACCGGCCGGCCTGCCGCTGGTGCAGCACGCTGTGCAAAGCCTGTTTGATCTCGTCAAGGAAGGGGTCCTGACGCCGGAGCTGGTCGTCGACAAAGCGGCGCACGCGGCGGCTGATATTTTTGGCATTATCGACCGGGGCTATGTGCGGGAGGGCTATTACGCCGATCTCGTGATCGTGGATCCCTCGCGTCCGTATCGTGTGCAGAAGTCTAATCTGCTCGCCAAGTGCCACTGGTCACCCTTCGAAGGTCACGAATTCAGCTCAACAATCGACACGACCATCGTCAACGGCACCGTCGTGTTCCGCGACGGCAAACTGACCGGCGATATCGTCGGTCAGCGCATGGAGTTCAATCGCGCCCGGTAGC
>JBCCNM010000005.1:0-50445 GCA_039025835.1 Pseudomonadota bacterium | reverse complement strand
CGGATGTCGAATCCCCGGAAGGCTGGCGCGTCGAGATCCGAGGCCATCAGTTCGACATAGAAGACTTCGTTGAGGTGATAGTCCCAGACGGATTCTCCGTCAAACAAGATGAAGACGAAATTTGGTTCATCTCGGGCCAACAAATTTCTACAGCGGACTCGGCGCAAGATGCGCGAGACGTCACCGACGAAGTCCTTAGTCGAGTAAACGCGACACTCTCGATCCGCAGTGGCAAGTACAAGCCGATAACTATGGGAGCACTCGCACGTTGTGGTGACCAGCAATCGGTGACTATTGAGGCGCAGAGTGTCGAGATGAGATTCAAGGTTAGAGGCGCGCTCATAAACGCCGGAGACACCGATGACCCTCCTCCGGTTCCCCGCGAGCGCGAGCGTGAGTGGATGCGCGTCGCAGAGAAAGACAGTGAAGTATTAGCTGTATTTAAGCTGATGAATAGCGACCGTGATAACAAGTTCTACAGAGTCTTTGAGCGAATAAGGGACGATGTAGGCGGCGAAGCATCGATTCGCGATATGAGTGAATGGTCGAAACCAAAGTATTCAGCTATGAAAGCAACGCTAAACGCTCCGAGGCATGAAAACCCAGACGAAGGGCCAAGATTGGAACCGGCCGAAGCAGAAGCGATGATTCGAGATCTCTTGGGCAAGTGGCTTGACGAGAAAGCAAGGAATCTTGAATGACGGTTAGGTCGCCCACCGAACTCCTACTTTACTTCTTTAGTGCTCGGGCTAGACCACGCTTGTTCGCACCACACCGGAATGAACTATTGGGCCCAGCTCTCTGCTGTTGTTTGGGGAAGGCGATTTGCCCGAGAGCCATCAAAGTGGAGATGAGTTTTATCCGAGACACAATCTAGGTGAGACTCAGTCATCTGGGTGTCACATAACCCCGTCAATACAGACAGCATGATGATTGTTCATCTAGCTTAAGCTCCCAGACTTTCATTAATTTTTATTATTCGTATCGCCGTCTGAAAACACGCGCTTCCCTGCCGTGAAAACCCCAACGATGACGCCCCCGGCAATAAAGCCAACCAGTCCGTTATAGAGCGTGCCGGCCGTGAGACTGATCAGTCCGCCGGCCGTCGCCAGGCTGTTCGCCCAGGCCTCGATGCTGTGCAGGCCGTCGGCAAGCATTGGCACGCCGTGCACCAGGATGCCGCCGCCCACGAGGAACATGGCGATCGTACCGGCGATCGACAGCGTGCTCATCAGTCTCGGCGCCAGTCGTAGGATGCCTGCACCCAGGCGGTTTTTGAGTTTTCCGAACCCGCTCTCCGCCTTGTTCTCGATTAGATGCACACCGAGATCATCCATCTTGACGATACCGGCCACGAGACCGTAGACGCCGACGGTGAAGGCCACCGCGAGAAACGACAGGACCGCGATCTGGGTGGTGAGATCGGCGTCCTGCACGGTACCGAGCACGATGACAATGATCTCGGCCGACAGGATGGCGTCCGTTCGAATCGCGCCGCGAATGCGACCCTTCTCAAACTCGACCATATCGACGCGGTCATCCGCGACTGCGGCCAGTCGCTGCTTGTGCTCCTCTTCCGCCTCTGCCTTGTGCAGCAGGCGATGGGACACTTTTTCAAAGCCCTCGTAGCAGAGGAACGCACCGCCGATCATCAACAGCGGCATGATCGTCCACGGGGCAAACACGCTGAGCAGTAGCGCGATCGGCACCATGATCGCCTTGTTGATCGCCGAGCCTTTGAACACGGCCCAGACCACCGGCAATTCGCGTTCTGCGCGGATTCCCGAGACCTGCTCTGCGTTCAATGCGAGATCATCGCCGAGTACACCGGCGGTCTTTTTCGCGGCGACCTTGCTGAGCACGGCGACGTCATCGAGCAACGTCGCGATGTCGTCGAGCAGTGTAAGCAGACTAGAACCGGCCATTCGGCACCTCTATTTTCAACAGTGCGTTGTGTTCAACAGAACGTCTTTCCGCGTGTCGCAACCCGACCGTGGACGAAATCAAGCTGCACTCTGGATCAGAATCCGACAAAAATCATCAGGGAAGATGGTGCGGTGGTACCGACATGGGCGGATCCTCACGTCGAACCACCAGCGGGGAAATACTCGCCTTAATGTAGCCAATGGCCCCGATCGGCAAGGACACCATCAGCAGAGCGGCGTAGATGCCCTGCGCCACCAGCACGATAACCCCCAGGGCGACGGTCGCTGCGAGGGTCACTGCGAAAAACACCCATCGAAACAGCCAGTGCACGCCGACACAACGCTGACACTGAGCACAGTGCGTGTCCGAAATAATCAGACTGGACGCCGGGATCGAACGTTTCGAACAATGCGGACAGAGTCTCTGCATGGGCCTGTTTGCGAACCGACTTCGCCTGCGTGAGTCAACACGCCATCAGAATAGCAGAAGCGAGCGGCTTGGCGGCCCGAACGGACAAGGAGTCAGGCCTTGTCGAACGCCGTTATTCCAGGCCCGGCCACGGAATCACGGGCTTCATCAATTGACTGATAAACGTCTGGTACCACTCGAGGCTGCCGACGTACGAGGTTGCAATCATCAAGACGGTAACGGCAGACGACCCGAGGATCACCGGGTGGGCGAGCTTCCCGAGTCTGTAACCGACCCAGAGGATCACGGCGACAAACACCGGGACCGACGCGGACAGTGCGGCCGTTGTAGACATCTCGATTCCAAAGGCGAAGACCGGAAACATGCTCAGTCGCAGGAACGCCGGCATAAACCCGAAAAACACAGTGCCCAGCATCCAGATGGCGTGTTCATCAGGACGCTTTGACCGGCGTATCGCCAGACTGACCGACACGGCAAAGCCCAGCATCGCCAGCGTTTCGGTCATCGTCAGCCCGAAAAAGAACTCGCCGGGAAACACCGGTGGAAATCCACCGATCAGGCCGAAGTACACGTTCACCGGTGTGATCATCAAACCGGTAGCAATGAATCCACCCGCGGCGATCAGCCCCACCATTCCCCATGTTCGATGGCTCTGCATCCGACCGTGCGTGACGAGGTAGGGCTGGGTGATCATAAGACCGTACCAGGCAATCGCGGCCCAGACGTGCACGTGATAGGCCCACGGCTCGCTGGTGAAGGTCGCGAAATATTGCGGTGTAAACGCCACAAGTATCACCAGCATCGGAATCACCAGCCACTTGTGTGCACTGGAATACAGCGCCAGCGTCGCTCGTTTGGAAGCTGCTCGCGTCTGACCGCCGGTCGTCGGGCGACTCGTGGCATCCGTCGCTGGTGAGTCTGCTGAACTGTTACCCAGTGAGCTTGCGGGCTGCATCTTATCCACGCTCCAGCGCATCGATGTCAGTCGCTGGCCGCGTGGTGACAAGCACCCGTTGTCGTGGGTTGCACCAGGCCCAGGCAATCGCGGCGCTGGACACCGTCAGCCCGGCCAACGCCACCTGGCCGACGGACAGCGCCGCGAGCCATGCCGTGAGGGTCGCGTACGCCGCGTGATAGCCGACCAGGTAGAACGCGAGGAACATTGCCAAGGTCGTCAACAGGGCACCCACAAACGGCGCGACGGGTTTGTCGCGTCCATGATCTCTGAGGATCAGATAGACACAAAGTGAGGAAGCGACGACGAAGCTCGCGTTGAGAGCCGCACCGAACTTCGGCAATGTTTCGACACTGCGAACCAGAAAACCGGGGACGTAGCCTGCGAAGAATCGACCCAGCGACGGGCCGATCAGAAGGATGACGGTGGCGAGCATGTAGCGCGCGTGCAGGTCGGGAAAGCGTCGATTGCGCAGGGCCAGCGTGTACAGCACGACAAAGGCCACCGAAACCACGAGATCGGCGGCGGAGAGCGCATGTCCGAACAGGGTGTTGAACAGCGACTCGGTCTTGAGCATGTGGTGGGTGACCAGCAAGCCTCCCGCGGTGAACACCGGCACCAGCAGCAGACTGGCGATGCCCGATCGCACGTGCCAGTTCCAGTGCCCGCGGTGCGCCGTCCAGTTCTGGGTGGCGACCAGTACGATCCACGCGGTTGCTGTGATGCCGTGCAGATGATGCACCCAGGGTGCCGTTGAGAGCACCAGGAAGTAGCCGGGCATGAAAGCGGCAAACGTCATCAGTAAAAACAACAGCACCAGCCAGTGTGCGTGGGGAAACGGCAGCATATCGAGCTCCTGATTGAACCTGCTGGCAGTAGACATCGCGCTGAGAGGCCCCCGCAATGCCGGTCACGGCAATGACCGCGGCTTTGCCGCTGATGGCCGCACTTGGCCGGATACGCAGTATCCGCTAGCCTTGGTCGCCAGTGGCAGGACGCCGTGGAGATTGCATGTCAGTAACCGAAACGACCGACGACACCCGTCTCGAGTCGCGTCTGATTGGCTGGAAGCGCATTTCGAATTACCTCGGCTGCAGCGAACGCACCGCCCGACGCTGGGAGCGCGAGGAAGACCTGCCGGTGCATCGGCATGAACACGACAAGCGCAGTACCGTGTTCGCCCTGCCCGCTGAACTGGACACCTGGCTCAGTGCTCGCGCGGACCTGTCTACTGGACCGGAGACCGGCAAGTCCGTATCGACCGCGAACAAGAAGGGCCCTGCGGTCGCGGCTTTAGCGATCGCGTTGCTGGCTGTGGTTGCTTTGATCGCTTTGTGGCCCCGAGTCGACACAGACTCGGCGGACACAGACAGAGACCCTGTGGCTGTCGATCTTTACGAGCGCGGCACCGCGCTGTGGGAACAGCGCGGTGAAGTCCCCAACCAGCGCGCCATCAAACTCCTGACGCAGGCCGTTGAACGCGACGAGAACTACGCCGAAGCCTGGTCCGCGCTGGCGCTGGCGTGGATTACATTCCCGACCTACTCCAACAGCGTCAGCCCGTCCGACGCCACCGATGAAGCCCTGCTGGCGGCTGACCGGGCCTTGCAGCTCGATCCCGGCCTCGCCGAAGCGCGCTCGATTATGGCAACGGTGGCCAGATCACGCGGCGACTGGCTAGCCTCGGAGCGCATCTACCGCAACGCCCTCGCGCTGGATCCGGACAACACCAACCTGATGCTGTGGTTCGCCGGCCACTACCGTGAACTGGGCCTGATCGACAAAGCGATGGAGCTTGTTGATGCGGCCCTGGCGCAGGAACCCAACTCGCCGCCCATCCTCACAGAGGCGGCGATGAATAACTTCCAGCTCGGACACTTGCAGGAGTCGAGACGTATGCTCGACTACCTGTGGTTTGACCTCGGTGTTGAAACGCCCATTGTCTGGGTGGGTCGGTGGTTCGCACTGCTCGATAGCGACGACTATCCCGCGGCCATTGAATGGGTCGACAACACGCCGTTGGTTCCGTTTGCCGCAACACTCAGGAGCTACAGCGTTTTTCGCAGTAACCCGCCGGCAGACGCCAGACCCCTGATCAGCGAAATGGCCGAAGCGCACGCAAACGGCTTTCCGGGCTGGCTCGCGTATCACATGCTGGACCAGAGCGGCTTGAGCGAGCCGGCACTGGAGATTCTCGACAAGGAAACCGCCGACGGATTTATGGGTACCTCGGTTGTGCTGTTCATGGACCGCGGCGGGGACGCCAGGAAAGGGCCGGAGTTTGCCGACTACCTGGAACGGCTGGGTTTCTATGAGTACTGGCTGGCCCGGGGTGCCCCGGACATGTGTTCGCCTGAAACGGACTACGTGATTTGCCAGCGTTTGTCCGAGGCCCAGGGCGACCGTTCGTGAGCTCGGTGTTCATGCGACCACGAGAGCCAGGCCTTAGATCGACCCGCGCGAGCACTCGCTTTGCGCGGCACTGAAGCGTTCAATTGATCGAGTGACGGAGGCCTACACGTCGATAACAATCTTGCCGATCGCCTTGCCGGAGCTCAGGTGTGCGTACGCTTCGCCCACATCCTCGAGCGCGAAGCGTCGCGGATCGAGCACCGGTTTCAATCCGCCCTCGTCGACGATTTCGCTGATGCGGGTCAGGATGGCACCGTGCTCACGTCGGCCCACATTGTGCAGCATGGGAATCAACATGAAGACGACGTGCAGCGACAGGCCTTTGAAGTGCACCGGTGACAGATCAATCTCAAGCAGGGACACCGTCGACGCGACCTGACCGTTAAGCGCGGCCGCCTCGAAGGAGTTTGTCATGTTGGCACCACCGACCGAATCGAACACGACATCGAAGCCGGCACCTTGCGTGTGCTCGGCGACGTAGTCGGCAACTGACGTCGATCGATAATCGATAGCGGTCGCACCCAACGACTCGATGAGCCCGAGCTTGTCCGGTCCGGAGCCGGTAGCGAATACCTCTGCGCCGAAGTACGTTGCCAATTGCAACGCGATGTGACCTACGCCGCCGGCACCGCCGTGCACAAGCACCTTGTGTTCCGACGACACGCCCGCGCGCTGCAGGCCTTCGAAAGCGGTGATGCCCACCAACGGAATCGCAGCCGCCTCGCGCATGGACAGGGTCGCCGGTTTGCGCGCGATCAATCGCGCATCCGCCGACATGAACTCACCCAGTGCACCCGGCAGATCGGCCAGGCCACCGGCACAGCCGTAGACTTCGTCCCCGGCAGCAAACCCGGTGACACCGGCACCGACGGCCTCGATCGTTCCTGCGAAGTCCATACCCAGCAGTGCCGGCAGCTCCGGTGACAGCGGCAGGTCCTTGCCCATCGAACGAATCATGGTGTCCACCGTGTTGACACTGGTCGCCGCGATACGGACCAGCACATGGCCGTCCGCGATAGCGGGCTGCGGCTGCTCGGTGGCCTGAAAATCGGCCGACTGGCCGTACTCAGTGAGAATCATTGCTTTCATGCGGAGCTCCGTTCGAACGTCGAATTACGCGTGGACGGTTAAAAAAAGAGAGCTTAATAATCCGATTTTTTTGAATAAACAGGCTTTTTGTGAATTTATTTATCGGTTATTTTTGATAAATGGATACACTGTCGCTGCGCCTGTTTTTGCGGATTGCCGATCTTCGCTCGGTCTCGTCCGCTGCTCGTGATCTTTCGCTGTCGCCAGCGGCGGCCAGCGCGCGGCTCGGCAAGCTCGAGGCCACTCTCGGGTTTCGCCTGTTTCATCGCACCACGCGGGCGATAGCGCTGACAACCGACGGCGCCGAGTTCCTTCCGTACGCGGAGCAAGCGCTCGACACGTTGCAGGCGGGGCTGCGTTCAGTGAACGGCGAAGGTGCCGAGGCGCACGGCACCCTGCGCATGACGATGCCGGGCTCGTTCGGCCGCTTGTACGTCATCCCGGCACTGTGCGATTTTCAGCAACACCATCCCGGCGTCAGTCTGGACGTCAGGCTCTCGGATGAGGTGCTGGATGTCGTCGAGGGAGCCTATGACCTGATCGTTCGCAACGCGCCGCTCGAGGACAGCACGCTGGTCGCCAGGAAGCTGGCCGCCGACCGGCGCCTGTTGGTGGCGTCACCGCGCTATCTCGAGACGTACGGAGGACCATCGACACCGAACGAACTCGCAGCCCATCGCTGCATAACGCTGGCCGGTTACGGGAAATGGCGGTTTCAGTCAGGGGACCTGATCGAGCCGCAGCGCTCCGTCGTCGTCAACGACGGCGAGGCCATGCGTCGGCTGACACTGGACGGCCTTGGGATCAGCCTGCAGTCACAGTGGCTGGCGCATGAGGACCTTAAGAGCGGCCGCCTGTTACCGGTGCTGGTGGATTACCCGCTGGACACCGAGTCGGCAATCTGGGCGCTGTATCCGAGTCATCGCATCGTCGCCCCGAAAGTGCGAGCGATGATCGACTTCCTGCTTGCGCTGTTTCAGCCAGAACCACCCTGGGGCGTCTGACGTCCACCGCTGCGCCGCTTACGACGCGCTCTCCGCAAAGCGCGTGTAGTCGACCATCAAACCGCTCAGCGACTTGTCGAACAGTTGCTTGCCGGCCTCAGGATTCGCCAGCGACGGGTCGGAACCGATGCGGCCATCGGCAAAGCGCTGTCGATAGTCCGTGGCGTCATAGATCGGACCGTTCGGTGCGATAGGCGGGTCCATCGTCGCCGACTTGATACTGTCCGGGTAAGCAAACTGGGTCAGCGAGACCTCACCGCAGGTGGCGTGACTGCCGTCGGCGTCACCAAACAGTTTGCGGCTCAAGGCCATAACGCCGTCGGCTTCCCACCAGTTTCTGAGCACGCAGCGCACGTCCTTCTGGCCATCGGCCGCAACGCCGAGGCTCGACTGCGCATAAATCTCCGAAAAAGCCGCCGTCACCGTCGCGATATTGCCCCCGTGACCGTTAAGGAAGTAAAAGCGATTGAAGCCGTGCTGGATCAGCGAGTTCACCGTGTCCTGAACAACGCGTATCAACGTCGACGGCCGCAGCGTGATCGACCCCGCGAAACCGAGGTGGTGCTGCGCCATGCCCACCGCGATCGTTGGTGCGATCAACGCACCGGTCTGCCTGCCCAATTCGACAGCCAGCGACTCCGGGCACAGCGCATCGGTACCAATAAGTCCGTTTGGGCCGTGTTGCTCTGTGGAGCCAATCGGAATCACGATGGCGCGACTCGTCTTGAGGTATTGGTCAACTTCCTGCCAGGTACTGAATTGCAGCTGCATGGTGCTCCTCCTGTCGCTCGGCGCGATTGTAACGAAGCCAGACGATCAGCGCGCGAATGCGCTGAAGGCGAGACAAACCAGCAGGACCAGCACGGCCATACCGGTCAACAGAACCACATTGAGCCAGGAGGGCGACTCGAGTTCGCCGAACCGAAGCGGCACGCGGGCAAGCAACAGCGCCAGCGTTACACTGACCAGGAAGCCACTGACATTCCACCACAGCCACGATACGCCGGGCGCGAATGCCCACACCGCGGCATTCGCCAGCAACCCGCTGAAGAACGCCAGAATTGCGCGGCCCTGCCCAACACCCGGCGCCAGCAGAGCGATGACAAACAGGGCGAGCAGCGGTCCGTTCGCCATCGAGCCGATCTTGTTGATGGCTTCCAGTACGGTGGGCGCGATGCGCTCCACCTGGAAAGAGAACACAACCGCGAACAAACCCCAGCCGAGCGTGATCAGCTTGGACAGCAGAAACAGGCGCCGTTCAGACCAGTCGCGACGCGGATTGACAAAATCCTCGAGAGTCGCGGCCGACAGCGAATTCAACGCGGAATCAATCGACGACATCGCGGCCGCGAACAGTCCGACCATGACCAGTCCAACGAGACCGGCTGGAAACGCCTCCAGTACGTAAACCGGAAACACAAGATTGACGTTAGGCGCGCCGTTCGATGACAGCGGCAGGCGCTGCAACAAATCGCTCTGCGTCGCATACGCCGCGAGCGCGAGGCCCAGCAGGCAATACAACAGCACGAGCGGAAAACGCAGTAAGCCGTTTAGCAGTAGCACGCGCTCGGTCGCCACCGGACTTTTCGCAGCCAGCACGCGTTGCGCCTGGCTCTGGTCGCAGCCGTAGTACGCGGTGTACAGAAAAAACCCACCGATCAGCATCGGCCAGAAGCCGTAATTGGACGCATCCGCGAAACCCCACGACGGGTCAATCGCGCGTGTACGCTCCGTCAACAGGGCAGTCGGCCCGCCGATCTCGATTAGAAGAAACGCCAAACTCACCGTGACCGCCAGAACAATCAGCACAATTTGCACGACATCGCTGATAACAACGGCGCGCATGCCACCGAGCACGTCATAGGCGATCGTCGCTCCCATCAGGATCAGCACCGCCTGGGTAAACGACACATCCACCAACAGCGTGACCACCAGCGCCACGCCGTAGACGGTCACACCGGTTGCTACACCCCGGAAAAGCTGGAAGCTGCCGCTTGCAATCAGGCGGGCTCCGCCACCGAGCCGTTCCTCAAGGAAGGCGTAGATCGAAATGTGGTTACCGGCTCGTATCGGCCGAAACAGGAACATCAGCGCGAGCATCGCCAACGGCACGGCCAGCTCGTACTGCAGCCAGACCATGCCGCCTCCGGCCACAAAACCGACGAAGGCCGGAGCGCCCAGCAGACTGTTGGTCGAACACTGGGTTGCGATTGTCGACGTCGCGAGTGCCGCCGCCGGCATGCGCTGGCCTCCCAGAAAATAATCCTTGCGCGACGTCTGGCCGCGGCCGATCAAGGCACCGACAGCCAGCAAGCCCGCAAGGTAAGCGCCGACTATCGCCCAGTCGAGGGTCGTCATGCCCAGGCGCTCGCCAACAGCCGCCCCCACATGGCCAGTACGGCGACGAAATTGATCGTGAACACGATGCCGCGCAGTCGCACATTGGCGCTGCCGATCTGCACGATACTGTGCAGCAATCGGCCGGCGACAAAGAGCCAGGCGAGCCAGAGCTGGACAGCATCGACACTGTGCTGCTGCAACAGCAACACACAAACCGCGTAAAACAGCATCGGCCACTCAAACTGGTTGCTGAGATTCGCGCTGACGCGCCGCTCAATGTCCGCCCACGGATTGCCGCCGTCAGAGGACCGGAACAATCCCCAGACCGATGGCGCTCGAACCAGCGTCAGCAGCGCGTACAACAACACGACCCAGACAATGTGAGCCGCCATGGGCCAGAGGAGTTCTGCCGCAGTCATGCGTCGAGCTTAGCGGAAAAAGACCGGCTTACGCGTTTTGTTCGATGACAGCGCTTTATCGGCGGCGGCTAATCGTTGCTGTCCGTTGACGTTTTGGCGAGGTGGTCGTCGTAGCGTTCCCAACGAGCGGCCACGCGGTTTGATTCCAGCATCGCCTCTCGCGTCATCGACTCAGGATACAGGGAGTCGATACGCTGCTGCTCGATTTGCTCGTCCGTAAGGTTCTCGAAGCAACCGTTGCCGCCAAACGCAAACGCAAAAATCTGACCGGCGGCTGACGTGCTGAGCTGTTGGCCGACATCGTTCCACTGCGTGGACGAACAACCACTGATGGTCAGAGTCGCCGTGATCGCAATCAACAGTCGTGTTTTCAGGGATGGGGACATCGGGTGCTATCGATTTGAGACGGGCAAACATTACCCGGTGTCGCACAGCCTGTCGGTGAACGAGGTCCGATTTTCAGGCCGGTGATATCAGCTTACGTAAAGTCGAAAAGACACTGGACGCCCAATTCGACCCCTGTACGGGCAGGTAATCGGAACGCAGACTAAAGATATTGGGAGACAGGCAAATGACCTGAACGCCCGGCAGAGAGACGGTGACCGTGACGGCGTAAACACCCCGGCCAGGATGACTCACCGTTCGTGCGACCACACCCACACGGTGCAGTGGCGCCGCCGTCCGGGACTGGACGACGGCGCCGCTGTCGGGTCAGGCGCCGGAGAAATCGACGTCTGAAAACACCATCGATGGCGCCAATGTCGTCGAGTACGGATACGGGTCGTTGCCGACCAGCTCTATACGCGCAAACAGATCCTTGAGATTGCCGGTGACATTCATCTCACCGACCGGACGCCCGATCTTGCCACCCTCAATCATGTGCCCACGCAGACCGAGCGAGAAGTCGCCGGTGGTCGAGTCGGCATTGCCCCCCAGCCAGGAGGTCACATAGACGCCGTCGCCGACCTCGCCCAGCAATTGCTCGAGTGACAATTCGCCCGGTGTAATTACGCGGTTGGATGCACGTCCGGTCGTCGGTGTCATACCGCCCTTTCGACCGTAGTAGGTGTCGACGTAAATATTCCGGACAACGCCGTTTTCAATGATCGGCAAGCGCTTTGCCGCAATGCCTTCGCTGTCGTAGTGACGGGAACCCAAGCCGCGCACGATCAGCGGATCATCGATGACCGACAACGCCGGACTGAACACCTGCTGGTCGAGAATCGATGACCAGAAGGACCGTCCTTGCTGGACATTGCGTGCATTGGCCGGTCCCAGCAGACGGGAGACCAGGCTTGCGGCCGCGCGCGAATCCACCAGCATACTGCCCTTCATCGTCGGACCCTTCTCGGAGTCCAGGCGCGCAAGCGCCCGATCAAGCGCCGTTTGCCCGACGCCGGCAGCATCCGGCAGGTCGTCTACGTGGCGACCGCCCGCGTAAAACCCATCTTCCGCGCGCTTGTCACCGCGATCACGCAGCGTGACGGACGCACCGAACCAGCAGTACGTCGACGACTGCGATCCGGAAAAGCCGTTGCTGCTGACCGACGCCGCCATGGACGTGCCGTCGTAAACTCCGGCAGTGGCCGAAATAACTTTGTCGTTGGCGTGGGACACGTCATCGAGCACGGAGCACCATTCGACGCGCTGATCACGATCGAGGGTTTCCACCGTCGGATCGATCAGGTCGAGATCGGCGTCGGGCCGTCCGGCAAACAGCTCAGCCGGTGTAATGAACCGATGCTCGTCCGGCTCGAGCGCGCGCGTGATGGCCACCGCCTCTCGAACAAAGCTCGACAGTCGATCCGGATTCAGGTCCGTGGTCTGATGGCTGGAGTAGCGGCCGTCAACAAACAACCTCAGCGACAGTTCCCGCGACGTGGTGTCCTTGACCTTCTCGAGGGCGCCTTCGCGGTACTCAAATTCAACATCGCGGCCCTGACGTGCACTGGCACAGACATCATTGGCGCCGGCCGTCGTGGCGAGCTCTGCCGCCTGTGCGGCACGTTGCAACAGTTCATCCGACATTTTCACCTCCCACGGTCATCGTAGAGACCTTGACGGTGGGAATGCCCTGCGACACCGGTACCTGCTGCCCATTCTTGCCGCAGGTCCAGCCGCCGGTATCGAGGCGCGCATCGTTGGCGACCATAGATATTCGCTGCAGCGACTCCGGCCCGTTGCCGATAATATTCACGTCCTTGATCGGCGCCGTGATCTTGCCGTTCTCGACCAGCCAGCCATTCTTCACGTAGAAGGTGTAGTCGCCGGCCCCGATCTGCACCTGGCCGTTGGTGTAGGTCTCGCAGATGATGCCGCGGTCAACCGACGCGATGATCTCGTCTTTCGTGTGCGGCCCGTCCTTCATGAAGGTGCAGCTCATGCGTGGCATCGGTGCGTACTTGTACGACTGGCGGCGGCCGGAACCGGTCGGCTTCAGGCCATACTGTTTCGCGCTGATCTCGTCGTGCAGGTACGAGGTCAGGATTCCGTCCTCAACCAGCGTTGTGCGGCCGGCCCGGTTGCCTTCGTCATCGTAGTTCAGCGCACCGCGTTCATTGGGGATGTCAGCGTGATCGACGATGGTAATGAAGGGTTCGGCGACCTTTTTACCGATCATGTCCGAATAAATGCTGGTGCCCTTGCGGTTGAAGTCTGCCTCCATACCGTGGCCGATAGCCTCGTGCAGCAGGATACCGCTCGCACCGGAGGCCAGAATCACAGGCATTTCACCCGCTGGCGGTCGACGCGCGTCGAACAGGATCATCGTGCGATCCACCGCTTCCTGGACCATCGTGGTCAAACGATCTTCGGTGTACCAGGCAAAATCCTGACGCGCGGCGATGTTCGAGTAACCGGATTGTACCTCTTCACCCTTGCGCGCCGTCACCGTGACGGTGCAGCGAGTCATCGGGCGATGATCCATAACCAGGCGACCGTCCAGTGTCGCGATCATCACGCGCTCATCCTGGTCCGACCAGTAAACAGCCACCTTTTCAACGGCCGGGTCCATCGACTTCGCTTTCTGCTCGACAAATTTGAGGATCGGCAGCTTGCGGTCGATGCCGACGTCCGCCCAAGGCATCGACGTCGTGTACATCCCGCCCATGTCCTGCGCAACAAAAGACTGCGGCGCAACCACATCACCACCGCGCGCGATCGCCGCGGCCGTGCGTGCCGCTGCCAGCATGGACGCCGTCGTCAGGTCTTCGGTGAAGGCATAACCGGTCTGCTCACCGATGACGACACGCAGGCCGACGCCCTGCGAAATCCGCGAGTTGGCATTGGATACAATCCCGTCTTCGAGCTGTACGAAATTGTTGCGCGAATGCTGAAAGTACAGGTCGGCGGCGTCCGCGCCGTTGGCCGTGAGCTCTGACATGACCCGGGCGACGCTTGCCTGGTCGACACCAAACCAGTCCATGAACGGGTTTTGCGGTGTTTGGTCGGACAAACTGACCGCTGTGGGTACGCCACAGCCGGACAAGAAGGCGGGCATCGAAACCACGGCACTGCCGGCCGCGACGTGCCCGAGAAAGGTCCTGCGTTTCATAGTGTCTCCCCTTGTTGACGCGGCGTTGACAGCCGGTCGTTAGTCACTCCTGAGAGAGTGATCCTTGATAGCAGGACGCCTGCTCCGATTGGCGTCCTGTACCTTCGATGCGCAAAAGCGGCATAAAGTTGCAGCGCCTTGCGGATTTCTTCGGGTCCTCAGCGTCGGCGCTGGTTGCGCCAATACAGCAACAGGCCGAGTCCGAACAACATACCACCAAGATGCGCGAAATTGGCGACGCCCGGCGACCGGCCGCTGACTCCGAGGTACAACTCGAGAATACCGTACAAAACGACCATGTATTTCGCCGGCATAGGAATGGGCGGAATCAGCAGCAGTATTGTGCGATTCGGATAGCTCATGCCGTACGCCAGCAGAATCCCGAACACGCCACCGGATGCGCCAACGGTCGGATAGATGCCACCCTGCACGGCTGCCACCAGCAACTGCACGAGACCTGCGCCCACGACACAGGTCAGGTAGTAGATCAGGAACCGCTTGGCGCCAAACTGGTGCTCGAGATCGCGGCCGAACATCCACAGGCCGAACATGTTGAAAAAGATATGGCCAACACCGCCGTGCAGGAATCCGTAGGTGAGAAGTTGCCACGGCGCAAACAGCGGGCTCTCCACCGGCCACAAGGCCAGCGAACTGGGCACAAAGCCGAGCACCGTCAACGCGAAGGCCAGGCCATTGATAACCAGCAGGGCGAAAATAACATTCGGCAGCTGGCTTTGCCGCTGCAGCGTGTAGATATTCTGGCTCATTCAGGTCCTTGTTGCGGAGGCTTACCAGCCGCCACCGCCGCCGCCACCACCGCCGCCGCCGGAGAAGCCACCGCCGCCACCGCCAGATGACGATCCGGGCGGCATGGCCGACTGCGTCAGTGCCGTGTTGAAGCCACTGGAAAGGTCAGACGCCATGTTGGTGCTTGAGTTCCAGTCGCCGTGGTACCACACCGGGTGATAACCCCGCCCGCCGGTCTCGCCGATGCCGGCGAGAGTGGACGCGAAACGATCGCCCCAGGTCTGGTCGACGCCCAGCGCCAGTGCGTACGGCAGGTAACGTTCAAACAGTTGTGGGGTCTTTTGCGGCGGATTGCGCAGGTTCATTTCGTCCTTCTCGGCGATGTCGAGGTAATCCCGGAATCCCAGCAGTTCGTCGAGCAACTTGCGCCCACGAATCGTCGGTCGCCGCATGATAAAGGCGAACACCAGGATGACGAGGAACATCGCGATGATCACTACGAACAGCAGCGGCGTGGGTTCCTGATTGACGGTGAAGGGAATCACGGTGAACGCAATCGAGATAATGACAGCGGGCCAGTGCAGCACCGTATTGTTGGAGAAATACTTGTCCTTGTAGTCTGCGATCAGCGACTTGCGGTGCGCGGACCGTGCCTTGCCGATGACTTTGTGATTCTTGTTGTCGAGTTCAATCGCGTCGGCCCGCTCGAAAAGAGCGTCGTACAGCTCCTGTTCGCCCGCCGCCAGCGGCGGCGGTTGATTTCCGGGCGACTCGCGATGCAGGGAGCGCTTCTTGCCGTCCTGGTGAATGCTCAGATACCCCTTCACAGCCAGGTTGACGATCGCGGCCGTCATCACCTTGCCGTCGTAATACATCTGACGGATGTAGCGCAACGAAGCCGGGGAGTAGCCGTGTGGCGGTTCGTATCGCGTCATGATGACCCCCTCTTCGGGGTCCTTGCCGTGGCGCGACCAGACCACGAGGTAGTAGCCGAGCAGCAGGAACCAACCGCTCAGCGCAATCAGCACATTGCGGTTGTCGGTCAGGAACCAGCCCGCTCGCTGCACATCGCCTGGCTCCGCCACCGAGCCTTTCGGCCAGCCGACAACAATTGTCAGGCCGTTGGTGGCCGAGAGTGCATTCGCGCGGAAAGTCAGCTCGGGACCCGCGGCGGTCTCCTGGGTGTAATCGCGGCCGGTGTCACCGAACGCACCGGTGTAAGCCTCCGCGGTCACGGCTGTGGCATCCACGTCGAAACCGAAACGCACCGACGCACTGGCCGCGTCGATCGGAAAACGCCAGTCAAAGCCGCTGACATTCCAGTACAGCTCGTCGTAGTCCTCGAAAAAACCGAGCATGCGATAGGCTCGATAGCGGAAACGGTATTCGTGCACGCCGTCGTCGAGAAGACGATCGCTGGCACCGAAATACACTGTGATCGAGCCTCGCGGCTGACGCACGTGCCAGTCTTCGGGCCGGTCGTTGCGCAACACCGACAGTGGCTCGATCGACACCTCGTGACGGTTGCCAAACTTGTCGAAGTACTCGGTGGGCAGCCTGCGGTAAATCCCGCGGCGAATCTGTTGGCCTTCTGAGCGCACGGTGATCGTCTCGATGACGTCGATAGAGGCATCCGGTTGGATCACAATGTCACTGTGGAACGACAAGATTCGTTCGTCGGCCAGCACCGACAAAGGCAGCAGGAACAGGAGCAGTGCCAGCCTCACGATTCGAGCTGGCCGCGGATCAGCGGCACCGATGCGACATCATCGGATGCTTTCTGGAAAAACTCACGTGGCAAAAAGCGAAACGCACCGGCGACGAAGTTGCTCGGCACCGTCTCGATCATCGTGTTGTAGTCACGCACCGACGCGTTGTAGTAGCGGCGGGCAAATTGCAGGACATTCTCGGTTTCAACCAGTTCATCCTGCAGACTCAGAAAATTCTCGTTGGCTTTCAGGTCGGGATAGTCTTCAGCGAGCGCGATCAGCTTGTGCACGCCCTGCTCAAGCTGCGTCTCAACACTGCCACGATCTGCAAGCGTTGCACTGCTCTGCGCCCGGTTTCTCAGCTCGCCAATCGCCTCGAGCGTTGAACGTTCATAGCGCGCGTACTGGTCGACCGCCTCGACCAGCCTTGGAATCAGGTCGTAACGACGCTGCAACTGAACGTCGACATCACTCCACGCGGTGCTGACGCGGTTGCGGCTGTTAATCAGGCGATTGTAGAGAACGACGATGACGCCGAGTATCGCCAGCAGGGGGATGACATAGATCCACATGGCGCTACTGTAACACCGGGACCGCCGGCTGGCGGCCCGGCAAGCGACCGTTTAGTACCAGAAAGAAACCCAGAGCTGCAGGACGTTGGCGTCCAGGGAGTACAGGGGCTCCTCACCGACAACGCCACCACGCACTCGCAGATCACGGAATTCTTCGTAGTCGACGATCATGTGATCAAGCGATGCCGTGACCGCGCCGCGTTTTAGCCAGCCGCCCGGATCGTTCAGGAACTCATACGAGGCCTTCAGGCGGATCGTGTTGGACGTGAGCGGCGACAGCTCCTTGTCGCGACCGCGGAAGTTGGTGGCTTCGGAGCGCGAAAACAGATCCTTAAAGAACGATGCCCCGGTCTGATCGTGCACGCGGTACTTCACGTTGAAGATCCATTTTTTCCACGGGTGCGTGTACGCGATCGATGCGGTGTGGCCCTCGATACCCCAGGTATCAGTGAAGTAGCGGTACTCCCCTTCAAGCGCCGCGCGATACGGCAGGAAGTACTTGGCGCGCAGGCCGAAGGCATTACTGGTCCGGGTGCTCGGATACAGTTCAGGTTCATAGCTGTAGCCCAGCGCACTGTTGGGATCGACGTAGCGAACCGTTCGGTACGGGTTGTTCAGGAACCCCTCGTCGGTCACGGTCTCAATGTTCAGGGCGGCAATCAGGTGCTTGGTGATGATCTGCGTGATGCCCAGCGCGTACTGCTGGCGGATGTTCTCGCGCGCGAAGGTCTCGTCATCCGAACGCATGACGATATCTTCGCCATAGGAGTAGTTCAGCGATATCGTCGTCAGCTGACCGAGCAGGGTTTGCTGGATACCCAGTGCGTAGGTGTTCGCATCGAAGTCGTTCTCGATACTGGTGACGTAATTCATGCTCATAGTCGTGCCGCCACGCAGGTAATCCATACCCACGGACCACTGCGTGCGCTCTTCGTCGTACGGACTTGCGGTGGTAACGACATCGATCGACGCCGAGCTCACGGTGTCGACGTAGTAGTTGGCCACCATCGAGATGTCCTTGGCCACCTGCTTCCGAACCAGCACCGACGGTCCGCCGATGGTGGCACCACCGCCGTCGTACAGCTTGTACATTACGTCGGCACGGTCTTCCGGCAGGACATTGGCAAACGCCACGCCGCTGAGGCCAAACAGAATGAGAGCGAGAATTATGCGCATCGAAACCGTTCCCCCGGAGGATCTAGTTACAGCCGCAGCCACCGCCGGCAGCGCCTTCACCGCCCCGCGCGCCTTCACGCGACTCGAAAACGTGCTGAAGGTAGGAAGAGGACACTGGATCGGTGTCCATGGCCATGATCGGGTCCGCCAGCGCGTCGCGCTCATAGGGCTTGACCCACGGCTCAATCTGGACACACGCAGAGAGGCCGAGCATCAGGCCGGCCGCGAAAACTACTCGAAATGCTCTTTTCACAGTCATTATCTCCACTCTAGCCCGGGCGATTCGCCCGAACTGTGATCGGATACTCAGAAGAACACCGTCACACCGAGGTGCCCTTCCAGGTTATTTACGGTTTTTTCCTCACCGAACAGGTCGATGTCGTACAGGTGATTCCTGAAATCCAGGTGCAGCGCAAACGTGTCCGTCAACAGGAACCGATAACCCGCGCCGTAGGACACCGAAAACCGGTCATCGCCGGCAAATCGCGTGGACCCCAGGCCGGCGACGAAGTACAGGTTGGTGTTGAACGCACGACCCTCGCCGATGAACACCTCGCCTGGCAGCACGTTGTAGCCGAGACTCAGGTTGTAGTAGGTCAGCGTGCGCTCGCTGTCGTCGATCAGCCGTGAGCCGCCACTGAGCTGTTCGAAGCTCGTCAATCCGGCCTCGGACTGCCCGACCGTGCCTTCAACAAAAAATCCCTCGGTTACGTGATAGGCGAGCCGCGCACCGTAAACCACGTCCGAGCCAAAGTCCTCGATGCTCATGATGCCGACATAGGCACCCAGCTCGAAGTCTTCCTTGTCGATCTTCGGTTCCTTGATCTGTCGACGCTCGACCTCCGGGTCGATCACCTGCCCGGGCGCCTCAGCGCTCGGTGGCGGCGCCTCGTCGCGACCGCCGAACAGGTTCTTGGTCGCGGCGCAGCCGGACAGTCCGATCAGCGCAATGATCAGAAAAAGAACGCGAAACCGACTTTCCATTCCTCAACTTCCTCGTTTTCGTCGCGGCTGGTGAACACGACGTAACTCTTGTATTCGGCGCGCAGCAGGAAGCGACGCGTTGCGTAAATTCGGAATCCGGCACCGGCATGACCGATCTGGTCGTCGCGATCTTCGGACTGCACGATGGTCGACTTGGGCTCTGTCTGGATAACGCCGGCACCCAAGGTAAAGAACGGCGAGATGCGGGCATCCGGGAATGCTTCGCTGACGAGGTTGAGGCTGGCCATCGAACCGTTTGAGAAGTTGCCGAGAATCTGCGACGCCCACAACTCAACCGACAGGTAGGGGTTAATCGAGTAGCCGCCGTAGACCGACACGATGTTGGCGCCGCCGAAATCGCCGGACAGCACTCCCGCCTCCCAGCGTGCGTTCGTGAAGTCATCTTGCTGGGCACTGTCGAATTCGAGCTGCGTGCCGTCGGATTTCAACGTCAGCTCCATCTGTGCCTGGTCGACCCAGCCTTCTTTACCGTCGTCATCGCGAACGAGGATCCAGTCGGTCCGCTGGCGGATAATATCGACCGAATCGCCGCGTTCGACAATGTTGAATTTCGGGTAACCCCGGCCGGGGCCGGTGTGCATGTCAAGGAAGGGATCGGCGACCGAGACTCGCTTGTAGTCCTTGTCAGCAGCGGCGGCACCGGGCACAAGACATAAGCTGGCGGCGACAAGCCAAACGACCAGTGCAGTTTTGAATACATCGCCCATAGCTTCGCCCTAGCGTACCGTCGCCAACGCCTAGTTCATCGGAGCGTCGAACGGGTTGTTGTAGTACTGGGCGCCAATGTCCAGCCACTCAGCAATCAGCCGTCGTTCCGCTTCCGTGAGAAGATTAAAGTGCAGGTCTGCCGCATTGGCGAACCGATCAAAGAAATCATCCGACGCCGCTGCTCCCGCCAGCGTTGCCGGTGAGTTGATCGCTACCGTACCGAGGATGTCGTTTCCGTCCGCATCCTGGCCAATCACCACCTGTGCGTCTACCAGCACACCTCCAACCACCTCCTGAAGGTTATCACCCGTCAGCAGTTCACGGTAGGAGGTAAAGTGCGCCGGCTCCTGATCGGATGCCGTGCTGCTCAGGTCGAGCTGACCGGCGGGCACCCGCACCGTCGCATCAAACGGGTCGATCGGTGAGTGACACTGCGTGCACATGTTGTCGACCGGGTTACCGTTGGCATCCAGCACGGGCTCCTCGATGAGGACATTCGGGTCGTTCGGATCCGGCACCATCTGGGTGACCGGACGCGACAGCTCGAACACCGGCTGGACGATGGATTCGTAGTTGATCACGCTGCGGCACAGCGAACTCCAGTCCTGCTCGCAATCGAAAGTCGTCGGACTGGGTGTGCGGATGTTCGAGCCTTCGTTAACCGGGATATTCGGGTCACCCGGTGCGGTCAGCGTGTAGCGCCAGGAAATGTAGCCGTTGTTGGCGGCCACCACCGGATCGGCGCTCCATTCGTCGAAGTACTCAATGTTCATCGACGGCTCGATCGCCGTGCACTCAACGCTGCCGTCGCACAGCGCCTTGGCACGCGTCTCGGCCATCGTGTCGCCGACTTCGTTGATGAAGAAGCGCGGATCGGTGCCCGGGAACTCGACAACACCGGCGGGCGCGCCAGCCCAGGCCGAATCGAAGGCATCAGCGCGGCCGTGCGAAATGCCCTGGTTCGGCGTATGGCAGCCGTTGCAGCTCAGCACTTGTCCCGGCCGTGCAGCCAGCCAGTTGTTGTGGCGCGGCGAAATACGGTGACCGTTGGCGTCGAGCAGCGTAAGGCCCAGCGCAACGTTGGCCGGAATTTTGGTCAGTACAGAGCCATCAGGCGCGACTTCGGCGTAGCCTACGATCTCACGCATGCCGTTCGCCTGACTGATACCGAAGGCCGTGTTGTCGATGTCCAGCGTGTCTTCATCGGGGAAGGACACGACCTTCTCCAGACGGATAAAGCGGACCGGGCGCGCGCTGGCTTCCGTCAGCAGCGGGTTAGCCACAGTCTCGATATCGAGAAGTGCGTTGCCGGTGAAGTCGTAAACACTGCGGATGTTCAATACCGCTTCGCTGTTTTCGCGCAGCGTCGGATCCAGCGTGAAGTTGTTGATGCCGTCGACGATGACCGGCGGGCGGTTCCGCGGATCGCCGGTCACCACCTCGGTGAACAGGAAGCCTTCCTCACCGATCACGACCGGCAACTGCGTCTCGTCACGCGGATCGTAGATCCAGATGCCATACAGCGGCGGCGCCGGCGGGAAGTTCACGGGGTCGGCGAGGCGCTCCTCGGTGCAGGGCACGATCGACTCGTTCATTTCCTCGTCGGTTTCGATAAGCCGGCACTGCGCCCACGACACCAGCATGCGGCCCGTGCCGTCCTGGATCGGGTACGCCGAACGGTAACGACCGCCGGGTGATGCGATACCGGCTTCCGTCAGCACTTCGTTAAACGTCGCATCTTCCTGCGCCGGCCCGGTTGCCCCGGCGTTCAGCGCCACCGGCTGCGTGTTCTCGAGGTAGTTATTGATATCGATCGCCACGAGTTCACCGCCGCCTTCGGTGTCGGTGAACGGGCGAATCAGCGTCAGTATGCGGCCATCCTCGATCTCGCGTGGCTGCGAAAACTGGATGGTCTGGCCGTTGGTGCCGGTGTCGTGGCTTTCCTTGCCATACAGCATCTCGACGCCCGAGCCGTCCGGATTCATGCGGTACAGATCGATCTGGTCGTTGCCCGGCGAGTTGTCCCAGCGGCTGAACACGATCTGACCGTTGGCCATGACAGTCGGGTCGAGGTCGTGGCTCTGGTTGAAGGTCAGCTGCTCGATGTTGCTGCCATCGTCGCTCATAACGTGCAACGTAAATGCAAATTCGTTTTCGTCTTCGTCGACGTGGATAAAACCGGGCTTGCTTTCGTCGAGCAACACCGCCTGTGAGCGTACCTGTCGCGTAGACGCGAAGATGATGCGCCCGTCGGGCAGGTACTTCGGCATGATGTCGTGGCCGATCTCCGCGGTCAGGTCCGACGGGATCACGCGAATGAGCTCATCGGTTTCGAACGTGTACTGCCAGATGTTCCACGTCGGTTGTTCGTCTTCGTCGAGGTTTTCGTCGAACGGGCCGCGCATCGAAAACAGCAGGCGGCTCGCGTCGTAGTCAATCTCGAGGTCGCGAATCGCACTCAAGCCCTGGGATACCTCGCCCGTGATGTTGCGATCCAGCGCGGTCGGCGCTGCGCGATCACGGAAGAACACGTCGGCGCCGAAATCAAACGTGATCTGCTCTCGCAGGTCGGTCTGAATGAACTCACCGTCTTCATCAACGGGGATTGGCGCCCGGATGTAGGCGATCGGAAAATCGACCACGACCGGGTCCGGGTCCTGTCCCGTCCCGATCTGTACGCCCTGGTTGGCGCCGTCGCACGCAGACAGGATCACAGCCGCCGCCGCCAGACCGAAAAGTCGACGCGACGAGGATCCTTCCTTATTTACTCGCGATTCCCACAACATGTTCTGCTCCCGGAGACTGCGTCCGTATCGGCACGACAGCCTTCTTGATTCGTTATGGTGAACATCACGCACCGTTTGCGCTGTTAACACCATCACAGTCCAAAGAGCCGTTTCGACAATGCCCCAGCGTGTCGAATGCGCACGGCGCCTCAGCGTAGTTGAGCCGAAAAGTATAGGCAGGCGCTACAACGCATGTAATGTCTCAAAAGCCCGACAGCGAGATGCCCTGCGCCGATCCGGACCGGCGGACCACAACCGGTTCGACGGTAAATTCCTGCTCGCTACGCGTTAACGAATTTTTTTCACATCGGGTTCCCTGCGCGACTTGCACGGCCAAAAACGCCGCAAACAGTGGCTTCCCAAGAAATTCGTTGAACTCCGTCCGCGAACACATTGATTCGGTTACCGCGGATGGGGGCGTCACCCTGTCTCTCTTCGGCGACAGTTGTGCAGGCCTTTCAAATCAGTAACTTGCGTTTTCGAGCAGCGGGGATTGTGCGCATCTGACGACACTGGTTTTACTAAACGCACGTCGGTGCGAGGACACGTGAAACCTCCTAAGCATCTGTTTTAATTAGTTAAAAAATTCGAAAACGGGCTCGATAGAAAAGCTGGCACAGCAATTGCTTCGTACCGGGTGGAGTCGAACGAATGCAGAAAGCACACCCAGTCGGTTGTTGCCGGACTGTGAAGGCATTCACGGCGAGATGGAACGCCTGATGGCACGCTTGTCGGGTGAGTGACGCAGACCAGAGGGATGAGCTGCGACACAGGGACCGAACCAGGGAAGGTTTGTGAAAACGCTATCCACTCGTTCGACGCCGGTCGGGGAATGATCCTCGACACAAGGGATGTCGGTTCGCCGGCAACGCACTTACTTAAAGACCTTGAGCAGAAGTCTTATGAAACGAGTAACAGGGACGACAGTCATCGCACTCGCTATTCTCTTGCTCGCTGGCAATGTCAGCGCAGGACCAAGGGAACAGGCGAAAGTTATCCATGACCGTATCGCCGGTGTACCGCCGACCGATGCTGTCCTGACGCAGATGGAAGGCCTGATTGCGGGTGGAAATCCGCAGGCCGCCGCCTACGTCGCGATGGATAACACGTACTTCTACAACGTCACGCTGAAAAACTTCTCAGCACCGTGGACCAACCGCGCCATGGACCGCTTCGTGCCGTTAAACGATTACGTGGCCACCGTGATAGGCATGGTGCGCGACGATGTACCGTTTAACACGCTGTTGTCTGCCGACCTGGCCTACGTGGGTCGCGCCGGCGTTGTGCCGTCTGCGCCGTCAGCCGGAAACAACGACCACTTTGCCCAGCTCGAGGCGAACGGCGTAAACCTTCGCGACGACCTGGTAGCGACCACGCAGTCGTCGGTCATGGGCCTGCCGGCGAACGCCACTGCGGGTGTCATGACGTCACGCGCCGCCTCCGAAGCCTTCTTCGTCGCCGGCACCAACCGAGCCATGTTCCGTTTCACTCTGCTCAACCACATGTGTTACGACCTGGAACAGCTCAAGGACACGACGCTGCCGTCGGACTGGATTCGCCAGGACGTCAGCCGTTCTCCGGGTGGTGACTCGCGCCTGTACCTGAACAACTGCATCGGCTGCCACACGGGCATGGACCCGATGTCGGGCGCTTTTGCCTACTACAACTACAACGAAGAATCCGGTCTGCTCGAGTACACGCCGGGCACCGTGGCTTCCAAGTACTTCAATAACGACCTTAACTTCCCGCAGGGCTTCCGCACCGTCGACGACAGCTGGGAAAACCGCTGGCGCACCGGTCAGAACTCCTTCCTCGGCTTCGACGAAAGCCTGGACGGGTCCGGCAACGGCGCGAAAACGCTGGGTGAAGAGCTGGGCAACAGCTTCCAGTTTGCCAACTGCCAGGTGCGTAAGGTCTTTAATAATGTCTGCATGCGCGATCCGGAAAATCAGACGGATCGTGATGCCGTTGCCACTATTACCGCGACGTTCCAGAACACCGGCTACAGCTTGAAGCAGGTGTTCGCGGATACGGCCGTGCACTGCATGGGCCAATAAGGAGAGCAACGATGATTACGACGACAAAACAACTTCGTGCACTCCTGGTCAGCGGCGTTGCCGCGATCACGCTCGCAGCTTGCGGCGGTGGAGCAGAAACCGTGGATAATCCGATCAGTGGCGGTCCGGTCGATGTGGGCGATGCCCCGTACACCGGCCCCGTCGCAGCCAACGAAGACGTGCTGCGTTTCCAGCAGGAGTTCTGGAGCAACGCCAAATCCTCGAGCCGCTGCGGCGCCTGCCATAATGAAGTAGCGGGACAGCAGCCCCTGTTCGTCCGCAATGACGACGTCAACCTGGCTTACGACGCTTCTGTCGGTGTTGTAGACCTGAACCAGCCGGAAACCTCACGACTGGTCACCAAGGTCGGTGGTGGACACAACTGCTGGGTTGATGACCCGGGTGTTTGCGCCACGATCATGACTACGTGGATCGAGAACTGGGTCGGCGACAGTGGCGGTGACAACGGCCGCGAGATTCGCCTGACGCCGCCGGTCGCTATCGATCCGGGTTCCAGCCGCAACTTCCCGGACAACTCATCGGACTTCGGTGCGCTGATTCATCAGCCGATACTTGCGCAGTACTGCTCCGACTGTCACAACTCGGGCTCTGCGAACGCCATCCAGCCGTTCCTCGCCGATGAAGACCTCGACGTGGCCTACGCGGCTGCCCGTTCGAGAATCAACCTCGACGGCCCGGACAGCTCACGGTTGGTATTGCGCCTGCGCAACGAATTCCATAATTGTTGGGATGTTGGCTGTGCGCAGTCAGCACAGATCATGGAAGACGCGATTACGGCGTTTGCCGGTGGCATTCCGCTCACCGAAGTGGACCCGAACCTCGTGACCTCGAAAGCACTGCGCCTGGTGGACGGTACGCTCGCCGCCGGCGGCAACCGCTTCGAAGACGCACAGATCGCGCTGTGGGAGTTCCGCACCGGAACCGGCAACACGGCGTTTGACTCCAGTGGCGTGGATCCGGCACTCGACCTGAACTTCTCAGGCGACGTGTCCTGGTTCGGTGGCTGGGGTATCACCATCACCGACGGCAAGGCACAAGCCACGACCACGGCGTCGCGTAAACTGTACGACGTGATCCAGGAGTCCGGCGAATTCTCGATGGAAGCCTGGGTGATCCCGGCCAACGTAACGCAGGAAATGGCCCGCATCATGACGTACTCGTCGGGTCAGACCTCACGCAACTTCACGCTGCAGCAGAACCTGTACGACTACCAGTTCCAGCTGCGTACCACGGAAACCGGCCTCAACGGTGATCCGGCCCTGTCGACGCCGTCGGCCGACGAGGTCCTGCAGGCAACGCTGCAGCACGTCGTCGCGACCTACAGCCCGATCGAAGGTCGCCGCATCTATGTCAACGGCGAACTCGTTTCGAACACCGATCCGGTGCCGGGTGGTTCGCTGGTCGACTGGCAGGACACCTTTGCCTTCGTTATCGGTAATGAAGCCTCCAGCGACGGTCTGTGGCAGGGCACGGTGCGCATGGCGGCGATTCACCGCCGCTCGCTGTCGCAGGAGCAGGTTACGCAGAACTTCGACGCGGGTGTCGGTGAGCGCTTCTACATGCTGTTCGACATCTCGGAGAACATTAGCGCGGCTGCGCAGTCGTCCTACATCCTGTACGAAGTGCAGCAGTTCGACACGCACGCCTACCTGTTCGACCAGCCGCACTTCATCACGCTGGACGGCTCGTCACCGGAGGGTATCCCGCTGGAGGGCATCCGTGTGGCCATGAACGGTCAGGAAGTCGAGGTTGGGCAAAGCTACGCGCTGCTGAACCAGACCCTGAGTGCCGCGCAATTCCAGGAGCTCGGCCAGCCGCTGTCCAGTCTCGGTGCTGTACTGCCGCTGGACAAAGGACCGGAGGACGACCAGTTCTTCCTGACCTTCGATCGTCTTGGTACGAACAGCTACACGCGACCGGAAATCGGCGCACTCGTCATCAGCGAACCGGACCTCGACCCGGCCTCGCAGATCGGTGTCCGCACCTTTGACGAGATCAATGCCACCTTCGCGGCGGTCACGCAGGTTGATCCGACCACAGCGTCGGTCGATATGACCTACCAGGAGTTACGCCAGTCGCTGCCGGCGATCGCGGATATCAACACGTTCCTGTCCTCGCACCAGGTCGCGATTGCACAGCTTGCGATCCAGTACTGCGACGCGATGATCGGATCGAACGCGAATCCGAACCCGAACGCCGCTGCGATGTTCCCGGGCTTCAACTTCGGCGCCGCCCCGGCATCGGCCTTCGCAGGTGCGAATCGTGACGCGCTGATCAATCCGCTGATCGACCGCTTCATGGGCACCAGCCTTGCGTCGAACCCGGCTCGTGCCGATGTGTACGCCGAATTGGCGAGCTTCACAGCCTCGGGTGGTCGTCCGGACAACCTCGTTGATCGCCTGGTAGCGGGCGGCAGCGACACTCGCGCTATCTCTAAAGGTGTCTGCGCCGCCATGCTCGGCAGTGCAACGACGCTGATTCAGTAATTACGGGAAGGACTTAATCGCTATGGGTAAGAGACGCACAAGAGCGGATTTCGACACACCGCAATACCACGCGGACCATCCGCGTCCTGTAACGCGACGTCAGTTCCTGTCGCAGGGCTTCATCGGGGGCACCGGCCTGACATTGGGTGGCGGCTTTATGAGCCTGTTCGCCAATCCACGCAAGGCCTATGCCGAGCTGTCGCCGGACCTCGCCGGTCTGCTGCAGAACCCCTGCCAGATCTCGACATCGGGCGCCGGCAAGATCCCGTTCATCTGCTTTGACCTGGCCGGTGGCGCAAACATCGCCGGCTCGAACGTACTGATCGGTCGTGAAGGTGGCCAGCGGGACTTCCTGTCGACTAACGGCTACGAGCGCCAGGGCCTGCCGGGTGACATGGTGCCCGGACTCGTGGATCCGGTGCTGGCTCAGGATTACGCCAACTTCGATCTGGGCCTGGGCTTCCATCTCGATTCCGCGTTCCGTCGCGGCATCATGGCCAGCATGACGCCAGGCCGTGAAACCAATATCAACGGTGCGGTGATCCCGGCGCGTTCGGACAACGACACCGGCAACAACCCGCATAACCCGATGTACGGCATCGCTCGTGCGGGCGCCGACGGCTCGATCCTGACGCTTGCCGGTTCCGAGAACACGGACTCCGGCGGTAACTCGATGCTGCCGGCCATGCTGATGGATCCGGAGCTTCGCCCGACCAAGGTCGACCGCCCGAGTGACGTCGTCAACCTCGTCGATACCGGTGAGCTCGTCGGCATCCTCACCGAGCAGGATGCAAAGGCGGTGATGGAGTCGGTGTACCGAATCTCCGAGCGCAAGATGAACGCAGTGAACTCGCAGATTTCGCGCGACGCCGTGATCAAGGAAATGATGAACTGCGGCTACCTGAAAGCGGCGGATATTGCCGATCGCTTCGCGGGTGTACCGATCGACCCGGGTCTCGATCCGGACATCGTCGGACCGGCCGGTATCTTCACGGCTGAGGAGTTCAATGGCAACGACCGCGACGCGCGCGAGTTCCGCAAGACGGCCTCGGTCATGAAGCTGGTGATGAACGGCTTCGCCGGCGCCGGCACCATCGAGATGGGTGGCTACGACTACCACGGTGGCGCGCGTGCCGAAGGCGAGGTTAAGGATTTCCGCGCCGGTCGCTGCATGGGTGCCTGCCTCGAGTACGCGGCCCGCATCGGCGTACCGCTGATGATGTACGTCTTCTCGGACGGCTCGCTGTCCTCGAACGGCGCCATCGATAACTCGGTGGACGGCCGTGGTAAAGGCGAATGGGTCAGTGACAACTCGTCGACCGCCGGTTCCTTCTTCCTCGTCTACAACCCGGGGCGGCGACCGACGATCATCGGTACCACGCCGGAAGAACAGGCGGTGCACCAACAGATCGGTTACATGGATGCCAACGGCTCTGTGCAGCGGACGGCAACCCCGGCGGCGAACAACGTGCCGCAGCTCGTGAACACCGCCGTGTTGAACTACATGGCGCTGCACAACGAGGTCGGTCTGTTCGACGGCCTGTTCCCGGGCCACGGCCTGGGCAACGCGGCCATGCTCGACGCGCTGACGGCATTCACGCCGATCTGCAACGGCACGATCGCCAACCCGGTCTGACCCCGACCAGCGCCGCATCGCCGTCGGGCGGTGCACGTCACGATTCAGGCCAGCCGGTCATCCGGCTGGCCTTTTTCGTGGTATATGTGACGCACGCTACGGCGCCGACTCTCATTTTCGACTGCAATCCACGGTATGCCTGACAACCTGATCGACCTTCTCGCCTGCCCCCGTTGTGGTCATGCACCGTTGACGGCCAAAGGCGACCAACTCCACTGCACAGCCTGCAAGGCTGAATTCCCGTCCGTTGGCGGCCTGCCGTGGATGTTTGCCGACGCAGAGGCGTCGCTGACTGAATGGCGAAATCGGCTGCACATGGCTCAGCAAAAGATTGGCCACGAAATTGAGGGACTGGAACGCGAGCTGAAAGCCAGGGACATTCGGCCGCTGTCAAAACGTCGCGTCGAGCGCTACCTGAAAGCTCTGAAGGAGCACCAGCGCAAACTGAAAAAGCTGGTTGCCCCGATGACGGACGCGCCACTGAAAGGCAGTTACCCGTCCTATCTGGCTTTGCGCACCCGACTCCCGGTCGACCAGGGTCTGCACACCTACTACCCGAACATCTTTCGCGACTGGTGCTGGGGCAGCGATGAAAACAAGGCGTCGATGGATTGCCTGCGCTCGGTGCTGCACGACAATGCAGAACTTGGCCGGGTACTCGTTCTCGGCGCCGGTGCTGGTCGATTGGCCTACGACATTCACCGCGAATTCGACAACGAGCAGGTGGTCGCAATGGACTTCAACCCGTTGTTGATGTTCGTCGCCAAACAGATGGCCGATGGCGACACGCTGAAACTCTATGAATTCCCGATCGCGCCAGCCTCCCTTGAAGACGACGCCGTGCTGCGAACCCTGGACGCACCGGAGGCCGCCGGAGGCGGATTTTCACTGGTGTTTGGCGACGCGCTCCGTGCGCCGTTCACAAACGGCAGTTTTGATACGGTCGTCACGCCGTGGCTGATTGACATTATCAGTGAGGATCTTCCCATCCTGGCCGCGAGGATTAATCAGCTGCTGTCGGACAACGGCCGCTGGCTGAATTTTGGCTCGCTGGCCTTTGCGAGCCCGAAGCGCACGCGCTGCTACAGCCCCGAAGAGGTCAAGGCGATCGTGGCCGAAGCCGGATTCTCGGATCCCTACGTGAGTCAGACAACGATTCCGTACATGTGCTCACCGGCCAGCCGACACGGCCGCCAGGAAAAGACGTTTACGTTTTCGGCCTATCGCGAAAAGAAGGTCAAGGCGCCGGCTCGCCACAGGGCCCTGCCCGACTGGATCGTGACCGGCAAAGAACCGGTGCCATTGACGCAGTCGTTCCGGACGCAGGCAATGACCACGCAGATCTACTCGTTCATCATGTCGCTGATCGACGGCCGTCGGTCCATTAACGACATGGCCAAGGTGCTGGAGCAGCAGCAGCTGATGCAAAAAGACGAGGCCGTCGCGGCCATCCGCAGTTTTCTCACCAAGATGCACGACGACTCGCAGCGCGAGGGCGGTCTGTAGGCGATCGTTGTCGGTCGTGTTATTGCGCGATCTGACGAAGCGGCCACCGCCCTTCCGGTCGGTGCACGGGTGCGTTCATCGCTCCAGGTGCTGAAGCTTGTCCTTGACCTCTTTCCAGTCGTCGGCGTCCTCAGGCGCGTCCTTCATTTCGGTGATAACCGGCCACTCCTGGGACAACTCGGTGTTGAGCTCCAGGAAGTGCTCCTGCCCGGCCGGTAGTTCGTCTTCCGAGTAGATGGCTTCCACCGGACACTCGGGTTCGCAGAGTGTGCAGTCGATGCACTCATCCGGATCGATAACGAGAAAGTTTGGGCCCTCGTGGAAGCAATCCACCGGGCAGACTTCGACACAGTCCGTGTACTTGCACTTGATGCAGGCCTCGGTGACAACGAAGGTCATGGTTAGTCCCTTAACTTTGGTGTCGGTACGCTATGCGAACTGTAGGGAGAGTTCAAGGCCGCGACGGCGCTTTTCTAGCGGGTTTTCACGCCTTTTCACGCCAGGTAAAACGCCCCGACTCCTCACCGGCAGCACCGTCTTCCTGCAGCTTGATCAGGTGCGCGAGCAGCGATCGCTCAGCCCAGCCATGCAGGTGCTCGGGCACGTCCTGATAAACATCTTCAACGAGTTCAGCCGCGGTTGCCGAACCCCTCCTTCGAAACGCCGCCACGACTTTGTCCTCTCGCGCGAGCCGATGTTCGATGATCCAGTTCACGACGCGCTGCGGGTCGTCGATCCGGTCGCCGTGACCCGGCAGGATGGCAGCGACATTCAGTTCCAGGATGCGTCGCAGGCTGTTGAGGTAATCCCGCATATTGCCGTCCGGCGGATTGATGACTACGGTCGAACCGTCGATCACGTGATCACCGGTCAACAGCGCGCCGGATTCCGCGTGCAGGTAGCAGACGTGGTTGGACGCATGCCCGGGCGTGTGCACGGCGAGCAGCTCAAACTCGGTGGTCTGCAGCGAATCGCCGTCCTCGAGATGCCAGTCCGGCACAAAGCTCGAGTCCTGGTGTGCTGTCGCCGGCGCCGGCATGCCGATGAGTTCAGCGCCCGTGTCGGCGGCGAGCACCGCAGCGCCGGGCGAGTGGTCCGGGTGCGTGTGGGTCACAAAGATCCAGCGTATCCTGCCGGATTCGGCCCGAATGTGGTCGAGGTGTTCCGGCAGCGCCGGGCCGGGGTCGACAACAGCGACGTCATCGCCACCGATGAGGTAGGTGTTGGTGCCAGGCCCGGTCATCATCGACGGATTCGGTGCGAGCACTCGACGGATGCCGTTGCCCAGATCCGCGACACGCGGCAGGGTCACGAGACGGCCACCTCGTCAAACAGCGCCTCGCGAATCGAACGCAGGTTGGTGTTTGCCGCAGCGATGGTGGGCGCCCCACGCCGTTCGACATCGCTCGCCCAGTCGAGCAACGCACTCACCGAGGGCTGCCGTGCGAGTTGCTCGAGGGTCAGTCGGGTGGGTGGGTGCAACACGATGTCGCCGCGTTCGCCGGCAGCCAGTGCCTCCGCGGCCGACAACCATCGACATTCGGTCACCTCGCCTCCGCAGGGCACGGCCGTGTGTCGATTGTCGAAGGCGGCGAGGAAAAATCGGGTTGCGTAGCGCTTGGCCATGACCGGCGGCGTGATCCATTGGCTGATGTAGCGTAAATGATCAAACGCAAGGTGAATGTTTGCCTGATCAAGCAGCACAGGCCAGTGCACACCGCCCCGCAACAGCGCTTTCTTAAGCGTCGGGTCCGGCGGTTCCTCACTCAACAGGATGCCGGTTTCTTCGAACAGCTCGCGAATGGCCGCCGAATAGAAGCGTCGGGCGTTGGTCTCGCCAAGTCGCTTATCGGCGTCGACCGCGCTGAGAGACCCCGCGTCGATCTCGTCATCAACCGGCTCGACGATGCCGCCGGGGAACACGTGTGCGCCGCCGAACACGGTCTTGCTGTGACGACGCACGAGGAGAACTTCGGGGGCGTCGCTCGCGTCCCGAACCAGAATCAACGTCGACGACGGCCGAATGGCCGTACTGTCACTCATCGGCCGACGGCTGGCCGGTTTCCACGAATGCCTTGAGACGTGTCAATGCCTCACCGATGACAGAGTCGACCGCGGGGGCAATGCTGTCCAGCCCGTCCGGCGAATAGCCACCGACGTTGTAGGAAAAGCGCACTCGGGTCTGCTCACCGTCGGGTTCGATTTCCCAAAGCATGTTGCCGTTAACGCCCATCAGGCCGAGCGGGCCGAGTCCGCCGGTCATGCGCAGCAGCCGGGGGCGCTGCGCGAAGGTCACCGTCAGGTGCACGATGCCCTGGTTCTCACCAAGCGATTCGCAAAAACAGCCCTGCGGCACCGCGTCGATCGACATTCGGCTCGCGTCGCCGGAAATGGTGTGCGACGGATGCCACCAGTCACCGATTCGCTGCGTGGCCACAGCCCACACGGTCGCCACGTCACTGTCGATGATCGCTTCGTTGACAGTCGTAAACCCGCTGGTGGTCGACGAGGTAAGCTCGGCGTTGGCCGTTGCAATGACGGAAAACGCCGCCATTGAGAGGAAAATTGAGCGCATGACAGCCCTTCATTAGCCTTCAGGCTTGAGACTGTAGCAGATCGCTGTCGGCGCCCGGTGTGGCGCGCTTTAAAAGAGAGAGACGGCGAGAAACACCGCGGAGATGATCGCGGTGGCAAAATAGACGCGTTCCCAGTTCTTCATGGCTTTTCCTCCTTTTCGACACCAGTATCTGACGATATGACTGAACCGAAACTGAACACCGAATCAGCCGATCTGCTGCGGAACTTCCTGCACGCCCACGGCCCGGTGACGGTGCTCGGCGGCGCGGGCATCAGCACGGCGTCGGGCATCCCGGACTACCGCGACAAAAACGGCAACTGGAAGAACGCGTCACCGGTGCAATTCGCCGACTTCGCCGGAAAGGCCGCGACGCGCCGACGCTACTGGGCACGTAGCTACGCCGGCTGGGAGAACATCAAATCAGCGCGACCGAATGCGGCACACGAGGCGCTGGCGAGCCTCGAGCAGGACGGGCTTGTGGGCACGCTGATTACGCAAAACGTTGACGGCCTGCACGAACGCGCGGGCAGCCGCCGGTTGATCGATCTGCACGGCAGACTGGATCGCATCGTGTGCATGGACTGCAAGACGAGCATGGATCGGGAAACCTGGCAGCAACATCTCGCAACGTTGAATGCGGACTGGCAGGCGACCATCGACTACTACAAGCCGGACGGCGACGCCCAGCTCAGCGATGAAGATATCGCCCGGTTTCGTGTACCAGACTGCCCGGCCTGCGGTGGGCGAATAAAGTCCGACGTCGTGTTTTTCGGTGAAAACGTACCCAGGGCCCGGGTCGCGGACGCGATGCAGAGCCTCGATGACAGTGCGGCATTGTTGGTCGTCGGCTCATCGCTGATGGTGTTTTCCGGATTTCGCTTTGTTCGCCGCGCCGCGGAAACCAATAAGCCGGTGCTGATTCTCAATCGCGGCAAGACTCGTGGCGACGATCTCGCGAGTCTTAAGATCGACGACGACTGCGGCGTCGTACTGTCGCGAATCACGGCACACGCCTGATGGACGATCTGCGGGTCGTCTACCACGGTCAGAATCGTCGCGACTGCGCCGACCGCGCGTTGGTGTTGAGCGCCCGGTCCATCCCGCATCAAACCCTCGAAGACGACGCCGGCCTCGTCATCGTCGTGCCGGCATCCCGCTCGGCCGAGGCCGCTGAGGAACTGCGCCGCTATGACGAGGAAAACGAGCCGACCCCCGCAAAACCCGTTCAGCCCGTCGAGACGCACGATCCGGTGCCGGGGGTTATTGCCTATCTGATCGCTGTCGTCGGAATCGCATGGCTGGCATCGATATCGGCGTTTGGTGAGAACTGGCGATTCGCCGGACGCGTCGACGGCTCGCTGGTGCGCGACGGTGAATTGTGGCGTCTGTTCACGGCACTGACGCTGCACGGCAGCCTGTCGCACATCGTCGGCAATATCGTATTCGGCAGCCTGTTCGGTGTGTTCGCCGGCCGCTATGCCGGTTCCGGTGTCGCATGGCTCGCTATTCTCGTCAGTGCCGCAATCGGCAACGGGCTGAACACGCTGCTGCTTGAGGAAAGCCATCGCTCCATCGGGGCGTCGACCGCCGTGTTTGCCGCCCTGGGACTCGCGAGCGGTTTCGCGTGGCGGGCGCGCGTGTTTGCTGACGGTCGCTGGATCAGCCGCGCCGGCCCGATCGTCGCAGGTCTCGCGTTGCTGACCTACACTGGCACCGGCGGTCCGAATACCGATATCGGCGCGCACCTGATGGGATTTGTCACGGGCTTTGGCGCCGGCATCTTGCTGGCGGATCGCCGTAGCCGTCTCGGTTCTGCAGACCTGCAGCGCGGTGCCGCCGCACTGGCGATCGGCACGCTGGCGATCGCCTGGGTGCTGGCACTGGCTGCCTAGGCTAACGCAGGTTTTTCGGCCCGGAATTGCGGGTTAGAATTCGAAGGTCAGTAGTCGATGACGCGCCACCGTTGAAATACGTCTTTTTTATCCTCACCGCCCTGGCGCTGATCGCCGGTCTGGTTTCCTTTGTTCGCTATGGCGGCGGCGAGCCCTACGCGGACCTGCGCGGAACCGCGATATGGCCGGCGGATGCTGTCGAACGGGTTGTCAGCTACCGCGAACCCATCGGCAATATTGCCGTTAATCGGGACGGTCGACTGTTTTTCACCGTGCATCCGGAGGCTCGTCCGGTTGGCAACAAACTGCTCGAATACGTTGACGGCGCTGCGGTGCCTTACCCGGACGGCGAATCGCAGCAGACGCTGTTCGATACCGTGCTCGGTGTCGTCATCGACGCGCAGGACCGCCTGTGGACCATTGACCATGGCAATCACGGTCTGCGCGGTGCCCGACTGGTGGGCATCGATCTGGCTACCGGCGAGGTGTTTCGCAATCACCCGCTGACACCGGACATCGCGCCGACCGGCAGTTTCCTGCAGGACCTGCAGGTAAGCCGGGACGGACGGACGCTCGTCATTGCAGACGCGAGTTTCTGGCGAAAGAGTCCGGCGATCATCGTCTACGATATCGAATCCGGATCGGCTCGCCGCGTGCTTGAGTCCGACGACTCGGTGTCGGCCGAGAACTACCTGATCACGTCCGAGGGCCGCACGATGAGTTTCTTAGGCGGCATCCTGTCGCTGCGCGGCGGCATCGACGGCATCGCACTGACCGACCAATGGCTGTACTACGGGGCATTGAACGGCTCGGCGCTGTATCGGATTCGCCTGAAAGACCTACGCGACAACAATCTGCCGCCGGTGCAGATGGCGGCACGCGTCGAGCGGGTCAGCAACAAACCGTTGAGTGACGGCATGAGCGCAGACCTAGCCGGTAACGTGTACCTGACCGACGTCCAGCACAATGCCCTGTTTCGCGTCGCCGTGAACGGCGAGTTATCGACGCTGGTTGTTGATCCTCGCCTGCGCTGGCCGGACGCACTGTCCTTCGGCCCGGACAATTGGCTGTACATCGCCGACAGCGCGCTGTCCGAGGTCGTGTTTCGACCCAAAGAGCACATCGAATCGCAAAGCCCGTACGGGATTTATCGACTGCGACTGGATACCGCCGGACTGCCAGGCCAGTAGGCCAGACGCATGCAGGTTCTGCTGCTGTACGCGACGGTCGTGCTCATATGGGGCTCCACTTTCGCAGCGATCCCCTACCAGCTTGGCGAGGTCGCCGTCGAGGTGTCTGTCGCTTACCGTTTCGGGATCTCTGCGGTGGCGCTCGCGGTCTACGCGAAATTCTCCGGCCGACGGCTGCGCATCCCGGGCGAATGCCTGCCGATGGTCGCTGTGCAGGGCCTGCTGATGTTCTGCCTGAATTACCTGCTTGTCTACTACGCGTCAGCAAACATCACCACCGGCCTGATCGCCGTGTTGTTCACGACCATCGTCCTGCTGAACGCGGTGTTTGAACGCCTGCTTTTCAATACGCGCATGGACAAGAGCTTTTACTCAGCCGCCGGTATGGGCACGGTTGGCATTGCACTGGTGTTCTGGCCCGAGGTGTCATCGGTCAGCCTGAGTGACACGGCGCTGGTTGGCGTCCTGCTGGCGCTCGGCTCGGTGCTGTGTGCGTCCCTGGGCAACATGGCGGCGGCGGTGAATATGCAGAAGAATCAGCCCGTTATCGCGCTGAATGCCTGCGCCATGGGTATGGCAACCGTGATGTCGATCGTTGTGGCCGTGTTTCTCGGCAGGGATTTCACCGTCTCGACAAACGCAAGCTACCTGGGCTCGCTTCTGTACCTGTCCGTGTTTGGTTCGGCGGTTGCGTTTGGCGCCTACCTGGCCCTGATGCGGCGCATTGGCCCGTCGCGTGCCTCCTACTGCACCGTGCTGTTTCCGATCATTGCACTGGCGTTATCTACCGTATTGGAAAATTATGTCTGGACGCCCACCGCCGCGGCGGGCATCCTTGTCACGCTTCTCGGGAACTGGCTGATCCTGAGCAGACGCTAACAACAACCATAAGGGGATACGCTATGAGTTCGCCAGCTACATCTGACGCCGCGTCGACCACCGATGTCGTCGACGCCGTCGCCAATTTCGACGCCGCTGAAACCTGGAGCTTCATCGAAGAGTTTGCCATGACCACCGGTGTCGAATTCGGCAAGAACCTGATCGCCGCGCTGGTCATTTTCTACCTTGGAAAGTGGATCGCAAACGCGTTGGTGAAAGGCCTGCGCACACTGATGGAAAAGAACGACGTCGACAAGACGCTCGAGACCTTCGTCTGCAACCTGGTCCGCATGGCCTTGCTCGTCGTCATCGCCATCGCCGCGATCGGCCAGCTCGGGGTCGAAACCACGTCACTGCTCGCCGTTATGGGTGCCGCCGGTCTCGCCGTCGGTCTCGCTCTGCAGGGCTCACTGTCGAACTTCGCGTCCGGTGTCCTGATCGTACTGTTCCGTCCGTACAAAGTCGGTGACTTTATCGAGGCGGCAGGCATAGCCGGCGTCGTTGAAGAAGTGCAGATCCTGGTCACAGTCATGAAAACCGGCGACAACAAGAAGATCATCGTGCCGAACTCGCAGATCATGAGCAGCATCATCACCAACTACTCGGCCAACGAGACACGCCGCGTCGACCTGACGGTGGGTGTCAGCTACAGCGATGATCTCGACAAGGTTCGCAAGGAACTGGAAGCGATCGTCGGTGCGGAGGAGCGCATCCTGAAAGACCCGGCCGTAACCATTGCCGTGTCGGAGCTTGCCGACAGCAGCGTCAATTTTGTGCTGCGTCCGTGGGTCAAGACGTCCGACTACTGGGGCGTATACTTTGACCTGACGGAAACGATCAAGAAGCGTTTTGACGAAGTCGGCATCTCCTTCCCGTTCCCGCAGCAGGATGTCTATCTGCACCAGGTCGAGAAGAGCGGTTGACCGGTACGCAAAAGGCGCGGGCCCGAATCACCGGGTCCGCGCTTTGTTCGATCCGACCTACAGCTTGATCAGCGTCAACTGACCCTGCGTGTAGCCCGTGACACCGATACTCAAATCCAGTCGGGCAATACCGTCCTGCTCCGGGTCCACACCGGAATCGTTCGCCGCTAACGGCGTTGGGTGAATCCGGCCCAGCCGAACAACCGGCGTCGTGGCGTCACTGAATAAACGACTCATGACGTTGCACACTTCGGCAAAGTTCTCGAGTAGCCGCTCATCCAGCGAGCCGTCTCGAACGCTGTCTTCCACTCGAGCCGGTGACACCAGCGATAAAGCCGCTCCGAGGCTCGCGGCACCGGCGATATCGCATCGACAGAGTCCGACGATATCGGCTGCCTGGTCCGTGTAAGTCGCAATGTACCCCGGCCCCTCGTTAAGGCTGATTTTGCCGTCAGCGGTGTGCGCACTGACCTTGCGCCCAGTGAGATCGGACATGCAGGCGGCCAGCTGCAGCGTCTTTTGTTCATGCCAGGACATGCTTTTTCCGCCTTTGCATCAACGCTCGCTCAGTCGCGACGCCGGGCAACCGTATTGGAGCCCCTGCAGGCCACAGGTCGATCAGTGTTGATATGGCGTTCACCCGAAAACTCCGAGCAAAGCATCTCGCAGGCTGTCCGCGGTCAGTGGCTTGGTCAGCAAAAAACACGCACCGGCTGTCGTTGCCTGTTTCTGCAGTTCCGATGCGCCCTGTGACACAACCACGCCAACCGGCACGTCCAGGTCACTGTCGGTAATCGCCCTTACAAATTCGAGGCCGTGCCTATCCGGCATGCTACAGCCGGTCAAAATGACATCCGGCTTACCGGCGTCAATAGCCTCAAAGGCCTGACTGCGGTTGTCGGCTTCGGTGACGCTGGCTACGATCCCGGCCTGCTTCAACGTCCGCTTGACGATTATGCGCATTGCCCGGCTGTTATCGACAATCAGGACTTTCATCGTCGCCTCCTTGCATCATCGCCTCCTTGAAGCTTGCGCATCATCCTCGTTGGCCGGTATGGGCCTGCGCAGGCAGTATTGACCCGGTGTGGAATCCTCGGCGCCCGACAGATCGCTGCGCGGCTCCGTGCCGGGGTGTCTGCCGCGAGAGTCACCACCGGACATCTATCCGCTACCGCGAACACTCAGCACATGGAGCTGGCGAGTGTCTCGATCTGTTCGAGCTGTCGCTCACCCGGCAAGGCCATCGACTGCAATTCGTCAACGGCAAGGCCCAGGCGTTTTGACACCGACGTCAGGTCGAGCTGGTGCGGTTCCTCGATATCGAGATTGCTGACAGCTGCTGTTGCAGATACCAGGATCAGTCCCAGTCGGGATTCAGCGATCACCGATGCGTCATATCGACAGCGGTACGCCTCCACCAGCATGTCCGGGAGCGACCAGCGTTCCGCCAGTACCTTGGTAGCCTCCCGGTGACTGATTCCAATGGCCCGCTCAAGCGCACTGTCAAAGCGCATGTGGCGCTCATCGTGTTCAACAAGCACCGCGTTGGTCGCTTCCGGCTCCAGAAACGCCAGCGCCATCAGGCCGATGTTGTGGCACAGACCGGCTACGTAGGCGAGACGTTTGCCGTGATCCGACAGCGCCGGGTCGCGCATGGCCACACGCTTGCAGCATTGCGCGGCCATCAGTGAGTCCTTCCAGAAACGCTCCGGATCGAAAGCCGAACAGCGACTCTGGTCCAGCGCCTTTTGCATCGCCAGGGCCAGCACGACGGATCGGACGGTTTCCACGCCAATCACGCGGCCGACCGCGTCGGAAAGGCTGTCGACCGGCTCGGCCAGGCCGTAATACGCGGAATTTGCCAGACCAAGTAGTCGCGCCGAGATCCCGGGGTCATTGCAGACGATCTCCGTGATCTCGTCGGCATCGATAAATTCATCACCGAAAGCATCCATGATCTGCTGGGCTGTCGACGGCAACGGCGGCAGCGATGTCAGGCCGTCGATGATGGTGTTGTGTTGTTGCGCGGATTGCATGATCTAACTCCCCACTCTGGCGAGTGGCTGTTCACTGTTCGCAGCGGTCTCGGGAAATCGCGGTGCGAGCACATAGGGCCTGCCGAGCGCGTAGCCCTGCAGATAATCAACACCAAGGTCAGACACGATGCTGGCGATGTTGTCGTTTTCGACGAATTCGGCGACGGTTTCGATGCCCATGGAATGGGCGATATCAATGATGGATTTGACGAAGATCCGATTGGTCGAGTCTTTCTCAATGTCCTTGATGAACATGCCGTCAATCTTCAGGTAGTTGATCGGCAGGTGTTTGAGATAGCCGAAGGACGACAAGCCGCTGCCAAAATCGTCGAGCGCGATCTGGCACCCCATGGCCTGCAGCTCGGTCATCAGGCGACCGGCCGACGCGATGTTGCGGATCACCGCGGTCTCGGTGATTTCAAAATTCAGCGTACCCGGGCGCAGCGGTGCGTTCCTGACGAGGTCCAGCAGCGTCGTCGCGAAGCGTTCGTCGCCTACGCTGTTGCCAGAGAGGTTGACCCAGTAACGAACATCTTCCGCATCGAGTGCCTGGTGCACGTAAATCATGTCGATCAGGCGCGACACCACCCACTCGTCGAGTTCAAGGTTCAGGCCGTAACGCTCGGCAGCGGGAAGAAAAGCACCCGGCGGAATCATGCGCTTTTCGTCCACGTCACGCAGGCGCAGCAGGATCTCAATGCGTTCCGGCGCATCGGGCGCTGCGTTAACCGGACGAATGACCTGTCCGTAGATGGCGAAGCGGTTGTGCTGCATGGCATCGCGGATACGCTGCACCCAGCGAATCTGCCGGCGGTGCTTGCGCGCATCGTCACGCCCTTCCGTGACCATCTCTACGGTGTTGCGGCCGGCCTCCTTGGCCGCGTAGCAGGCGGCATCGGCAAGCTGCTGGATCTCGCTGACGTCGCCAAGATCAGGGTCGATCGGTACGCCGCCGATGCTGGCGCCAACTCGATAGGTTTCATTGCCCCAGGAAAAGCGCAGCGCGGAAATGTTTGCACGTATAGTCTCGGCAATTCGCTGTGCCACCTCGGCCGGACAATGCTGCAGGATGACGCCGAATTCGTCGCCGCCCAGACGGCAGACAACGTCATCGCCGCGGACACAATCCTTGATCACCTCACTGACACGGCGCAGCAGCTGGTCGCCGGCCGCATGACCCGAGGTGTCATTGATGATCTTGAACTGGTCGAGATCCATCATCAGCAGAAAGCTGTCCTGCAGCCCCGGGCTGCTCGCACTCCATGCCTCCTCAACCTCGCGATTAAAGGCCCGACGGTTCATCAGCCCGGTCAGGTCATCGTAACTCGCCTGGTATTCGAGTTTGGTGTTCAAAGAGTGTGATTCCGTGAAGTCCTCGACCTGCAGGACGAGATACTTGATCCCGCGATTGCCCTCCGCCACGGGTGACAGATTGACTACGGCGAACATCTCGTTGCCGTCACTGTCGTGGCAGCGCAGTTTGCGCGACTGTTTGTCGCCGGAATTCAGCACCAGGCTGACGAGCTCATTGAAGCGGTCTCGATCCGCGTCAGTAAACGTACGGCTGAAATCGAAACTACCGTCGTCCATCGGATCGTTAAACATGTCGCACAGGGCCGGGTTAGCGTCGAACAATTTGCCATCCGGCTTCATCAGACCCATGCCGATCGGCGCGTTTTCGAAGGCATTTCGAAAGCGGGCTTCCGCCGCCGCGCGCTGGCGATCGAGCTGGTGGCGCTCAGCCATTTCATCGAGCAACTTGCGATACGTGGTCTGAAGGTTCTGGTGCTCGACCCTGAAGCGAGTGACGATCGGCCGGAACACAAAAAGGCCCATTGCCGCGAGCGCGATGAGATTGATCAGGAAGACAACGTCGCCCACTTTTCTATGCCGCGCCAGCTCCCGAAGCTCTTCCTGTTCGTACAACGTAACGACCGCATCCAGCGCGGCCATCGTCTCGTCGGGTGACGTTGAAAAAACCACGTCCACTGACGACGCTGCGTCGAAATCGAGTTCCAGGAAGCGGTCAACTTCGCCGATGAAGGCAAGTACGCGGCTGTTTGCGTTCAGGGGGTTGCTGAAATAGGCGTCTTCCAGGGGCGTCGGCCAGACGGCGTCGGGATCTTCTCGATCAGCGACCAACTGCTCATGACTGGTGAACATCTTGTTGCGCGCGAGAACGAGATTTTCTCGAGCAATCCGAAAACTGTCCGCGTCCGGCGCGAGGCGGGCCGCGTTGACCAGTTTTTCGACGCGTTGCGACAGCATTCGCTGCTTGCCAGCCATATTGATGCGATTGCCGAAATCATCGGTCGCATTCAGGGCCACACGCTCCGCCAGCAAGCCCGCCAGTGCGAGCACCGCAACCATCAGGATCGCGATGCTGTAACGCCAGTGCAGGCTTGTCAGGTCAAATTTTCCAGCGTCACGCACCCGTGGAACTCCGTCGATTCCTCTAATGCGTATCGGCGGATGCTGGCATCGCTTGAGGCTGCGGAACCGAATCCGGTCAACGCAATCCAAGGGATACGCGTTAACGCTATGTCAAACGGGCTGTCGCGAACGACGATCCGGACCTGTGTCCTGTGTTTTGCAGTACTTTCGGGCACACTGAGGCCCCGGCAGCCCGTGTTTTTGGCCATCGATACAAGGAACTCGCCCATGACCGCAATCAGACTGCTCTTTGTCACAGTCGCGACGGCCGCTCTCGCCGCCTGTGCCGCGAATCCAAACCCGATTATCGATCGCAAGGGCGTCGATCCCGAACTGCTCGCGCAGGACTGGGAGGAGTGCGAAGTCATCTCCAAAGAGGTCAACGTACCGACCGGCGTCGCCAAGGGTGCCGGTGTCGGTGCAGCTGTTGGCACAATAGCCGGTGCAATTGGCAGTGGTGACAAGTCCGAAGGCGCCGGATTTGGTGCGCTCTGGGGCGGCACCCGTTCCGGCCTGGATGCCAAACGGGAGCAGTCGATGGTGTTCAAGCGCTGCATGAAGGGTCGCGGATATCGGGTTCTGAATTAACACACCATGTGCCATTGAACCTGCGGCGGACCGGGGTTACTGTATAGATATACAGTTATTCGAGGCAGCCGCCATGGCGATCTCGCCGCACAAGGGCCGTGGAGCCGTTTCCGCACCGGACGGCCGTTACAGCCAACAATCCGTCGAATTGGACGAAGAGTACGACTGGGAACGCACCCAGGTCGCACCGGAAACCGTGTTGCGGGCAATGCGGGCGGGACGAATCATCGCCGAGAATCGGTCACCGGACGTACCGTTCAGCCGATCGATCAATCCCTACCAGGGCTGCGAACACGGCTGTGTCTACTGCTACGCGAGGCCCTCACACAGCTACATCGACCTGTCGCCGGGGCTCGATTTCGAGACCCGCATTTTTTACAAGCCCAATGCCGCCAAGCGCCTGCTCGAAGCCTGGGAAAAGCCCGGCTACGTCGTCAAGTCAATCACACTCGGTGCCAACACGGATCCGTACCAGCCCGCCGAGCGCAAAACCCGCGTAACCCGCGAGCTGATCGAGTTGTTTGTCCGGCATCGACACCCTCTGAACATCATTACCAAGGGCACATTGATCGAACGCGACCTGGACCTGCTGTCCGTTCTCGCCCGGCAGCGGCTGTTGAGCGTCGCTGTCAGCCTGCCGACGCTGGACCCGGCATTGAAACGCATCATGGAACCGCGGGTTCCTTCCGCCACGGCCCGACTGAAAACGGTCGAACGCCTGACGGCGGCCGGCATCCCGGTCCACGTTCTGGCGGCACCGATGATCCCGGCGATCAACGACAATGAGCTGGAATCTGTGCTTCAGGCAGCCGCGCAGGCAGGGGCCGGCGGCGCCGCCTATATTTTCCTGCGCCTGCCCCACGAGGTCAGCGAGCTGTTCCAGGACTGGCTTGGCACACACTTCCCCGACCGGGCAGCGCACGTCATGAGCCTGGTGCGCCAGGCATCCGGAGGCCGGGATTATGACAACCGCTTTGGACACCGGCAGACCGGACAGGGGCCGTTTGCGGCGCTATTGGCGTCCCGCTTTCGTATCGCTTGCCGAAAACTGGGGCTTGTCGAGGGCGAATACCAGCAAGTGCTTGATACTTCAGCATTCATTAAGCCAGGTGCACAGCAGATGGGGCTCGGATTCTAGGCATGACGCACGGGTACTAATTTGTAACAAGCCGGCCCGTCATTCCTTCCACAACTATCGGACCCGAAAACCAGCGGGTATAGTCAAATGAGCCCTGACCCGGTGAAGAAACCTTTCAGCGACGCCGGAGTCGTAAAAAAGAGGTACCGAACAAACGGTGCAGCAGAGAGACGACAAACGCCGCATGACCCGACGCGCCAGAAACTCGACCCTGATTCTGCTGGTCGCCAGTGCTGCCGCCCTCGCGCAGGAAGAAACGGCCACCGAAGCCGATGCACCGGCCGCTGCGCTTGTCGAAACCGGTCTCGATCAGACCGTGCCGGTGGCCGACGCCGACCCGGTCGACGCACTACCGGACGAGCCGTTAAGCGACGAACAACTGCTGGAGCAGGAATTCGAGCGCTACAAGGCGCTGCTCGCAGACGGCATCCTGGACGAAGCCGACAGCACGGCGAAAAAAGTCATCGAACTGGCGATCCGCAGCAGCGGACCTGATTCCATTGAAACCGCCCGCGCGCTTGCCAATCTCGGCACCGTGCAGTATCGACTCGGCCAGTACGAATCGGCCGCGCAGAACTACGAATCGGCCATTGCGATCATTGAGGAGGTCGAGGACCGCCTGAACGCGGGGCTCGTCAACCCGCTGCGCGGCCTTGGTGCCTCACAAATGGCCGCGGGTCGACCAGACCTCGCGTCGCAGACCTTCAGTCGCGGCGTTCATATCACGCACGTCAACGACGGCCCACACAACATGGGGCAGGTTGAATTGCTGGAGTCGTTGGCCGAAGCCCGTCTGCGGATGGGGAACGTCGACGACGCCAAGACCGCGCATGAGAGCATCTACGCGCTGAACCTGCGATTCTTCCAGTCCACACCGGTCGACATGGTGCCGTCACTGATGCGCAGGGCAAACTGGCAGCACCGCACCGGTTACATCCTAGACGAGCGTTCTACCTACCGACACGTCATCCGCATCATCGAATCGGCAACGGACAAGAACGATGTCAGGCTGATAGCCCCGTTGACGCGCATGGGACTGTCGTATTTCTATCCGGATCGCACCGGTGCCGAGTACTTCACGGCCGAATCCGCAGCCACCGGCGAGCTGTATTTCAAGCGCGCACTGCGCATTGCCCGTGAAAGTCCAGACTCTGACTGGAACACACTGACCGGCGCACTCCTGGCACTCGGTGACTACAACATGAGGTTGACGCAGAACCGCCTGATACGCGCCCGCAAGAATTACGCGGAAGCGTGGACGCTGCTCTCCGAGGGCGATGACAACAGGAAGCAGGAGAAACTGCAGGCAGAATTTGGCAAGCCACATGCGCTGAAATCCTTCAACCTGTCGCGCTTCGCTGGCAGCGCAACAGCCGCAGACAGAGCCAATCCGGACGTCGCATTACGCGAAGGGACCGTACGTTATTCCTACGACATCAGCGATCGCGGCAAGGTCGAAAACCTGAAAGTCGTTGAAGCCAGCCCGTCTGAGTTTTACGATGTCAGGCGTTCGGTGATTCGCGAGATGCGTAGCCGACAGTATCGGCCACGGTATGAGAACGGTGAGCCCGTCGTAACGACAGGCCTTATCGATACCCACCGGTTCTTCTACAAGCAGTCCGATCTCTTGGCACTTCGCCGACAGGAAGCCGCCGAAGAGGAAGCAGAGGCGCAGGAAGAACCGAGCGAGGCGGAGACCGACACGTAAGAGTCAGGGGGTATGAAAGCAGTATGCGCACGGGGATCATTCTCGGCCTGCTGTTTGTCGCAGGAAGCAGCCTTGCAGACAACTGCAGGGAAGACGTTTGCGTCAGCGCTATCGACCAGGACGGTGCGATCGAACTACGCGCTCGCAACAACCGAAATCACCCGATCACCTACACGCTGCGAGTCAGCTCGGACGACAGCTCCGACCCGCAGACCGTGACACGCACGCTGCAGGCACTCGCCTCCGAATCCGCTATAACCCTGACGCTCGGCGGCAGTCGTGACCTGGACTTCGACTACAGCTACGAGTGGACGGTGGGCGACAAGAATGCCCAGCACGATGATGACTACCTGTACGCCCTGCCTTACGCTTCGGGTCAGTCCTACCGGGTGTTGCAGGGCTACGGTTCGCGCTTCAGTCACACCGGCCAGGAAGCGTATGCGGTCGACTTCGACATGCGCGAAGGAACACCGGTACACGCGGCCAGGGCAGGCGTCGTGGCGCGCGTCGAGGAGTCACACAGTCGCAGTTGCTGGGCTGACGGATGCGGCAAGTTCGCCAATTACATCGTCATCCTGCACAGCGACGGTACGACGGGCGAGTATTACCACCTTGAAAAGAATGGATCCGTCGTCACTGTTGGAGAGACGGTGGAACGCGGGCAAAAAATCGGCTACTCCGGCAATACCGGCCATTCAACCATGCCGCACCTGCATTTCGGCGTTTATCGGGCGTCGAGACTCGGCGCGTCCCAATCGATACCCGTGCGTTTTCTCAGCGCACACGGTGAAATCACGAAGCCGCGCCGCGGCCGACGATACGAAGCGAATTGATATGTTATTCAAAAAACAGACGCTGCCTGGCGCAGCGGACGCACTGCCGGGCCGCGATCAGCCAATCGACGTTCCTGACACCCATTTTGTGAACGGCAATCCATTGCAGGGCCCATGGCCGGATCATCTGGAAACTGCGGTCTTCGGCCTTGGGTGTTTCTGGGGTGCGGAACGCAAGTTCTGGGAACAGGATGGTGTCTACTCAACCTCGGTTGGTTACGCCGGTGGAGTGACACCAAATCCGACATACCGCGAAGTGTGCAGTGGCCAGACCGGTCATGCTGAAGTTGTGTTGGTGGTCTTTGATCCCGCCGTCACATCGTTTGAACAGCTGCTCTCGGTGTTTTGGGAAAACCACGACCCGACGCAGGGTATGCGCCAGGGTAACGACGTGGGCACGCAATACCGCTCAACGATATACACCGTCAGCGACGAGCAGGCAGACATCGCCCGTGCATCCCGGCGCGCCTACCAGGCACAGCTCGACGGCGCTGGTTTTGGCCGTATCACGACCGAAATCGCGGCACTGAACACCTACTTCTACGCCGAGGATTATCATCAGCAGTACCTCGCAAAGAACCCCGGCGGATACTGCGGCATCGGTGGAACCGGCGTCAGTTGTCCTGTCGGACTCAGCGCCTAGCGCACACCGGCGCAGTCGCCGTATTCGACCGTCCGCACGCTCGGTCGACAAACCCCCGCAGTACCAGCAGGAAACGATGTAATGGCAAAGGCAGTCAAAAAAGCACCCAAACCGCGTAAACCGTCGCGCAGACAGGCCGAGGACGCCGTTCGTACGCTGTTGCTGTGGGCCGGCGAGGACACTCGACGCGAGGGGCTTGTCGATACGCCGAAACGGGTGGCCAGGGCCTACGAAGACTGGTTCAGCGGCTACAAGGACAAGCCGTATGAGTTCATGCGCCGAACTTTCGAGGAAGTCGAGGGCTATGACGAGATGATCGTGCTGCGCGACATAAGCTTTGAATCTCACTGTGAGCACCACATGGCGCCAATCATCGGCAAGGCGCACGTCGGCTACCTGCCGGACAGTAAGGTCGTCGGGATCTCAAAACTGGCCCGGGTCGTTGAAGCGTACGCTCGTCGTTTCCAGGTGCAGGAAAAGCTGACTGCGCAGATCGCGACCTGTATCAATGACGTGCTGCAGCCGCGCGGCGTCGCGGTTGTCGTCGACGCATCGCATCAGTGCATGACGACGCGCGGCATACACAAGACCAACGTCTCAATGGTCACGAGCACCATGCTCGGCGCATTCAGAGCCAATGCGGCAACGCGCGCGGAATTCCTGCGCATGATCGATAACGACCGCTAGTTCGTCTGCTCAGAGATCGACGATCTCGATATCGGTCGTCGCCAGCGTCTCGCCAAGAAAGTGTCCGCCCACGCGGGCAAAACGTGTGGCACCGTCGGTGGCCAGCAGGCGGAGCGAGCCGCGGTTGCTGACCGAGCGTGCCAGCCCCGACGACGCCAGATGCTCCGCGACCACGCCTGCCGTGGTGCTGGCGGAGTCCACGACGGCGACACCGGGCTCGACGACGTCAACAACCGCCGGGCGCAGCAGCGGAAAATGGGTGCAACCGAGAATCACTGTGTCCGCAACATAGCCGGCCGAGCGCACCGGCTCGAGGTAGCGATGGATACACTGCCGCGTGATCTCATCGTCATCCCAGCCCTCCTCGGCGAGTGCCACGAGCATCTCGCAGGCCAGTTCACGAACCGAAGCCGAGTCATCCCGTCGCTGGATCGCGTCGCGATAAGCACCGAGGCGCACGGTCGCCTCTGTCGCCAGTACCAGATGGTTCCGCCCTGCCGCGACCGCGGCCGCTGCGCCAGGTTCGATGACACCGATGACCGGCACCGGCTTGAGCTGTTGCTGAAGCGCATCCAGCGCTACAGCAGAGGCTGTGTTGCAGGCGACGACCAGTAGTTTGATTCCGCGCGCGGACAGCACAGCTGTCGCCTGGCTGGCATAGCGGGCGATAGACGCCGGGCTCTTGGTTCCGTAGGGCAGCCTCGCCGTGTCGCCGAGATAGAGAAAGTGTTCCTGCGGCAAAGCGTCACGCATTGCCTTCAGGACGGTCAGTCCACCGACGCCGGAATCAAAGACGCCGATCGGCAAATCGGCCACCGAATTGCTCGCATCGCGAGATTCAGCCGACGACGGGCTCAAGGTACGTGGCTCAGGACGCTGTCTTTACGAGGAACGGGGAGACTTTGTCGTCAAGCGGAGCGTCATCGGACGTCAGTTGTTTGAGCATTTCACCGTACATGGAAACGACCCGCACCGCACAGTCACTGGCATCGCTGGTCGACATCTTGCGCACCGTTGCAGACGCGGGTCCCTCGTCACGCATCGGTTCGACGGCGGTCATGCAGGACTTCAGCTCGCAAAAGTCCCGTTTCAGGTCGGCAGGAAGATCGTCTTCGGGAATGCCGGCAAGGTTTTCCTCGAAGGCCTTGATCAGGCGAGATTTGACGTGACCGTCACCGGCCAGAACCATTACGGCCGAGTGAAACCGGTCAAGGTGGTAGCTCATTGTCGCTCCAGCGTTATTGTTTTTGTTTTTGGCCGCTCGAGACGTCCCGGTGCGGCGCCATGCGCTTTCCGATGACCCCGCAGCTGTCGCTGAAACTGGCGCTGCGGGTAATCGGCCTCCCGCGCCCATCGGTTATAGCAAACATCAGGAAGTGTCTGCAAGCCGGACCCTAAACCCTGATATTTCAGTCCTTTTTGGAAATTTCAATACGCCAGGCATCGTCGCCAAGTTGACGCTCCTCGCTGTAAATCGGGTCTGACTGCGCCGTTTCCCAGTCAATAGCCAGTGTCTCTGTCATCAGGTAGTCTCGGTGGATAGCCAGCGCCTGCTCGACCGCCGGTGTGCCGGCCACACCGAGCACAATCCGGTCTGAGACCTCCAGACCCGCGAGCTTTCGTGAATCCTGCACGGACCGGACAACCTCGCGCGCCAGCCCTTCCGACACGAGCTCGTCACTCAGCGTCGTATCCAGTGCGGTCAGGAAGCCACCCTCCTCGCCGCAGGCATAGCCCTCGGCGGAACTGGTTTCCACAAGCACGTCGTCACCGGTCAGCTCGAGCGCGTCGCCGGCCACATTGATCGTAAACGACGTGCCGGCTGCCGAAGCAGTGGCAATCGCGGCGCCGTCAGCCGCCTCGAGCGCTGCCCGAATCTGCGGGACCAGTTTGCCGTAGCGCTTGCCGAGTACCGGCAGATTGGGTTTGATCCGATAATTCACGAGTCCGGCGTCGCGAGCGATGAACTCGATCTCCTTGACGTTCAGCTCCTCGAGGATCTGCTCCTGATGCGACGCCAGCGCACGTGCCGACGCATCATCCGGTGCCCGCAACAACAGCCGGGACAGTGGTTGGCGTGTGCGGACGCCGGACTGGCCACGTGCCGCGCGAGCAAGGCTGACCACTTTTTGCACGACACCGATGTCGAACAGCAGCGCCTCGTTTTTCCATGCCGGATCAGCGTCCGGCCAGTCGGCAAGGTGCACGCTGACAGGCGCGGCATCGTTTCGGGAACGGACCAGGTTCTGGTAGACCGTCTCCGCCAGGAACGGCACAAACGGCGCCATCAGTTTGTGCGCTGCAACGAGGCACTCGTACAGCGTCAGGTAAGCCGCCTGCGTGTCCTCGGCGTCCTTGGACTTCCAGACACGCCGCCGTTT